>CAMDXE010000007.1 GCA_945878925.1 Chitinophaga pinensis
GTTAAATTTTATAACAATACGGTCATTGTTCCAAATGACGGACGCTGGGGTATTCACATAATTGACGATGCCAGTAACATCGATATTAAAAATAATATCATTATCAATCTCCATTCATGGAAAGGTGCTATTGCACTCCAAAAAGGATCCTATTCTCAAACAAATATTAAAAGCGATTACAATGTGGTGAGCAATAAATTTTGTGAAATTGATGATGCTTGCTCTAAACCATTAGCAACTTGGCAGGGCTTTGGCTACGACCTTAATTCGAAACTTGTTCCGGCAAATCTTAGCTCGCTTTTTGTAAATCCTTCACTGAACGATTATCATATCATTAATGGCTCTGTTGCTGTTGATGCAGGCACTTCCACAGTTTCGGCCGATGTTACAAAAGACTTAGATCTGATAAACAGACCGATTAATAACCTTTATGATATAGGATGTTATGAGTATTCTGTCGTTAATAATACCATGACACCAAGCGCAAATTATGAATTGAAAATTTACCCAAACCCAGCTACTTCGGATGTAACTATTCAAACGGATATTCGGCTAAACAATGCAACACTTGTGGTAACTGACTGCCTCGGACAGACATTTGCCCAAATAAGTGATATCAATGAACAGACCATCACATTTAATTGCAGCAATCTTCCAAATGGACTCTATTTTGTTCGCCTTATAGAAAACAGCAAAACAATCGCGACAAAAAAATTAATTATCAAATACTAAAACAAGGAAGCAAATAACAGCTCCGAAAATAAGGATGCACTGGCTATAACCGCGGGGTTATAAGATAGTTGTTTTGAAGTATGGGTAAAACGGTGTTCTTCCTACTTAGTTTTGTCAAAGGTAAAAGTAAAAGGCTTCGAAGTCGCCAACAAATATATCTGCAAGTGCTACCGCATATTCTAAAAAAAATTAGCAATCCTTAGGAAAACACATGAAATAGTAATTACTTTGTGGTCACAGTTTAGTTGGAATGGAAATCTCAGTAATATCAATTGGAAATTCAAAAGGAATAAGATTAGCGAAGACCTTAATCAAAAAATACAATATCACCGATACGGTTGAATTAATAATGGAAAAGGAGTACTTGATTCTGAAACCTATAACTGTACCTAGAAAAGGATGGGAAAAGTCTTTCGAAAAGATGCACGCTAATGGTGATGATAAACTTCTAATGCCAGATTTTTTTGAAGATGAAAACTTTGAAGAATGGAAATGATTCAATACAAAATAGTCTTAGTAAATCTTGACCCAACAATTGGTAGCGAGATGAAAAAGACAAGGCCTTGTGTCATAATTTCTCCTAACGAAATGAACAAGAACCTACAAACTATTGTTATTGCGCCAATCAAAAGCAGTTCTAAACCCTACCCAACTAGAGTAGAGCTAAAGCATTATAAAACCAAAGGATGGATTGTTCTTGATCAGATAAGAACTATCGACAGGCAAAGGATTATCAAAGTTATTGATTCATTAACAACAAAAGAAATAGAAAAAACTAAATCAATCTTAAAGGAGACTTATGTGGATTAAACGCATCGGAAACCATGACTATGAAATACGCCTTGTATCATAGGCATGTGCAATGCTGGTTTTTAGGTTTGGAAAATGTGTAGTTCCCGTTAAATTTGTTCAAGATCCAATGTTTATAGACTCCGAATCCGCACGAAGGCCAATCCGAAAAACGCAAACAGTAATGCAACCAAAATTACCAACCATTGGACACATTTATAAAATAAGCTGTAAATTTGACTGAAAATTTCAATAATAATGAACAGGCTTGAAACGTATAAAGCAGACATTATAAAACTTTGTGAAACACATAAGGTTAAAAGCTTGTATGCCTTTGGTTCAGTTTTGACAAAGGACTTTAACTCGAAAAGTGATATTGATCTTGTTGTAGACTTTGCAAACATTGAGGTTGAAGATTATGCCGACAATTATTTCGATTTTAAATTTTCACTACAAGATATCCTTAAACGACCAATTGACCTCTTGGAAGAGAAAGCTATTAAAAATCCATATTTCAGGAAATCACTAAACCAGCAAAGACAACTAGTTTATGGATAATGAAATCAAATCCTGGCTTTTTGATATTTTGAACGCAATTATAGAGATCGAAAGTTTTTTCCAAGACAGATCAAAGGAGTTTCTTAAATATCAAGCCGATATAAGAACAAAACGAGCTGTAGAAAGAAATGTTGAAATAATTGGGGAGGCGATGAATCGCATTCTAAAAAGAGATAGTACAATTGTAATTTCAAACTCTCGAAAAATTGTAGATGTCAGAAATATCATTATCCATGGCTATGACAAAGTTTCAGATGATGTAATTTGGGGTATTGTGGTAAGGCATCTTCCTGTATTGAAAACCGAGGTAGAACACCTATTAGGCGAGTAGACAGACCATGCACTTCTGCCAACTTGGGCAGCAATTGTAATTAATGCCAAATTTTATGCTATTACCAATTCCTTTTAAGCCTTATTGCCGCTTTTTATATGCTATTTATGTATCTATAAATAGACGATTTTTCGAGGAACTCTCTTTTGTGATATTTTTTAAAGTGTTTGTTTTTAGCTAATTACACGTATTAAGAGCCTGAAGGAATTGTATTTGAATGGGTAAGCTCAAAAGGAACACTAATTGGCAATCGCTTCTTAAGGTTTTCATTATAAAATAATATGAAAATTAGGCACTCCATTAGCTCCTTAGTTTAATTTTTAATTCAAAAAATTATGAAACCAATTTTCCAAAACCGAATTATTAAGGTTACAATGGTCCCCTTAATTATGCTCATGTTTAGTGTAGCTTTTACTTTTGCTACACCGTTTCACAAACAAGAATCTGCTTTGCGGATTTTGTTGCCTGCCAACGGCAATCATACCGTAGTGGTCGACAATACACCCTACCATGGAATTTACACCTCGTTTAGAACCGAAAATTTAAGGCCTGGGAATCACCGCATAAAAATTGTACAGACCCGCATTATACATCGTGGCCGAACCCAAATTACCCATAAAAACGTTTTGTATAATGGGGTAATTTTTGTTCCAGCCAATTCAATCGTATTGGCATCCGTAAATTACAATGGCCGATTAGTAATTGATCGTATTTGCAGAACCAATGCCAGAGACGGATACCGAAACAATGGTGGCTACAACGGCTACGATCAGGATAAAAATGACGACTATACTTATAGACGTGGACATGACGAAAATACTCAAGATGAAAGCTATGAGGATGCTGGCGACACCTACGACAGACGCGACCAAAACGACCGCCAAAAATACAGAGACGACAATGTTAGAGAAAACGACCAACGTGTATCTTTCAGAAATACATTACAGGTTATTAAAAATCAATCTTTTGACAGCGAGCGTTTAAAAATTGCAAAACATGCGGCAGCTAATGGTGAGCTAACGAGCCATGAGGTATCTGAAATTGCAAAACTCTTTTCATTCGAATCAACCCGATTAGATTTTGCCAAATATGCCTATGATTATACGATTGACAAAAAAAACTACGTCGTTGTTCACCAAGTGTTTCAGTTTAGCAGCAGTGTATCCCAATTGCAGGACTACATAAGCCAAAGGTGAAACTAATATCACAAAAAAAGCCGCTCATAAACTGGGCGGCTTTTTTATTGGTCTAAAGTCCCAATACCTTGGGGCCTTGCTCAAAAATAATATCGACCGGTATTTTTTTTGATTTAAGTCTATCTAAATCCGATTGCAAATCAGGACTGATGTTGCCCATTGTCGATAGCAAATCTTCAACCCCTTTTAAATCTCCATTTCCTTGTAGTTTCAAAATGAGAGCCGAAAGCGAATTGGTTGCTTCTTTCATTTTTTGAAGGTTTACCGTATAGGTATTATCGGCGTTTTTCGAAAACGCACCCATTTCTTCAAAATAATTAAACCTTACCATATTGGCTTTGCCATGCGCACTGCTAGCACCGAAGCGAACCGAGCGAAAAATTGATGCCAAAAACGTTACATAATAATCCATGAGTTCGCCCTCTTTTATTTCTCCTTTGGCAAACAGTTTATCAATCATGTAAAGGCCCAAAATATCGGCCTTGCCTTCTTCCAAGGCGCTTCCTTGTTCGGCCAAGGCTTCTCTTACAGTTCCTTTTCCATTTATGGTATTTTTTATCCCTAATCCATGCGCCACTTCATGAAACATTGTAGTGGCAAAAAATGCATCGAAGGTGATGTGTTTTCGTTGCGTTTGGCTTATTAATTCGTTACTAATTGGAATAAGAATTTTATCAAACTTTGCCCTCATTACATTTTTAAGCTGACTGCGCCTTGTTCCCTTGGTGGTTTGCACCTCCTCGTCGTTTGGCAGATTTACGGCTATTGTTTTACTTCCTGCATTGCAATCGCCGGCATAATAAATCACATCATAGGCATTTAGTTCGCTGTCGGTTCCAGGTTTTTCCTTTTTATATTTTGCTTCTACTGGCAGCCCGTTTTGCAGCTCGGGCAAAAAAGATACATAATGCGATAATCGCTTGCTCCACTGCATGTCTTTTATCAAAACATAGCTTTCGAAGGCTGCGCGCGCATTAAATAATTTATCTTCATAAACTTCGATGGGGCCAATAATAATATCGATACCATTGGTTTTCATATCCAACCATGCCAAGTCGCTCGGTTTATACTCTGAAGTAAGCAAAGCATTGGCTCTTAAATTTAAATAATTTTTTAGAGCTTGATCTTCGCTAAGCTTTGCTGCTTTTAGCAATAGTTCGGAGGCACGCGTTAATTCATCCTTATACTCTTGGTGATAAGGTACAGAATATAATTTTCCGTCTTTATGGCGTTTAATCACACTGTAAAGCCCTTTTTTGTCGACTAAATCGCTTTTTTCTATTTCTTCTTTAGTTGCATCCTTTGGATAAAGATTGGCCCCATTAGGCTTAGGACCATATCCTTCAACAAAAGGTTGATCGTCGTTTAATCGGTCCCAAGGGCCATAATTAATTTCGGCAAATTTTCGAGTGGTAGCGTTTTTAATACTACTTAGGAAGGCCTCCTTGTTGCCAAAAGCTTGCTTCCAATATAAATCGTCCATAATTTTTGCGGCTTCTATTAGCAAAGGCAGCATTTGCAATTCGTATGGTTTTAATTGGCTTAGGTTGGCGTTGAGTATAACCGTTTCGTAAATTTGTATACGCTCCTGTGTGAGGCTATCGAATTGGGAAAGCGGTATATTTTTAACTTCTTTTTTTTCGGTACCCGATTGGCAAGAAACTAGGGTTATTGCTATGGCAATTATTAAATACTTCATGTTATGAGTTTTAATTTTTGAATAAACCGGCCTCCTTAAATACAGAATAATCTTTATCCGAATAGCCTCCTTGCTTAATCCCTTTTTCGATAAGGCTCTTGTAGGCCGTTTGTTCGTTAAAATATTTTAAAATACCCTTGGCTGGACCAGCGAGTCGTCCGTTAGAACTAAGCGAGGCATTAAGCATTTGATAAATAGTACTTTCGTCGCAAATCCCCAATCGTTTCAAAGCTTCCATGGCTGTAACGCGTGTTCTGAATTCGTACAAATCTGTCGTTAAAGCCTTCAATTCATAGCCATATTTCGATTCGTTGATGCGGTTGTAAATCGAAATTTCGAGGTATTTTATTCGAATGTTATGGTTTTGTCCATAGGATTTTTTTTGCATGTACATTTGATCGATTTTGTCGAGATAGGCATCGGCTTCTTTTGGAAATTCATCACAAAGGCGTGTCAGCGATTTTTCAACCAAATCGTAGGATGGATGTTCCATTAATTTTTCGAAACTTGGTTTTAGAGGTTCGTAAATTTTTGTCATCGAATTTACCATTGCCTTTGTTATTTCGGTTTCTACGCCTTGAAATTGCAATTGCAATTTGCCAAAACTTTTCTCGTCGTTTGCCAATTGCGAAACAATTTCGGCCTTAATTCCATAAAATGTTTCTTTGCCATAGGCTGCCCAAAGCGCATCGCGTTTTTGATTAACATTAACCGTTTTAAGCCCTAATAAGGCGTCGTATCGGTCCATCATATATTTCGAATCGCTTAATTGCGCAAATAACTCTTCGTTGGTTTTGGCAAACGTTACCTTTTTGGTTATTTCAGAATTTTCATCGAAAAGAACAAAACCTATGGTTTTATTTAATGGATTAGCGAAGGTCACAGTTTGGGTCTGTTTTTCAATCCAAACCTGTTGTCGGCTTACCGATCCATCTTTAAAATACACGGCGAAATTAATGGGCATTTTAAACACCTTTATTAACTCGTTGGTGGCATGAATTTGTTCAACCGTAATATCCACCGACTTATCGTTTGATGTGTAATTTACTTTATAATGTGGCTCTCCGCCTCGATAAAGCCATTGATCGAAAAACCAATCTAAACTTTGGCCCGTAACATCTTGAACCGCTTGATAAAGGTCGTTGGTTTCTACGTTTTTATAAAGGTGTTGGTTAAGGTAATATTTGATAACTTTTTTGAACGATTCGTCGCCCAAAACATAACGCAACATTTGGATAACTGTACTTCCTTTTTGATAAACTCTTGCTGTTCCGGCGCCTGCAAATCGAACCGGATTATTATCTGTTTCCGACGCTTTTAACGCTGAATTTACCTCCTGTCGTTGGCCCCATTTAACTTTATCTTTTCCCTCAAGGCTCTCAAAAAACAGCTTGGCATAGTAGGTGGCATAGCTTTCTTGCAGCCAAGTATCGCCTCCGCCCCTGGCGGTAATCAAATCGCCAAACCATTGATGGGTTAGCTCGTGGCAATTGACCCCAATATAATTGCGATCTAAAAACCCTCTGCTGTCGACATTAAAAAAATCGCCAAAAATAGTGGCTGTCGTGTTTTCCATGGCTCCATACATAAAATCTTGAACCATCACTTGCGAATAGCTTTCCCATGGATAAGCAATGCCCGTTTCCTCTTCCAAAAATTCAATCATTTTTTCGGTATGAAGGCTTGTTGATTCTACTTTCTCGGGCGATTCGGGATAATACCAAAATGCCACAGGAACCCCTGATTTTGTTTTCGATTTTTTAATCGCATATTTATCAATGGCTAGCATAAGCAGGTAGCCTGCATGCGGTTTTCCCATGGCATAATGCCAAGTTTTGGTTCCGTTGGCATTTGCATTAACACTTTTTAGAGCCCCGTTCGACAACACACTGTATTCTTTATCAAAACTTACCACGGTTTCGGTTGTGAATTTGTCGTTCATGTTATCGTACATTGGAATCCAATAGCGGTTATCTACGCCCTGTCCTTGCGTCCAGATTTGATGACGTGTTTGGTTTTTTGGGTCGGTAACGGTTGGACTATTCCACCCAATAAAGTAAATTCCTTTTTTAGGTGTTGCCTCGTAATCGAACGACACATTATAGCCTTTGTCGGCCACAAGCGGTGGGTTGAAATAAACAGTTACCCCTTCCTGATTTACTTTATATACCAAAGGTTTTCCATCTAATTTAGCCGATAAAATGGAAATGGCTGGTCCATCAAAAAACAAGGTATCAATTGTTTTGCGCAATGGAATAAGCGAATGCGTAACTTTTCCCTTTACTATCCCTTTGGGGCAATCGAACGACACCTCTACTTTCATATTGGTTATGTCGGCCGAATGTTCTCTCGGGCGCTCGTTGGGGTCGTGTTGATGAATGCTAAGATTAGATTGTGCCGATACAGTTTCTAAAATAATAATGGATAAGAGTGTAATTAGTAGTTTCATGAATGATTTTATAAAAATAAAAAAGCCCACGAATTTAATCCGCAGGCTTTAATAATAAATTATTTTTTCTTACTTCTTTTTTTTCATTTCGTCCTCACGTATTTCTTTGGTAAGCAAATCTAAAACTTGAGCTAAACCATCAATGTCGATATTCTTAAGTTTGATGCGTTTGTTTTTATCCAAAATATAAATTTGAGGTGTCGAAATAAAGAAGTATTCGCGTCGGTAATTGCTCTTTCCATGCATGTTTCCAACATTCATATATTTTAACTTTTTTTCACGAACATATTTTTTCCAACCTTCCCAGTCGTCTTGAGTGTAAACAGAATATATTTCAAATTTAATTCCTATTTTATTCAAAGAATCATACAGTACATTTAGGCGAGGCATGGTTTTTTGGCAATGTCCGCATTGGTGATCCCAAAAAATCACTACGGTAAGGGGCGAGTTAATCGAATAAAGGTCTATTTGTTTGGCATAGGTGGTATCGAAAAGATTAATAATTGGTGGAGCCTGCGATTCGCAAAGGGTTGGTCTTATTTTTACCACATGTTCGCATATTTTGCGGATGGTGGCTGTATCGGCCCAAGGCGTTTTGCCAACACAATAATAATTGGTTCCCATGTAGTGAAGCACCTTATCCATACACACAATTTTAGATTCTTCGTAGTGGTTGGTAATCCATTGCACGGTGTATTTAAACAATTCTGTGCCACCTGCTGCTTCAATTTTCTTTATCAATCGGTCGGCTTCCTTTACAATGCTGTCGGGAATTTGCATGAAGGTGCGGATCATAAACATCTTTAATTTATTATGATACACCGGCGATCGAATTAATCCATCTTCGCCCAAATCAATATTATCCCAATAGTGATCTTTATAATATTGATAGCGGTAATTTGAATCTTGCAATGACCCGTCAACGTTTCGCAAGGGTATGGGTTCGTCCAACTCTTTAAAGCTTTTGAATACTTTGGAAACAAATAACGAAGGATCGCGACGCGCAATTTCCTGTCGCTTTGCTTGAATAGAACTGTCTAATTTTTGAAATTGCTTTTGAAGCAAAAGAGTATCGGCACGGTTTTGGGCCATCACCATTTTGGCCTTGATGGCCTCATATTCGATGGATTGGCGACTGGCAAAAATGTTAAATTCAATAAACCCATTGTTTTCTTTTGAGTTTTTAATAATAAATTTTTCCGATTCAAAATTCGAATCCGTTTCTAAAGTAAAATTTTGCTCAGATTTAGAAACCACCATTTCAAAATAATTGCGGGTTGGGGTTACAACCAAGTAAATTCCATTGGGTAAAGTTTCTTTCCCTGCAAAAACAATGACCCCATTTTTATCTGCTTTTGCCGAGTCTTTTAATTGGTTTTTTTCGGCAAAATAATTAGCTAATAAATACGTAGAATTGGGCTTGGCCCCTTTGATTTTTATGGTAATCTTATACCCTTGGGCGAAGCTTTGTGTTATAAAAAATAAGACAACCGATAGTAATGTATAGTGTTTGAACATAATCTTAATTTGCAAATGTAAATAAATTGAGATGATATAAATTTGAAGAAATTTTTAGTTTTACCTCAAAATTTATGCCAAAAATAGAAAACGTCAATTTTTTTGATTTAGTATATAAAGTGGTTCGGCTCATACCAAGGGGGCGCATTACCAGTTATGGGGCCATTGCATCCTACTTAGGTTCGGCGCAATCGAGCCGCATGGTGGGTTGGGCTATGAATTCGGCGCATAGCTTAACCGAAAAAATTCCAGCCCACAGGGTGGTCAATCGAAACGGATTGCTTACCGGAAAAGCCCATTTCGAAACTATTGACAGAATGCAAAAATTACTTGAGGCTGAAGGTTTGGTGATTAAAAATGATCAAATTAAAGATTTTGAAACTTATTTTTGGAACCCCAGCATAGAGTTGGCCCTTTGATTTTATTTTAATTGCAATAAGGTTACATTTTCGACGTGATGCGTTTGAGGAAACATATCAACCGGACAGGTTTTTAATAGGCTGTATTTTTCTGATAATATAGCCAAATCGCGTGCTTGGGTGGCTGGATTGCAACTTACATACACAATTTTTTGGGGACTCATTTTTAGCAATTGTTCAACCACTTGTGGATGCATTCCGGCCCTTGGGGGGTCGGTAATAACCACGTCTGGTTTTCCGGTTTTTGCTATAAAGGTATCGTTGAGTTCAAAGCGCATATCACCAACTGTAAATTCAACATTCGTTATTCCATTATTTTTGGCATTTTCGTTGGCGTCTTCAATGGCCTGTGGCACACTTTCGATCCCAAAAACTTTAGCAGCATGTTTGGCTACAAATAAGGATATGCTTCCTGCTCCACAGTATAAATCATAAACCAACTCTTTGCCAGTTAGTCCTGCAAATTCTCGGGTAATTTTATAAAGATTTAGCGCTTGATGAGAATTGGTTTGAAAAAAAGATTTGGGTCGGATGCGGTACTTCAGGCCTTCTAATTGCTCTTCAACAAAATCTTGCCCTTTGAAAGTAATAAGCTCTACATCATAAATGGTATCGTTTACTTTGGTATTTATGCCATAAACCAAGGATGTAATTTCATTGAAACGTTCGCCTAAAGCTGTCATCAAACCATCGATAGCCATTTGATTTTCTTCGCCTACTATCATTATTACCATCCATTGGCCAAGGGTCGTATTGCGGATGATAACATTTCGTAAAAATCCATTTTGCGCTTTTATATCATAAAAACTTAAGCCATTGGCTAATCCATAATTTTTTATAAAAATCCTGATATCATTTCCTAAATTATCTTGCAAATGGCAGGTATCAATATCTAATATTTTATCGAATCGCCCTGCTATATGAAACCCCGCGGCGTTTAAATGGTCGTTCTCGTCAACCACTTCGTTGTGCAACAGCCAGCGTTTATTGCTAAAAGCGTATTCAAGTTTGTTGCGATAATGCGATTGGTTTGGCGCCCCAATAATGGGCATCCACTCGGCACATTCCACTTTTCCAAGGCGCTCAAAGGCATCTACCACTTGCTTATTTTTCCAATACAATTGGGTGGCATAATCCATTTGCTGCCATTTACATCCTCCACAAACACCAAAATGCGAACAGAAGGGTTCGGTTCGGTTTTCGCTTGGTTCAATTATGTTTTCGATTTCGGCAAAGAGTACTTTTTTCTTTTTGGCAAACAGGCGTATATCAACTCTATCGCCAGGTACGCCATATTTAACAAATATTACTTGCCCGTCGACTCGTGTTATACTTAAGCCTTCAGAGCCCGAGCTTTCAATGGTTACATTTGGAATGATTTTACCGTATAATTTTCCTATTGACATGGTTTATTTAAAAGATTTAGCGATGTGTAAAGGTATTGATTAGCAATTAAAATTTAGAATTTGGCATCATAGCGCGGCATTGAGCAGAGGGTTGAGGAGATAAAATCGTAAATTTTTGAGATTATTTTACCGTCACCTTAATTAATTTATCGGCTAACACATAACCCTCGGTGGCCGAATAAAAACTCGAAATGTACAGGGTTCCATATGTTTCTAAAAACTCTTTCCCTGTCCAGTAAGTTCCTCCGTTTTGGGTTTGGTTAAATGCACTGTGAGTGTATCCAAAACATCCGCGGCTATATATGCCTCCCCAAATGATGCAATCGGTTTCGGAAAGTAAATTTATTTTGCCCAAGCCATAATTGCTTGTATTAAATAATTTGGCCCACGATGTGCCATTATTTATGGTTTTATAAACCATATTATTGAAAATACACATGCCCACATTATTATAAAATGCGAGGTCGCGTATTGTCCCATCCGAAAAGGAGGCCGAATTGGCCCATGTAGTTCCATGGTCTTGGCTTTCTATCATTGTATTTTTAGAGTCGAGTATGGTGCAAAAACCGACATTTTTATTAAAAATAATTTCATAAAGTACGAAACTAAACTGGCTTACCATTGTCCAACTTGAGCCCCCATCTGTACTTTTTAATATTTTAGATGCCGGTTGATTGGGCCCTATATATTCATTTTGGATTAAAAACAATTCACCTTTGCTATTGCTGGCTATATCCTTAAATTCTAATTGACCACTTAATGCAAAAATAGGCGACCAGGTTTCGCCAGCATCTGTTGTTTTTAAAACAATTCCACCCGGACATATACACCCGTTTCCATTGCACCAATTTGCACCTCCAACAACATATCCAATATTTTTATCGGTAAACACTATTTCAAAAAAAGGTTGATCTTTGGTTGGGTTTGTATATTTCAATGTCCATGAACGCCCCCCGTCTTTCGTTTTATATATTTCTCCTTCACGCGAAATAATAATTCCTATCGAATCATCAAAAAAATGCATGTTTACCCTATTTACGCTATCTGGCAGATTGGTTGCTACAAGTTCCATTTTTATAGCATCGTTTTCGAACGGAAACTCCCTGAATTTTAGTTCGGGATCTTTTTGGCATCCAGCCAAGGCAAGGAAAATAATAAGCAGTATCGAAAACCTCTTTTTCATTTTAAGTAAGGGTTTGATTAGTCAAAAATACATTTGATATATCTTTTTGCCTAAAAATAAAGTTTGACATTATTGTTTACTATGTTCGGCTACAATGCCTCTTAAGATGCTTTCGAATTTTACAGGTTCAATGTATCCGGCTTCTTGGTACATGATGTTTTTTTTGGTCAAATAAAAATAAGTAGTGGGGTATCCGCTGCTATTGCCGCCGCTTAAAGCGCCTAACAGTTGGCGACCGCTAAGGGTATCGGTACCGTTTATGTATTTTTTGTCCAGCTCGGGATTAAATTTTATGGCCACAAATTCTTTATTTATCAAATCAATTACCGCTTGGTTGGTATAGGTGTTTTTATCCATGACTTTGCACCAATGGCACCAGTCGGTGTAGGTATCAATTAAGGCTATTTTCCCTTCGCGCTTAGCCTTTAATACGCCTTCGTTCCAATCGTACCATTTAAACTCTGGAGGCGCAATTGGTTTATCAAGCGAAAACCCGCCCATTATAAAAAGGATAAATATGCCACAGACTATGTTTTTAATTAATTTCATCGATTTAGAATATAACTACGAAAATAAAACAAAAAGTATAGCCATAATGTAATTTTATTCTTGAAATTTGCATCATTACACCATCAATCAATATCGAACGTTTTGGAGAATAGCAAGTTTGTAATAGACGGAGAAATAGAAGGCAAGCAGGAGTCGGTGTATTTAAAAAAACAAAAATCCATTGAATCGACCAAACTAAGGGTCAAATTTTTTGGACTTGGCTTTGTATGTCTCCTCTTATTTTTAAGCACCATCTTTCTTTTGTACACGATGGATAGAACAAACTCCAAACTATTGTCGATGAAACAAAGAGTTAAAATGGCCGATCATTTAATCCAAGAAAATAAAAATTTTGGCCTTGCAAATGGGTTGCTTCAAAAAAAGATCATACAGCTTAAAAAAGAAAACGACATATTATCCGAAAACCACGATAGCGCCAAAGGTGTTTTTTTTGAAGTGCAAATAGGCAATTTTTATGATTTTAATATTGATGCCTACATGAATGAATTGGAATCGCTGAGGCAAGAAAAAAAGGGGAATACTTCAAAGCTAATTCTAGGCCGATTTCGTTCGTTTCAAAAAGCCATGCTCTTTGAAAATGACATTAAAAAAATGGGATTTACCAATGCCTTTTTGGTTGGCCGTATCGACGGCCAATTGGTAGATTATCAGAAGGCGCTAATAGCCCATCAAAACACAACACATAAGGAAGAAAAATAAATTATTTAATGAAACGTTTATCCATAGGCATAGTCCTTTTTGATTTATAGTAACCCATTCGGATGAAAAATTTCACTGCTCCAAATACTCAATGGCCTAAAAGCGAATTGCTGCTAAAGCTTGATGAGTTTATTCGCAAGTACTATAAAAATAGACTTTTGCAAGGAGCTATATTTTTTGTTGGAGCCGCACTAACATTCTTTTTAATCGTTTCGTTGCTCGAATATTTTGGGCGTTTCAATACGGCTTTTCGAACCTTGCTTTTTTACAGTTATATTCTCTTTACAGCGGTTATAATGTTTCGCTGGATGGCGGTTCCTATTTTTAAATTATACAAAATTGGCGAGCGACTCGATTATGAGGCTGCCTCTGATATTATTGGCAAACATTTTGGCTCCATACAAGACAAATTATTAAACACACTGCAGCTCAACAAACAATTGCAGAACGAATTTGAGAATAGGTTTTTAATAGCCTCTATCGAGCAAAAAACATCCGAATTAAGGCCCATTAAATTTTCGACGGCCGTAGATTTTAAAGGAAATAAGCGCTACCTTAAATTTGCAATTGGGCCCATGTGCATGCTTATATTAATTATGATTATTGCACCCGGATTTAAAGAAACAACCACTCGCCTCATAAACCATTCGAAACACTATGCCACCCCACCGCCTTTTACCTTTGTTTTAAATACCAAAAATTTGGTGGCTGGGCAAAACGAAGATTTTGAAATAGACCTAGGCATTACTGGCAATGTGGTGCCAGACGAGGTGTATATTGTTACCGAAGGCAATCGCTTTAAAATGAAAAAGGAAGGTGCGGCCACGTTTAAATTCACCTTAAAAAATGTACAAAAATCGTTCGATTTTCATTTCGAATCCAGTAATTTTAGCTCAGATGCCTATCATTTAGCGGTAAAACAAAACCCAGTATTATTAGATTTTAGCATCCTTTTAGATTACCCCTCCTATACCGGAAGGCCCGACGAATCGCTCGTAAATATTGGCGATCTTACGGTGCCGGCCGGAACCAAAATACATTGGAAATTTAACACAAAACATGTTCAAACTATTAAATTAAGTTTTAGCAATGCCACAACTCAAGCCGTCAAAGAAGGCGGCAATCGTTTTTCGTATACCAAAGTTTTTAAATTGAGTGAGCGCATAAAAATAAACACCTCTAATGCCGAAGGCGATAGCCGCGATTCAATTCTTTACCAAATAAATGTTATTCCCGACGCCTATGCCCAAATTAACTTTAGGGAACGCCGCGATAGCAGCAATTCGAAATTGATGTATTTTGTGGGCGATATATCCGACGATTACGGTTTCAATAAATTAGTGTTTCACTATAAATTTATTGAAAGCGCCGACCCCTCCAAAAATACCGCCAACACCAAACATAGCATCATTGGTATAAACACTATACAAACGGTTCAAAATTTTTATTACCTATGGGATTTGTCGGCATTGAATATTGCCGCAGGCGAAAAAATAGAATACTATTTCGAGATTTGGGACAACGATGCCATTAATGGCAGCAAGGCAACACGCACTAGCAATGGAATTTTTGCGGCACCAACCCTCGAGCAAATTGAAAAACAAACCGAACAGGCCAACGAAAACATAAAAGGCGAAATGGCACAAGCAATTAAAGACAGCAAGGCCATGGAGGAAGAAATAAAAAAACTGCAACAAAAGCTTACTGAAAAAAAATCATTGAATTGGGAAGATAAAAACCAAATTGAAGACTTGCTTAAAAAACACCAGGACCTTCAAGAAAAAATGAAGGCCCTCATGGAAAAAAATCAAGATAAAAACAATAAGGAGTCCGAATTTAAACCAAGCGACCAAGATGAACTTGACAAAGAATCTGAATTAGAAAAATTGTTTGAAGAATTGATGGACGACGAGATGAAAAAGCTTCTTCAAAAAATGAAAGAATTGTTGCAGAACAATCAAAAAGAGGAATTGCAGGAGCAAATGGATAAATTTAAATTTAGCGACAAAGAGCTCAAAAAAAAGATAGAACGCGCCCTCGAATTATTCAAACAGCAAGAGCTTGAAAAGAAAATGAAAGAAACGGTCGATAAGCTTGATCAGTTGGCAAAAGAGCAGGAAAAATTAGCCGAAGAAACTAAAAACGGCAAAGAAAATTCGGAGCAATTAGAAAAAAAACAAGAGGAACTGAATAAAAAATTTGAGGAACTAAAAAAAGACTTGAACGAGATAAAGGACAAAAACAAGGCCCTTGAACAACCAAATGAGCTAAAGGACACAAAAGACAAACAAGAGTCTATCGATCAAAAACAAAAAGAAAGTTTAGAACAACTCCAAAAAAAGCAGACCAAAAAAGCGTCGCCTTTGCAGAAAAAAGCCGCCGAAGAACTCAAAGAAATGAGTGAAAAAATGGAAGAAGAAATGATGGAGATGTCGGCCGAAAAACAAGAAGAGGATTACAATACCTTGCGACAGATACTCGAAAATATAATTACCGTTTCGAAAGAACAGGAAAAATTGATGAAAGATTTTAGGGCCGTGGGAGGTTATAATCCAAAATTTGTAGAACTGGCGCAAAATCAAAAAAAACTGAGAGACGATACAAAAATTATTGAAGATTCCTTATTTGCATTAAGCAAACGGGTGATACAAATAAAGTCGTTCATCAACAAAGAAATCGGGTTGGTAAATTATAATATGGACAAGGCGCTTGAAAATTTAGGCTACCGCAACATTCCAAGCTTGGTAAATAACGAACACTATATTATGACCAGTTTGAACAACCTTGGTTTGATGCTAAGCGAGGTATTGAAGCAAATGCAAGAACAGATGAAAAACGCAAAGCCCAATCCAAATTGCAAAAATCCAAAACCCGGTAAAGGCAAAAAACCTGGCATGAAAGAAATGAAGGAAATGCAAGATAAGATGAATAAAGAGATGGGTGAAATGATGAAAAACGGAAAAGGCAAAAAACCGGCATCCAAAGAATTGGCTCAAATGGCCGCTCAACAATCCGCCTTGCGAAAAAAATTAAGAGATCTCGAAAAAGAACTCGAAAAAGAAGGCCAAGGTAAAAAATTAGGCGACCTCCAAAAAACTCAAGATTTGATGGATGAGGTAGAAAAAGACCTAGTCAACAAACGAATTAACGAAGAAACGCTTCGCCGTCAACGCGAAATTCTTACCCGTTTGCTCGACCACGAACGCGCCGAAAAAGAACAGGAACAAGATGAAGAACGCAAATCGAACGAAGGCAAAGATGTGAGTCGCCCATTGCCTCCATCCTTGCAAGATTATTTAAAACAACAACAAAAAGGACAAGAATTGTTGCGAACGGTATCGCCAAATCTTAATCCGTATTACAAAGAAAAAGTAAAAACTTATTTTAAATCCTTAGGCCATCATTAAAAAATATGTATAAAGTTTCGGTAAACGATAATCCTGAAATAGAAGTAATTCGAAAAAAAGGGAAGTATTATATAAATAATCAGATCATTGATTTTGATATTGTTTCGAACACCAACGGCAGCTATCATGTATTGCATAATGGAAAATCATATACCATTGATGTGCTCGAAAAAAAATCGCATCGCCTCTTGTTTACCATAAATAAACAAAAAACCGAGGTAAAAATCAAAAACGATTTAGAAGATTTATTGTCCAAAATGGGTATGGATAAAGCGTTAAATCCTTCTATGAATGAACTTAAAGCGCCCATGCCCGGAATGGTTTTGAAGGTGATGGTTAGCCAAGGCCAAGAAGTAAAAAAAGGGGATAGCTTGCTGGTGCTCGAAGCCATGAAAATGGAAAATAATATTAAGGCGCTTGGCGATGGCACCGTTAAAATGATAAAAATTAAAGAAGGCGACAAGGTAGAAAAAAATCAGGTGCTCATCCTTTTTTAAGCCCTAAATTTAGGGTAGGAATGGTTTTACCAATTTTCAATTCTCACTCCCCTCTGCTCGTTCAGATTTTTGAGCAAATTGTATGAATTGTAAAGGGAGATTAACATTTATAATTATCGAAAGAAAGCGCCTCTAATTCTTAGGAATTTCTAATAAAAACCATTTTGTTTGCGGCATGAATCGCGACACCCAAATTTTCGATCTTATACAACAAGAATTAAGCCGTCAACAAGATGGTATTGAGCTTATAGCTTCTGAGAATTTCGTTTCAAAACAAGTGATGGAGGCCATGGGCTCTGTGCTTACAAATAAGTATGCCGAAGGCTTGCCCGGTAAGCGATATTACGGGGGTTGCGAGGTGGTGGATGTGATTGAAAACATAGCCATCGACCGTTTAAAAACCCTCTTTGGTGCCGAATGGGCCAATGTTCAACCTCACTCTGGCTCACAGGCTAATGCCTCGGCCATGTTGGCTTGCTTAAAACCAGGCGATACCATATTAGGATTCGACCTTTCGCATGGTGGACATCTAACGCATGGCAGTCCAGTAAACTTTTCGGGAAAAACATACAGCGCCAATTTTTATGGGGTAGAACCAGAAACAGGCCTTATAGATTGGGATAAAGTGGAAGTAAAAGCCCAGGAGGTAAACCCAAAATTAATTATTTGCGGAGCCTCTTCCTATAGTCGCGACTGGGATTATGTTCGATTGCGCAAAATTGCCGATAGCGTAGGCGCTCTACTTTTGGCCGATATTGCTCATCCTGCCGGACTTATTGCCAAAAAATTATTAAACAATCCATTGCCGCATTGCCATATTGTTACAAGCACCACGCATAAAACATTGCGCGGCCCTCGAGGGGGAATTATTATGATGGGGCAAGATTTTGAAAACCCATGGGGATTAACCGATATGAAAGGGAATATTCGTAAAATGTCATCAATACTCGATGGGGCAGTTTTTCCGGGCACCCAAGGCGGGCCTTTAGAACATGTTATTGCAGCCAAGGCCGTAGCCTTTGGCGAAGCCTTAAGCGACGACTTTACAATTTATGCTAAACAGGTAATTGCCAATTCAAAAGCCATGGCCAGCGCCTTTATTCAATCAGGATATAAAATAATAAGCGGGGGCAGCGATAATCACATGATGCTCATTGACCTTAGAGGAAAAGATGAAACGCTTACTGGAAAAATGGCCGACGACATTCTCGTTCGCTGCCATATTACCATTAATAAAAATACGGTGCCTTTCGAAACCCGAAGCCCATTTGTTACAAGTGGCATTCGCATTGGTACGTCGGCCATGACAAGCCGAGGCTTGGGCGTAACGGAAATGCCTCAAATTGTTGAACTTATTGATTATGCCTTAATGAACAGAACTGACGAACATAAATTGAAATCGGTAGGCGATAAAGTGCACGCCATGATGAAATCTTTTCCTCTGTATTAAATTTTTTAGCCCTCACACACATCTTTTTTTAAGGCCCAATTACCCAATTAACTTTAAATTGGGTATTGCCAGATTTTTGTAGGCAAAATCCCTTTTTAACAGCTATAAAAAAAATAATATAGGGCTTGCTAATCCAAAAACTTTACACTTACCTTTGTGTTGAAGGGCTGGCAGAATTGAAAAATTTAATACTAAAATAATACCGGCTGAAGTCAAATGTCAATGTCAGGCTTTTTTCAACCTTAGGGTGATCCTTTCAAGTTGCTATTGGCAAGTTGAGACGACGTAAGAAGACAGAGATACCCGACAGGCCAAAACTTGCTTTAAAAGGATTTTTTCATCCTCAGCCCTTTTTTGTTTTCTTTTTTATTAATATGTTTTATAGAGGCTAACCATTTATCGACACCTGCAATAAATATGAAAAAAATAGTAAAAATACTCCTCATTATTTTGGCCCCCTCATCTTTACTGGCCAACTCTGAAACTTTTGTTTTGTCGCCGCCCACTAAGGATATTGCATCGTATGCGGCTAAAAAAACTAAAAAGGAATTTCCCTACCGACAGATTGCAACTTTTTATCCTGTTAAAGCCATGGCTAACTATATGTTGGCTGGATATGAAAGGCAAATTGGCCCAAAGCATGCCTTAAAAATTGCTGTAGGTTATGCAAATTTTGAAGAACAAAGTTTTCAAACTGGATTTAATAACGACCTCAAAAGTTTCTCAGGCACCCGTTTCGATTTGATGTTTAAATACTTTGCCGGAAGAGATCCCGAAATGTTTAATGGCTTTTATGTGGCCCCCTATCTTTCATTCAAAAACTCAAATTTTCTTTATGAATTTGATGATAATATTGGGCTCCCAGATGCATGGGAAGAAGGTTCGGCCTCCTGCCTCGTTACTGGCTTTATATTTGGAATTCACTCTCCTTTAGGTTCGAGCTTTTGCATGGACCTTTATATTGGAAATGCTATGCAAAAAAGCAGAGGCGATTATAAACAAGCAAGCCGATTTCTGGACAGTTATAAAAGTTCCATTGGCGTTATTTCGGGCCTAAGTATTGGGTTTGGGTTTTAGTCAACTTGCGATTGGCGAAATTTTAACCAACAATACCTTCTTAGTGTCTGCCTGAATTTTATAATCATCGCTGAGCAAAATTCCACTTATCCAGATTATATCTTTGCCCGAAACCAGTACCCAAATTTGCTCCTTTTCTATCCTCGAAAGTTTTTTATTAATTAAAACATCGCTTACTTTTTTGCTTCCTTTCATGCCAAGTGGCCTAATCTTGTCACCCTGCTGCCATGGCCTTAGGCTTAATGGAAATATTAGATTGTCGCCATTAAGGCACGCCTCTTGTTTTGCCAAAGGCTGGTTTTCATCTTTGTTTATTTCTTCAAAAAACCAATTATGATGGGGGGTGCATATTTGTTTAGTATCTCTGTTAACGCAATAAGTTTCAAAACTTTCGACTTGCTTTTTTTGAATGATTAGCTGGCCTCTATTTATGGTAAGTACATGGGTGTTTGAGAAAAACTGTTTGCCCGATAAGCCATTCATAGCAAGGTAAATATTGTCAACCGACGAAGCATTAAATCCAAATTTTACCAAAATGGCATACAATATAAATAGAGGCTCAGGCTTTTTCAGCAACTCGCTTACGCAAATATGCGTTTGATTGGCACTAAGCGAAACCAATTCGCTTTCGATCGTGGCCATATAATGGGCTATGAAACTACTGGCTTGTTTGGCTATTTTTGAATTGTCGAGAAAGGTGTTTTCAAATTCAGGATTAATCTTTTTTAATTCAGGAATTACATTTAGCCTAAGTCTATTCCTGTGGTATTTGTCGCTCTCGTTGCTTTTGTCGTTTCGATAGGTAATCTTTAGGTTGTTTACGGCCGTTTCCACCTCATCTCTTGTCAAACAGAGCATGGGTCTAATTACCTTTCCCGAAATCATGGCTATTCCTTCAAGCCCTCTCAAACCTGTGCCTCTCAACATATTTATCAAAATAGTTTCGGCATGATCCGATTTATGATGTGCCGTCACAATTTTTGTGGCTCCTTCGGTATTCAATTGGCACAGCTCGTCGAACCAAGTATAGCGCAATTCGCGCGCAGCCATTTGGATAGAGAGCTTGTTTTGGGTGGCATAAGCCGTGGTTTCAAATGTTTTGCTATAAAATAGTATAGCATGTGTTTGGCAATATGATTTAACAAGCGCTTCGTCAAGATCGCTTTCGGTTCCCCTTAATCCAAAATTGCAATGGGCTACAGTTAATTTATAGCCTTTGGCTTGCAAATAGGATAATAAAAACATCGAATCCATTCCCCCACTTACGGCCACTATTAAATTATCACTTTTCGAAATCAGGTGATTATGGAGTATGAATTTATCTAATTTTTCAATCCAACTTGGCATAGTACAAAAATGATAAATTGAATCCTTAAAACCATAATCTACTTTACAAGCATTTTTAATCTTAAATTTGCGCACCAAATTGTATGAGCGACCCTATCAAACATGAGTGTGGAATAGCCTTTATTAGACTTAAAAAACCACTTGACTATTATCGTCAAAAATACGGCACCTCCCTTTTTGGATTAAAACGCTTGCAGCTTTTGATGGCTAAGCAGCTCAACCGAGGGCAAGATGGTGCTGGAATTGGAATCATTAAATTGGACCCCAAATACGGGCAGCGCTATATTGCTCGAAAACGCAGCGTTAGCAAAAATGCGGTGTCGGATATGTTTGCTGAGATTAAAGCTAAATACGACGCCCTCGATCCTCGAAAAGTGGATGATATTGAATGGCTGAAAGATAATTTTGCTTATGCCGGAGAACTTTTAATCGGACATCTTCGCTATGGCACACATGGCGGAAATTCGATTGAACACATTCATCCTTTTTTACGTCAAAATAATTGGATGAGCCGCAATTTAGTATTGGCCGGCAATTATAATATGACCAACGTTGAGGAAATGTTTCAGCATTTAATTGAATTGGGGCAACATCCAAAAGAAATTTCAGACAATGTTACGATGCTCGAAAAAATTGGTCATTTTATTGATGAAGAAAATGAATTAATTTTTAGAAAATATAAAAATCTTGGCTATTCGCATACCGATATAACCAGCAAAATAAAAGAAGAACTCGATATAGAAACGATATTAAAACGTTCGTTCAAAAATGTAGATGGGGGATACAATATGGTTGGAATGCTTGGCCATGGCGACGCTTTTATAATCAGAGACCCGGGCGGCATACGACCTTCGTTCTATTGCGAAGACGATGAAATATTTGTTGCAGCAAGCGAAAGACCTGCCATTCAAACAGCTTTTAATTTTAAACGCCTCGATATTAAAGAATTGCAACCCGGCAATGCCTTAATAATTAAACAATCGGGGCAGGTTAAGGAAGTATCAATTTTGCCCCCTACTCAAAAAACTAGCTGTTCGTTTGAGCGCATTTACTTCTCGCGCGCTAGCGATGCCGATATTTATCAGGAACGCAAACAGTTAGGAAGGTTATTGACGGACGCGGTGCTTAAAAAAGTTGATTTTAATTTTAAAACGGCCGTATTTTCCTATATCCCCAATTCGGCATCAACGGCCTATTATGGATTGCTGGATGGGGTAAATGACTATTTGAATGCTTGGAAAATTGATGCCATATCTAAATTAGGTTCTAGTGCCTCACGTGATGAGATTTCGGCCATTGTTTCGGTAATGCCTCGCCTTGAAAAGGTGCTAATAAAAGATGCCAAAATGCGTACCTTTATTTCGCAAGGAAAAGATAGGGATGATTTGGTGGGCGAAGCCTACGACGTAACCTATGGACTGGTAAAAAATCAAGAGGATACCTTGGTGGTAATGGACGATTCGGTAGTTAGAGGAACCACCTTAAGCAAAAGTGTCCTGCGAATTTTAGATCGCCTCAATCCTAAACATATTGTTATTGTTTCGTCGGCCCCCATCATTAAATATCCCGATTGTTATGGTATTGATATGAGCCGTTTCAATGAATTTGTAGCCTATAAAGCCCTGATAAATTTATTGAAAAAAAATGGCCTTGAATCAAAAATCGAAGAAACTTATAAGGAATGCAAACGCCTCATAAGCCTGCCAAATGCCGAATTGCGCAATGCCGTTAAAGATTTATATGATTTATTTACCGATGAACAGTTAACCGAAGAAATAAGAAATATAATAACGCCTGCCGATTTAAACGCTACCGTGGATATGGTTTTTCAAAGCGTCGAAAATTTGCACATCGCCTGTCCAAATCATAAAGGCGACTGGTATTTTACAGGCAATTATCCCACATCGGGCGGAATCAAAGTGGTATTGCGTTCCTTTATTTATGCTTTTGAAGGCCGTAGCGATAGAGCGTATTAAATAAAATATCAGCTCTAAGCCTCGTTATAAACACCCATATTCGAGAATTTTTCAACCCTTTGGTTTACAAGTTCTTCCTTATTAAGTACAAGCAATTCCTTAAGCATTTTCTTTAATTCTTGTTTCAATGTTTTATACATCGCTTCGGGGTTGTTATGCGCTCCCCCAATGGGTTCGGTAATGATTTTGTCAATCAACTTGTTTTCCAACATTTCGTTGGATGTTAGTTTTAAGGAAATAGCTGCTTTTTCTTTATGCTCCCAACTGCGCCATAAAATAGATGAGCACGATTCGGGTGATATTACCGAATACCAAGTATACTCAAGCATGGCTATTTTATTTCCAACTCCAATTCCTAAAGCACCTCCACTGGCTCCTTCGCCAATTACCACGCATATTACAGGCACCTTAAGAACCGCCATTTCCATCAGATTTTTTGCAATGGCCTCCCCTTGTCCGCGCTCTTCAGCCTCTAATCCTGGCGAAGCGCCCGGGGTGTCGATTAAGGTAATTATGGGGATGTTGAATTTTTCAGCCAAACGCATCAATCTAAGGGCTTTTCGGTACCCTTCGGGGTTAGGCATTCCAAAATTTCTCATCTGACGCTGTTTGGTGTTTCTGCCTTTTTGATGCCCAATAACCATAACCGGTTGATTGTCTAATTTGGCAAAGCCTCCTACCATAGCCTTATCGTCGGCTACATTTCTGTCGCCGTGCAACTCAATAAAATCGCTAAATACCTCTTCGATATAATCGAAGGTATAGGGTCTATCAGGATGTCGGCTAATCTGAACCTTTTGCCATCCATTTAGTTCGCTGTAAATGGTTTTTTTTAACTCCTGTAATTTGCCCTCTAATTGCTCGATGGTATCGCTCAAATTAACCTTTCCTTTGGCATGAGTTTCTTTTGCTTTTTCAATCTGCTTCTGCAGTTCTTCTATTGGTTTTTCAAATTCAAATAGCATCATAAAAAGTAATTAGGGCAGCAAATGTAAGGATTTATTAAGCATTAGGTAAAATAGCCTTATGAATGGCGCTACAAAAGGGGAATCAAACCCCATTGAACGAGGATATACTCCTTAATCGATACCAATTTAAATTACCCTAATTTATGTTTCCAATAGCTTACAAAAAATCGAAGTTCTTCGTAGCTATAGTCCTCGCCAAGTAAATTTTTGGCTTCGCTAATTTTTAGTTCTGGATGGCTGGCATAAACGCCCTCTATGGCCTCAAGTTTTGGTGGTGCAATAAATTGATTGATCGACAGCAATCCTTGTCCAACATAGTGTGTCAAATGTCCGTTTATGGTTGAGGCGGCCAATGCTCTTTGTGTGGCAATTTCGATAACCGATAGCCCACTCACCAATAAATCGTAACTAATTTTATGAGACTCTTCTTTGATGGCTTTCGGTTTTATTTCTTCTTTAGGCTCGGCCGAAACATGGATTTGATTGCTTTGGCAATACGCCATAACCGTGTTAATTATTTCGTCGCCATACTTGCTGCACGTTTTTTTGCCAATGCCTTTTACTTTTACCAATGCATTAAGGGTAGTGGGCAAAGTGTTTGAAATTTCCATTAGCGCTTTTAAAGTAAATATTTTGAAGTCTTCAACCTTTATCTCATCTGCCAAATGCCGGCGTAATTTTCGAAGTTTATGGTATAAAACTGGATGTTGGCTTGAGTTTAAGTCTTTAAAATCATGCTTATCTTGTCGCTGATTTATTTTTTGAAAATCAAGTTCGGCATTTACCTTTATCTGAGCATAAGCTGACGCCTTAAAATCGGAGGCACAATATTTGAAGCACGCCATCTTAATAAACAAAGCTTGTTTGGCAATCGTTAACGCTTTGTTAATGGCTTCCTTTATTGCTTTATTATCGGTTTGTATGGTCAATTCATTCAGTGGCTTTTGCAACAACTCTTCCCATAATAAACTAAAGTAGGCTTGTCCTTTTGCTAGGCGTTCGTTCAATTGCACATTCGATTCAATCGCACCATCCTTAAGTATCAATTGCTTTATTTGGTTATGAAAATTTCGAAGCACTTTTCCAATGCTTAATTCTGCTTTGGATATTACCTCCCCAAATTGCTCAACCGTTTTTGAATCTATGGGGGGTGAATTTTCTAAAAGTTGAGTATGTAAATAAACGAGGGGATGGCGCAATCGATCATAGTCGAGCAAATCCATTATTAGCCCTTCCTGATATTCGAGCTTATCTTTTTGCAACGCCTCATCATCCAAATTTTGTTGGGCAAAGGAATGGTTAAATTGATGAATCGTAGAATCTAATCGAATGCTTTTTGAAGAAATTGGCGTGCTTAATATTATGCCCTCCAAAGTGCGACATCGGCTTAGAGCCACATATACTTGGCCACTGCTAAAAGCATCTTCGGCGTCAATAATTACCTTGTCAAATGTTAGCCCTTGGCTTTTATGTATGGTTATGGCATACGCCAATTTTAAAGGCATTTGGTTAAACGACCCTAAAACTTTTTCTTCAATGGTTTTGGATTCCAAATTCAAGGTATACTTGATATTATTCCACTCCTCATTGGCTACGAGTATTTCATCAAAATCGTCCGTTTTAACACAAATACTGTCTGAGTCTAATTTTACAATTCGACCAATCTTACCATTAAAATATTTTTTTTCTTTGGCCGTGTCGTTTTTAATAAACATCACTTGAGCCCCTATTTTCAATTCAAGGTTTTGGTCGGTAGGGAAGCTGTATTCTGAAAAATCGCCTGTAATTTTTGCCTTATAAACCCTTGACGTTCCACTTAGTTTTTCTAATCGGTCTTGGTTTATTTGTTTGGCCATAGCATTGTGCGACGAAAGGGTTATATAACCCTCGTCCTGGTTTGATTCTAAAATACCTCTGTCCAATCGACTATTGAGCAGGGCAAAGCCCTCCATACTCATTTCGTTGTTTCGAACTTGATTCAACAAATCGATAAAAACGCCATCGCTTTGCCTAAAAATATGTTTTAACTCAACGATAACAGGATAGTTTTTTCCTAAGGCATGGCTGCTAAAAAAAAATACAGTTTGATAATGCGTTTTTAGCAATTCCCAATCGGCGTCTTTCATTACCGGAGCCAACTGATTTATATCGCCAATTAGCAGCAATTGAACTCCGCCAAATGCTTCAAAGCGGTTTCGAAATTGCCTAAGCACCATATCCACGGCATCTAACACATCGCATCGCACCATACTAATTTCGTCAATCACCAATAAATCGATGCTTTTGATGAGGTTGATTTTATCGCGCGAATATTTTTTAGGTTCCACCGCCACATGATTGGGAACAAAAGGCGAAAATGAAAGTTGAAATAAAGAATGTATGGTTACCCCTCCTGCATTAATAGCCGCAACCCCTGTAGGCGCTACTATGGCCATTCGTTTAGCCGTTTGTTTTTTAAGCCTGTGTAAAAACGTGGTTTTGCCTGTGCCTGCTTTGCCTGTCAAAAAAACATTTCGATTGGTATTGAGGACATAATCATAAGCCAAATCGAGTTGAGCATTGGATTGCGTGGCAAAATCGTCCGTTTTATTCATCCTGTTTAAGGTTAACAAATGTATTGGAAATTATTAAAAATTTGGTTCGATATTTTAACAAATACCGAAGTCATATCTGTACTAATATGTCATAAAAAAAGCCCCGCAAACGGCTCAAATAGAAGGAAGCAGTTTGGAGGGCTTAAGGCTTTTTTATTATTTGGAACCCTTTGCTTACGGCGTAATAAAAGGATAAATAAGTATTAAGCTTTTTTTACATTTACCGCCGAGGGACCTTTGCGGCCTACTTCTACTTCGTAGGTTACTTGATCGTCTTGTGAAATTTGGTCGATAATACCGGTTACGTGTACAAAAACTTCCTGACCATTGTCGTTGTTTTTAATAAAGCCATAGCCTTTTGACGCGTTAAAAAATTTTACTGTTCCTGTGTCCATTGGTTAATAAATTAAGATGTTAAAATGCCAAAAATACAGTTAATATTTTCCTTTTTACTATTCTTTTTTGAAAAACAAAAATAGATGTACATTTTTAAAGTCAGCCCTAAATCGAATGCCGAATGAAGCCTTTGAAGGAACTCCTAAAATGGCCCTTTAACCTAAGTGCCGCTCACTAAAATATTCTTATACTGATTAAGGCCCCAAACTTCATAGCTTGGTATAAGCAGTGGATCAAACGTTAACAAAGTTTCGCCTTCCAAAAATTGAATTTTAAGGCCAAAGCTACCAATGGTTTCATAAAATTGGGCTACCGAACTGCCGGCGGCCCTCAAACCGTGTGGCCAAAATTCTAATAAAAGTTTGATATCGGGATTGGCCTTAATGGTTTTTTCCATGCCCTTAAGCGCCGCCACTTCATAGCCTTGAATGTCCATTTTTATAAGGTTAACTGTCCATAGGCCGTTTACATAATCGTCAATAGCGATGGCCTCTATGGTTTCGAACGATTGAAATTCATCCACAGGATAGGTGCGATGATCGACATTCAAATCTTTTGATTTATAAATTGTCAATTGGCCCGATTTATCACTCACCGCTTTATGGTTGAGCACCACGTTGACCAACTGCTGCGTGTTGTTTTTTAGATGCTTGAAGTTTAAGCCATCAGGCTCAAATGAATGTACTTTACCATATTTTCCAGTACACTTTGATAATATTTTGGAGTAAAATCCAATGTTGGCGCCAATGTCTAAAATTATATCATCGGGGGCAATTATTTTTTTTAAATACCTAATTTCATCTGCATCCTGCCTGTTCTTAAACATTGGATAAATAACGTTGTATATAGGGAATGCATGGGTATATAAAAAATGACCTATCCTAATTGAAAGTGGTTTTGACATCACTCGCAAAAATAAAGCTTTCGGCACTTAAAATAGCTTTGCTTGGTTTCAAAATATTTTTACCCTCAGCTTCGGTTTGTGGCCTAAGAATAATGCTTAAATCTTTTGGCTAAAAGGGCTTGAAACTGTTATTTTTGCACTACTTTTTTTACCCACTTTCTATTCGAATATCACATGAAAAACACAAACATTCTTTGGGCCCTCCTAGCCATATTTATTCTGGGATCTTGCTCAAATTCAAGTCAGTCGTCGGTTGACGAATCGTCGTCAGTTGAAGAAGAGCCGGTGGTTGCTTTGGTAGATACCAGCAACGGGCTATTTGCCATTTTTAGCACAACCAAAGGGGTGGCCATTGCAAAACTTTTTGATGAAAAAGCCCCTTTAACTGTGGCAAATTTTGTAGCCTTGGCCGAAGGAAGCATGCCAAATTCATTTCGAAAAGCAGGTGTTCCCTATTTTGATAGTTTAAAATTTCATAGGGTTATTAGTTTTACCAATGGCGATAAAGAAAATTTTATGATTCAAGGTGGCGATCCTCAGGGCACAGGCAACGGAGGCCCTGGCTACAACTTTAAAGATGAATTTTCGGATTTAAAACTTGATAGGCCTGGTTTATTGGCTATGGCCAATTCGGGACCATCAACCAATGGAAGTCAATTTTTTATAACCCTTAAAGCAACCCCTTGGCTTGATGGCCTGCATACTGTTTATGGCGAATTAATTGCAGGAACCGAAGTGCCTTTTTTAATAAAAACGAATGACTATATCACTAAAATAAAAATAATTCGTAAAGGCGCTAAGGCTTTAAAATACAACGCTATGGCCGAGTATAATGCCCATAAATAAGTTGATTATTTTATAAAAATGAATACGATTGATCATTACAATTTTGCGGGCCAACGTGTCCTTGTTCGGGTAGATTTTAATGTGCCTTTAGATGAAAATCTTTCGATTACCGACGATTCAAGAATTACAGCGGCTTTGCCAACCCTCAAAAAAATACGCGATGATGGTGGATCCATTGTATTGTTATCGCATTTGGGCAGGCCCAAAAACGGACCCAGCCCCAAAACTTCCTTAAGTAATCTTGTAAGCCATATAAGCACGCTATTAGGCGTTGATGTAAGATTTGCCGACGACTGCATAGGTACAATGGCTACTGAGTTGTCGGCATCGCTTAAATCGGGTGAAGTTTTATTATTAGAAAATCTTCGATATTATAAAGAAGAGGAAAATGGAGACCATGATTTTGCCGAAACGCTTTCGAAATTAGGCGATTTTTATGTGAACGATGCCTTTGGCACTGCTCATCGCGCTCATGCAAGCACCGCCATAATAGCTCAGTTTTTTCCAAGCTCAAAATGCTTTGGATATTTGATGGCTAAAGAAATCAATAATGCCGACTTGGTACTTAATAACCCTAAACGGCCTTTAACAGCCATTGTGGGTGGAGCCAAAATAAGCGACAAGATTGTTATTATTGAAAATCTGCTTAAGGTAGCCAACCATATTATTATTGGAGGAGGCATGTCGTATACCTTTATTAAAGCAAAAGGAGGCGCCGTAGGAAATTCACTACTTGAAAAAGATATGTTAGATTTGGCTTTGGGCATTTTGGACCAAGCGGCCCAAAAAGGTGTAAAAATTCATTTACCCATCGACTCTATAGTGGCCGATGAATTTAGCAATAATGCTCAAACCCTTACATGCTTAAGCCATGAAATACCCGATGGGTGGATGGGCTTGGATATTGGAGAACAAGCTATCGCTAGTTTTAAAACTGTAATTAATTTGAGCCAAACCATCCTTTGGAATGGGCCTATGGGTGTATTTGAATTGGATAAATTTTCGAATGGAACTCGTGAAATGGCTTTTGCCTTGGCAAGCGTTACAAACAATGGCACGTTTACGCTTATAGGTGGCGGTGATTCTGCCGCAGCAATTCACCAATATAAATTGGAAGACAAGGTAAGTTATGTATCAACCGGAGGCGGTGCTTTACTCGAATATTTCGAAGGCAAAGTGCTTCCAGGTATAAGTGCTATAATATCTTAAGGCGTTTACCTTTTTAATTTTTACTCATTTTTTCGGCCAATTCCACGGCTTTGTAGGTATTTACAACCCCTCCCGAAACGCTTATTTTTTTAAGTTTTGTCCCTTTTTTTGTTCCCGGAACATACACTTTTCCTTTTACCTTAGTGGTCGACTGCATAAGAATGGTTCGCACTTGTGCGGCCGAAAGATTTGGATAATAAGAGCGCAATAATGTGGCAATACCTGCTGTGCAGGGTGAAGCCATGCTTGTGCCATCGAAAGCGGCATATTTTGAGCCAGGTATCGTTGAATAAATGCTTACGCCTGGAGCAAATACATCCACGTTTTTTTGGCCGAAGTTCGAAAAATCTGCCAATCGGGCTTTTCCGCCAACCCACGACGATGCGCCTACTTCAACCCAATTGCTAGCGCGTTTGTTGTCGGCTGCAATATTTGGATTTGGATAATTTATATTAACATCAATATCTTTTGAATCGTTGCCTGCCCCATGAACCAACAGCACATCCTTAGACTCGGCGTATTTAACTGCCTCGTCTACCAAATTTTTATCCCAAGGAAACGCTTTCCCAAAACTCATATTTATCACTTTAGCACCATTGTTTACAGCATAGCGAATGGCGTTGGCTACATCCTTGTCGCGCTCGTCGCCATCGGGTACGCATCGCACCGACATGATTCGGGCATTATTCGAAACTCCTTTTATTCCTAAATTATTGTCGCGTTGGGCGCCAATTATTCCGGCTACATGGGTGCCGTGTGATGCATCGGGGCCAGTTACGTCGTTGTTTCCATAATTGGTTTCACGCTGGTCGTCGTAGTTGTCGCCAACAATTAGGCGCGAATTATAATTAATATTATAGGCATAATTTGCTTGCACATCGAAATGATCGAGGGCTTGTTTTAAATTTGTTTTTATGGTTAAATATTTTTCGCCAGATTGCATATAGGCTATAAATTTTTCGATGGTGCTGGCTTCTTGTGCATTGGCCGGTGTATAGGCTTTAAGTTCGTCTAATGTGAAATTTTCGCCCTTGCCTATGCCTGCCTCAATACTTTCAAATCGTTTCATTGATTTTGAGTATAACTCATACATGGTATGCGACTGTAAGCTTTTTTGCAAAAACTCAACCTTTAGTTTTAAATATGTATTGTACTCGCCTTTCTCCGCTTCACTCATGGTGGCTTCGTTTACGTTCTCATACTTCACTCTATATTTATTGTAAACCCGTGTTAGTTCATAAGAATCATGTTCTACATTTTTTCCATCTTTTCCTCCAATAAAATTCCAACCATAAATATCGTCTATGTATCCATTGTTGTCGTCGTCGAGGTTGTTTCCTGCAATTTCACCCTTATTAATCCACATCACATTTTTTAGATCTTCGTGATCTTCATCGACGCCACTATCGAGCACGCCAACAATAACCGGAACCGATGTTTTATTCTTCAACAGCTCTTCATAAGCCCTTTCGGTGCTTACGCCCAAAACTTTATTGGCCTTTTTATCCAAGTTAAACCAATTTTCAGGGGCGTTTTGCCCGAATACTAAGCCCGCTGAGGAGCTAAATGCCAATGTCCAAATTAATTTTTTAGTCAACATATTCTTATTTCTTAAGTCTTCAAAAATCACTATAAATTTTAGATATAGGGTTACACTTTAGATAAAAATAATAAAATTTACCACCAAGTGTTTATCGAATTTATCCATTTTAAGCACTTCATTTTTTTACAAGCGCAATCTTAAATTTATCAAGCTCGCCTAATTTAATGTAATCGGCCTTAAACAAATCAAATTCATCAATCTCAATTATGGTCTTCAAAAACTTTTGCCTTTTGGCTACCTGAAGAATTTGTCCAGTGCTTTTGAAATCAACCGAATAGTTTGAAAAAGCAGAGCGATGATTTATTGAACTTGGCAGTTCAACTAACTTGTAGCCCATTGGAATTTTAAAATTTATGATTTGCTCTGAGCTATAAATATTTAAGACTTTTTCAAGATCAACGCGATTGGTTCTATGGTTTTCCAAAAACACTTTATTTTTTTTAATGCATTCCATATAAGGCATCCGAAGTATGTATAAGCCCGACACCTTGTCGGCAAATCCGCTGGCGCTTAAATCAAAAACGGCCTTTAAGGGGCTCGAAAAATCGTTCAAATTCAAAAAATCAACCTTCTGATAAATGCAATTTTCAAATACATCCTGTCCAAAATAATTCGACATAAAATCGCTGTATTTATTTGGCGGCGTTCTAAAAATTTGTTCTCTTAAATTGCCTCCTGCCGTGCCGGTATATTCGGCCTTAATTGTAACGTTGAGGGTTCTATCCAAATTTAGCTCAGCGTCCATTTCATATTTAGCCCTTGTTTTAACCGAATCGATGATGTCGTTGGGAAGACGGAAAACTTCATTTTCGCCGGGCTTAATAAGCAGTCCAATGGCATCGTTGTCCATCTCGGGAAGTACGTATAAAGGATAAAAATTGGTAGTGAGGTCGCAGTAATTTTTTTGACCATTCAAAATATAACATACAATAACATGGTCGAATGAAAGTGAAGGAACGGGCTCTAACCGGTTGCTATGATTAGATTTTACGAGGGTATAATAGGCCTCAATGCCTTGCGAATGCAGCATGCTTATCATTAATGTGGCCACATCTTTGCAATCGCCTATGCATGCCGAAAGGGTGTTTCCTGGCCGCTTAGGAACAAATCGAGAGTTTAAAAACGGCACATAACTGTAGCGAATTTTGGAGGTAATATAATTATAGATTTTTTGGACTTTTTCAAAATCACTATCCGAGCCACGCAGTAAAGTATCTAACACATGTTTTACTTCATAAGTGAGTTCTGTTTTTTGATAGGTGGTTTGCTCGTACCATTCATTTATGGGTTGCCAATTTTTGATGGTGCTAATGGATACGCTTCGGTATAAATCATAATAATCGGGAATAGCCGATTCGTCTTCTATTTTTTGAAGCTTTTGGTGCTGCCAAACATAATGATCGTAATTAAAGGAGTCGGAAAATTTAAGAGGTTCCCCTTCTATCTTATGCGATTTGTACCCTAAAAATTTTCCTTTGGGAACCAATACCTCGAATTTGGAAAAAAACACAGGGCTTGGAAAAAAGATGAAATGCTGATGAAAAAAATCTTTTCCAAATAGAGATTCTGCTTCTAACTTAATGTTTCCTTCTACTTGTATGATATCGCCTACTTCCAAATTTTTGACGACCAAATAATTCCCCGATTTTTCTGGATTTATTTCTGTGCCATTCTCTTTAATAACCTTGGCGCTCACAAGGTTTCCCATAAAACCCATATCCATTTCGTTGTATTTTTCAATCCCCGATTCCTTAATTATTTTAAGCATGAGGGTTTGACCAAGTGTTGCCATATTATTGGTATCCAAAAGGCAATCTTTGGTGTATTGCAGAATAATAGCGTCTTCATTTTCTGCCAATTTATTCCATTCGGGGTTGGCTAAGGTTTCGTTGAATGTAGGTGTTTTAAAATATTTTTTAATATTAACATGCCCAACAATTTGCTCAATTTTATCGTCAATACCATTGGCGTATCCAAAAATACCTGTACCCGAGCCAAGCGCTAAACCGGTATAAAAATAAGACAAGGCCTTTGTTTCGTTGCCTTCTAATATGGCAATGTCTCCAAGCAATTCATAAACTCCGCTTTGATAAGGATCAATTTCGAGGGAGGTTTTTAGGATGGTTTCGGCATAGTCATATTTACCTGTTTCTTTTAAATAAGTTCCAAAATCATAGTAACTCGAGGTAAGGTGTGGAGCAAAATAAATTTTGTCTTTATACAAGGCGCATACTTTATCTTGTTTTTTGCGATCTTTATAATACTCGATGGCAGTATTAAAATCATCGTCATGCGATCCTGTTTTTAAAGCCTTAATGGCCTTTTTTTGTAAACTTAGCGCTTCGGCAGGCCCATACCTTTCTTCTGTTTCTGAGTATTTCGAAAGGCTTGGCCTTAAGTCTGATTTATACAAAGGATATTTTCGGAGGGTTTGATATATAAACGAGTCTTTTTCTATAGGCCATCCCAATTTGTTGAAATAATCGATATATCGAAAAATGACCTTGATATTTGAAGGGCTTATTTCGGATAGTTTGGTGAGTGCAGTAAAAAATTTATCGGGTTCGGTTTCTAAATTTATTTCTTGTAGTTTTTCATACTGCATGCCAAAAAAAGGAGCGTTTACATCATCGCTTTTCGAAAGCAGTTCATATACTTTCTCGGTTTTACCATTGAGCTGACAAAACTTGGCAAATAAATATTTATAGAAGAGTATGCTGGGATGCAATGCGCTTTTTTGTGAAAAATATTCCTCCCCAAGTTTGCATTTGTTTTCGCCTACGAAGGCTTTGAATAAACAATAATCCAACCATAAATTGTCGGTGTTTGCTGCTTTTGTTATAAAATAATTAACCAAACTGTGGCTTGTGGTGGCAAACGAATCGATTCCGTTATTATGGTAATTGGCAGCTACCGAACTGTTTAAATCCACAATTGGTTTGCCATCGGGTTCGGTAAATCGTATGGCCAACATATCGTATTCATAGTTTTTATCATCCCTAAAGCTTAATGGACCTTCGTTTTCTTCTGTATTTTTTTGGCTGGCATTTTTTATTAATATTCGATTATTTCCTTTTTTTAATTTCAAAGCAACGGTTTCGATATCGTAAATGAACGGCAGCGTGTGGTTGCTTTCGAACACCTTTACATCGTTAACCCATACTTTTATGGCGGCCGATCGGCCAATATTTAGGTGTATGCTTCGGTCGTCGATACAATTTATAAAGGTGTTGGCATAGTATACTGCATCCAAACTCATGGGCACCGCAGGCAAATGTTGCGAAAAAACAATGCGTCCGGTAGCGGCAGTGTAAAGTGGTGCCACCCATTTCAACCCTACGCCTTCGTAATTTTTATACACATTGGCCGGCAAATATGGCTCGCTTTCGATGGGTTGAGGGATGCTAAATCCGCTTCCATTAATGTTTTTAAAAGGCCCGATGATGCTCCAATTAATCTTAGGAATTATGTTATTATATTTTTCCCATGATTTGGGTCTATCTCGATTTTTTTCACCCCAACTTATCGCATCCTCTAATTTATAAGTCAAGGTAGCCCAATCGGGGTAGGCCATGGTTTCGATGGTTTTATATTGGCCTCGATATAAGGAACTAAACAAAGCAAAAGTGTATGGATCCTTGACGTTTCGCAAAAGAACATTGATATAATTATCAAATTCTATGGATGCCTGCGAGAGTTCCGATAAAATAATCATTCCGGTAAGCCCTTCATAATTTAACGAATCCTTCTGTAAAGTGGACGTAAACGATTTTTTTGCTTCCTCAAAATTATTTTTTTTGAGGGCCTCAAATCCCGATTGGGCAAAGGCCGACTGTATGATTAGAAGAAAGGCTAATATGGATAAAAAACGCATGGGCTTAGAAAAATATAAGTCAACGAAAATAGTTTATTTATGAGGTGTTTCGATTCGAATTATTAGGAACATTGGGGTTTGAAACGCCTAGAAACGAAAAGGTGAAGTGCCCTTATTTTATGTGCTTTGCATTAAAATCGGCCAATTGTTTGTGAATTATTTTGCGCCACAAAAAAGGAATAGCCGCCACAAAAAACAAACCGGCATATCCCGATGGAAGTTTTGGCGATTCAGTATAATTTATCAAAGTATGGTATGGTTTCGAAGCATAATTATGATGGTCGGCATGCCTCGACAAGTCCACTAAAAGAAATCGACTTGCAAATTGATTGCTCTCCCAACTATGCAATTCTGATGCGCGTTGTTTTTCGTCGCGCGTCAAACCGTAATGCTGAATGTAATTGACATATTCCAACAAAAAATTTGCTAGCAAGCCCTGAATAATCAATGCCAATAAAACCGCTGACCCCAAAAAATAAACACTTAAAATAATAACTAGCCCTTGAACACATATTTGCCTTACTACATAATGATATAAAAATATTGGGGCTATGCCTAATGCCTTTACCCGTTCTGTTTCTATTTGATAAGCGCCTTTTATTTGCCCACAAGCCGAGCGAATAAAAAAAGCATACAACGACTCGCCAAATTTGGCTGTGGCATTATCTTTGGCTGTGCCCACCCATCGGTGATGAACTGCCAAATGCTCGATATAAAAATAAATATTTCCTGCAGTAAAAAGGAGAAACTTTCCTAGAAAACGGTCAAAAGGTTTTCGGCAATGAATAAATTCGTGGGCAACCACTATGGCCGAAGTCCCCGAATTGAGGCCTGTACTAAATGCCGCTGCCACAATCCATACCCCATTAATGGTTTCATAATATATCCCGTAAAACAAACTTGAAATTGAAAGTATTTGCAGAGGGACATGGGCGTATAAAATTAATTTTGGCCAAGCATCTTGTTTAGATGAATTATGGTTGGACAGAAAAGCCGGTGTTATCCATTCGAATATGGCCAAAATGCCCAAAGTATAGGCGGTGTTAAGCAAGGTGAATGCTCCCCCGCTAAGATTGCCAATTATTACAGCTATTGCCGGCGTAAAACTTAAAAGATACAGGCTATTTCGAAGCGTTGATTTCATATTAATTTTTTGTTTTTTGTTGCCAATATCGCATCATCGAATCTTCTTTTTCCTGGTCTCGTTTTTTTATGGCTTCAAGCACGTTGTTTTCTTTTTTTATTTCGGCAGAGGTTTGTTGGATTGGGCCAGTATTGCACGCTAACCCAATGGCCAAACAAAGGCTCCCCGTCCATTGCTTTTTTATTACACTTCAAAAATAAAAAAGGCCGCCCAATTAGGCGACCTTTTTGTTAAAGATTTTTAATCTACTTGAATTACTTTGCAGCAGGAGCAGCAGCAGTAGTGTCAGCAGCAGCAGCAGCAGTGTCAGCAACTGGAGCTTCTTCAACAACAGCTTCTACAGCAGTTGAATCTACAGCTTCTTCAGTTGTTTCAGCAGCGTTGTTACAAGCTACAAATCCGAAAGTAGCGATGATGGCGAAAATTGCAATAAATTTTTTCATGTGTGTGTATTTTTTTCAGTTAAACGCTGCAAAAATATTCATTAACCCTATACGATGCAAGTTGTTTTTTATTTTTTTCTGAAAAAAATAAAAATTGGTGTTCCTTTAAAATCAAAATGCTCGCGTAAACGGTTTTCTAAAAACCGTTTATAGCTTTCGGCTACATACTGCGGTAGGTTGCAGAAAAAAGCAAAACATATTTTTTTGGTAGGCAATTGGGTTATGTATTTTATTTTAACGTGCTTGCCTTTGGTGGCCTGAGGAGGCGTTTTTTCGATAATTGGCAATAGCAAGTCATTCAATTTGGAAGTGCTAATTCGTTTCGACATGTTGTCGTATACCTCCAAGGCCATTTCCATGGCTTTAAATATTCGCTGCTTGGTTAGGGCCGAAATAAAAATAATGGGCACATCGGTAAATGGCGCAATTTTTCTTAGGATCTGTTCTGTATATTTTTTGGTGGTATTGGTTTCTTTGCCTTCCACCAAATCCCATTTATTTACCACAATAACAATGCCCTTGCCATTTTTTTGCGCCAAATGAAATAAATTAACGTCCTGGCTTTCTAAGCCATCTTTGGCGTCAATCAAAAGCATCACCACATCTGTATCTTCGATGGCTTTTATAGAGCGCATTACACTATAAAATTCGATGTCCTCGTTCACCTTTCCTTTTTTGCGTATGCCCGCCGTATCAATTAATACAAAGTCTTTTCCAAAATAATTATAATGCGTATTGATGCTATCGCGAGTGGTTCCTGGAATGTCGGTAACAATGTTGCGTTCCACGCCCAAAAGCGCGTTGCACAAGGAGCTTTTGCCAACATTGGGCCTTCCTACAAGTGCTATTTTTGGAAGGGTGGTAGATTCGGCCGTTTCTTCTTCAGGCAATAGCTTTACTATTTCATCCAACAATTCGCCGGTTCCAAAACCAGATATGGATGCAATAGGAAAAACGCCATCAAATCCGAGCCCAAAAAATTCGTGCTGATTATCCATGCGCTTGCTGCTATCGGTTTTATTAACGGCCACAAACACAGGCTTGTTCGATTTTCGAACCACCAACCCAAATTCTTTATCTACATCGGTTACTCCGGCGGTTCCGTCAACCATAAAAATTAAAGCATCGGCTTCTTTAATGGCTATTAAAACCTGGCTGGCAATTTCTTTTTCGAAAATATCCTTGGTATCGCTTACAAATCCTCCGGTATCTACTACTACAAACTCTTTGCCTGTCCATTCGCATTTTCCATAATGACGGTCGCGCGTTACGCCGCTCATATCGTCCACAATTGCTTTTCTATCGCCCACCAATCGGTTAAAAAGGGTCGATTTGCCTACGTTTGGCCTTCCTACTATTGCTACTATACTCATCTTGTTGTGCCCCCTAACCAAATGGTTATGAGAATTTTTAATTATTTCTATTTCAAATTTTATTAAGATTCGAAGCCCCACTTTGGGGTTGATGGCCTCTACTCCTTATATCCAAATCGCTTTAGT
>CAMDXE010000008.1 GCA_945878925.1 Chitinophaga pinensis
AGTATGACCAAGCAAATTAGATACAACAATGGTAAACCCATTTGGATACTTTATTTCGACAAGAATAAGCCTTGGTTGAAAATAAACCGATTTGGTAAACGGAGAATAATAAGAGCCTGCGAATGTCGCGAAGGGGCTTAGAAATTTTACAACCAAAGTTATTCCAAAGCAGCAGATTCTTCACCCTTAATGGCAACCCATTTTATGTATTACCCTATCTGGATATTTTTATACCTGCTCCCGAATGTGGTTTTATAAAGGAATGTTTCCGTGCTTTTTCTTAGGCAAATTAGCCACCTTATTTTCGAGCATTTTAAAGGCCTTAATAAGTTTTATTCGGGTTTCTTCGGGTAAAATAACTTCATCAATAAATCCTCTTTCAGCCGCACGGTATGGGTTTGCGAAAATGCCAGCATATTCGGCTTCCTTTTGCAATAAAGCTGCAGCCGAATCAGGCGATTCACTAATCTCTTTCTTAAAAATAATTTCAGCTGCACCCTTTGCACCCATTACCGCAATTTCCGCTGTTGGCCAAGCAAAATTCATATCCGCTCCTATGTGTTTGCTGTTCATTACATCATAGGCTCCTCCATATGCTTTACGTGTAATTACCGTAACTCTTGGAACAGTTGCTTCGCAAAATGCATAAAGCAATTTAGCCCCATTGGTAATAATGGCATTCCACTCTTGATCGGTACCTGGCAAAAACCCAGGAACATCTTCTAAAACCAATAAAGGTATATTAAAGGCGTCGCAAAATCGGACAAAACGCGCGGCTTTCTGACTGCTTTTTACATCCAAAACTCCCGCTAAAAATGCTGGTTGATTAGCTACAATCCCAATACTTCGACCTGCTAATCGCGCAAATCCAACTACAATATTTTCTGCAAACTCTTTGTGTATTTCAAAAAAACTATCTTCATCTATAACCCCATCAATCACTTCTCTAATATCATAGGGCTGATTTGCATTTTCAGGAATTACGGTTGCTAATTGCTCCCTTAGTTCGTTTTTGGTTAATGTATAAGCTTCGGATGGAGGTCGCTCTTCGCAGTTCTGTGGGATATAGCTAATTAGTTTTCTCAATTTATTCATGGCATCCAATTCATTGGCAGCGCTTATATGCGATACGCCTGATTTGGTACCATGAACCGAAGCCCCACCCAATTCTTCACTGCTTACTTCCTCGTTGGTCACGGTTTTTACCACATTGGGTCCGGTTACAAACATATACGATGATTTTTCAACCATCATAATAAAATCGGTAATGGCAGGACTGTATACTGCTCCTCCTGCACATGGACCCATAATGACCGATAGTTGTGGAATAACCCCACTTGCCAAAGTGTTTCTATAAAATATATCGGCATAGCCACCCAACGACACCACTCCTTCTTGGATTCGAGCGCCACCGCTATCGTTAAGCCCAATAACCGGTGCGCCATTTTTCATGGCCATGTCCATTATCTTACAAATTTTCTCGGCATGGGTTTCGCTCAACGAGCCTCCAAAAACAGTAAAATCTTGAGAAAAAACAAACATTAACCTCCCATCTATAGTTCCATATCCTGTAACCACGCCATCGCCCGGATAATGCACATGTTCCATTCCAAAATCGGTGCTGCGGTGTTTTACAAAGGCATCAATTTCTTCGAAACTGCCTTCGTCAAGCAATAATTCCAAACGCTCTCTTGCGGTAAGTTTGCCTTTTTTATGCTGCGATTCTATGCGGTCGACTCCTCCGCCAAGTAGGCTCTGTTGCCTTTTATATTCTAGTTTTTCGCGCTTGTTCATTTTTTTAAATAAGTGGTTTTTACTGAAGAGTGATGGAAATTAGGTGCTTAGATTTTAGCTTTTTGTATTATTACTGCAAATATATTTTATAGTCACATATCTCTATGTGCTGTCTGAAAAATCTCTTAATTAGTTGCAATACCTTTAAACCCAAGAAATCTCTTTTTATTAGTTCTATTTTTCCAATTCCTGTATGAGTTCATCCGTCAATTCCAAATTGTGATACACCGTATTGATATCGTCATCTTCTTCGAGCTTCTCAATCATTTTCAAAAACTTTATGGCATCGGGCACTTGCAGTACTTTGGTAATTAAGGCTATCCGTTGCAACGATGCATTTTCGGCTTCAATACCCAAAGCTTCCATTTTTTTTTGCATACATCCAAAGTTTTCGAAAGTGGTAGATATTTCCCAAGCCTCTTCACTCTTCTCAATTTCGTCGGCTCCTCCGTCAATCAATTCAAATTCTAGTTCTTCCACTTCTTTATTCATCAGTTGAGATTTGGAGACTATAAAAATTCCCTTTTGAATAAATATAAATTTAAGAGACCCATTAGTTGCCAAACTTCCTCCGCTTTTCATAAAAATACTTCGCAGATTGGCAACCGTTCTATTAACGTTGTCGGTAGCGGTTTCGATAAACACCCCTACCCCTCCATGTCCATAGCCTTCGTAAGTGAGTTGTTGATAGTTAGCGGCGTCAGCCGATGAGGCCTTTTTAATGGCATTTTCAACCTTTTCTTTGGGCAAATTTGCCCCTCGTGCATTTTGCATAGCCAAGCGCAAGGCGGGATTGCTGTCAGGATTTTCACCTCCCGATTTTGCAGCTATGCTAATGTCTTTTAGTATTCGGGTAAATAATTTACTGCGCCGTTTGTCTTGTGCACCTTTGCGGTGCTTTATATTAGCCCATTTGCTATGTCCTGCCATTTTCTAAATCTTGTAATCGTGCAAAGATTGCAAAAAAAATCCGCCTCATGTGCTGAGGCGGATTTTTAATATTCTTATTTTCTACTCCGACACTACTAATCGGGTTGAATTAACTCCATTTTCAGACGTTAGCTTAAGTAAATAAATACCTGCTTTAAGCCCTTCACAATCCACTGCTAATTCATTTTTCCCCGAAAATGTGTCGATGGGCTCCATTTGTTTTACAAGCCTGCCATTAAGGTCCAAAATATCAACACTAAGTTTCGAATTGCATTTCATGTTAAAACTTAGAGTCGTATTATTTTTAGCCGGGTTAGGATAAATCGCTAGTTGGCTTGGCCTGCCAAGGTTGGCAATATTCTCCTCTATACCAGCGGCATTATCCGAAAACTTGGCTGCATCTAAAATAAACATCAAGGCGTTTGCCGAAACTTGTCCATTTGTGTTGGGCAATAACCCAAAACGCAAAAAACAAGTATCGGGGTTATCGGTCAGTCCTGATCTATAAAAGGGCGCTAAATCAATAGCGATACTTGCCCAATCAATTATGGCTGCTCCATTTAGAGCTACGTTAAGGTTTAAAATTGTATCTCTTGAGGTTCCCTTCCATTTGGTCATCACAATTTGCACTCCTGCTTTTTGGCCAGGTACAGATGTGTTTGGAAAATACATGCAATCGAATCGGAAGGATTTGGGACGCGAGGTAAATGGAAATTTTTGATTCACTTGCCCAAGGATGCCTGTAGTGCCAACCACAGCATTGCCGAGCCCGATAAATAAAAGCCCATTTGTAGGTAGCTTGTTGGCCGAATTAACCGTTATTGAACTGATTTTAGCCAAAAAGCCAGCCGACGACCAATTGAGAGGCAATGAAGGGGGGCCGGTTGACCACGTTTCGAAACTGCCGTTGGGAACAGCCTGCGCGTTAACAAAAGTTGCACTTAGACTTAAGGCGAATAGGTAAATAATTTTTTTCATATAATTTGTGGTTTTTTAATTGAATTTCGTTTTGATTTTTAAGCATTAATTTGATGGCAATGGCAGGGTTCTAAAAATGAATTATTCAAAATTATAAAAAAACAAATACGATATATTACCCCAATATGTTTTTTATGTCATTTATATCCAATGTTTTGTAAAACGATTCTTCGGCCAAAACCAACTCAGAGGCCAGATGTAATTTTTTATTTTGCAAGCTAAGTATTTTCTCTTCTACCGAATTTTTGGTAATAAATTTATAACTAAATATATTTTTGGTTTGGCCAATTCTATGAGTTCTATCTATGGCTTGCCGCTCTACGGATGGGTTCCACCAAGGATCGATAATAAAAACATAGTCGGCAGCGGTAAGAGTTAGTCCCACGCCCCCAGCTTTGAGCGATACAAGGAATAGTGGTATTTCGGGGGTTTCCTGAAAAATTTTAACTTGCGTTTGGCGCGCTTTTGCATTAAAACTCCCATCAAAGTAACAGTAGGCCATGCCTTGCTCATCAAAATGTTTCTTTAGGATATGAAGCTGCTGAACAAACTGTGAATAGATTAAAATCTTATGGCCGCTATCAATTGCCGTGCGTGTTCGCGTTAGCATTTCAATAAATTTTCCCGAACTGCCTACATACGATTTATCAATCAAATAGGGGTGATTGGCAAGCTGCCTTAACTTGGTAAGGCCTGCAATGATATTAAATCGGGCTTTATTAATGCCAATCTCTTCAATAGTTTCTAATACCTGATTTCGGAATTGAGATTTGGTTTCTTCGTATATGGTCTCCTGCTCGGGAGTCATATCGCAATAAAGAATTTGTTCGGTTTTTTCGGGCAGCTCCTTGGCTACCTGCTGTTTGGTTCTACGAAGGATGAAGGGTTTTATAAGGGCTTTTAATTCTTCCAACTTTGCTTCATTGCGTTCGCGCTCGATTGGGGCAACATAGGTGTCTTCAAAAAATTTAAGGCCACCTAGCAATCCCGGATTTACAAAACTAATTTGCGACCACATGTCTCTAATTGTATTTTCAACTGGGGTTCCGGTAAGCACCAATTTATGCTCACTTTGCAGATGACGTGCTGATTTTGATACCTGGCTATGCGGATTTTTTATATTTTGACTTTCGTCGAGTATAATGTAATTGAATCTAAAATTAACAAACACCTTTTCGTCGTTTCGCACTGTACCATAGGTGCTAATAATTAAATCATAGTTTTCGAAATGTTCATGGTCTTTGAGGCGCGATTGTCCACTATGAACAAAAACCTTGAGGCCGGGTGTAAATTTTTTGGATTCATTTACCCAAGTGTATATCAGCGAGGTTGGAACCACCAATAAGGATGTGTTTCCAATGCTGGAAACGGAATTAATCGAAGGAGCAACCGATTCGAAAATGGATAATTGATGTGTGTTTTTAGGTGTCTTTGATGCATCGATGGGCTCATGAATCTCGCTCATTTCTTTTTCATTTTGGAGAAGCGCCAAGGTTTGTATGGTTTTTCCTAAACCCATGTCATCGGCCAGGCATCCTCCAAATCCAAAGTCTTTCAAAAAATACATCCAATTGTATCCTGCCAATTGATAATCGCGCAATTGCCCTATAAAGCCTTTTGGCATTGGTTTTTCGGCTATTTCTTCGTAGGCTTTTAGGCCTTCAAGTTTCGATTGAATGCCCATTGAGCTTTCGAAACCACCTAATAATCCCCAATGTATTTTTTTTAACCTTAGCTTTATACCGCCTTCGGCAAACCTCAATATCCCTTGAAATTTTGCCATCCACTCTTCGGGAATCAAAGCTATCTCGCCATTGGGCAATATAAACTCGCGATTGCCATTCAAGATATTTTGTTTGAGTGCTATAAATGGAATTTCAAATTCGCCAAACCAAACCCTCGTTTCCAAATCAAACCAATCCGATTGTTTTGTAATTTCTATTTTTAAGTTTTTTTCACCTAAAAAAAATACTTCATTTCCCAAATTTTGATTGATCTCGAATCCCCTACCGCTTAAGGTTAATTTTTGTTGGTCGAGCCATTCGATGGTCTTGTATTTTTGGGTGCTATCTTGCTTGTCATTTTCTAAGCAAATTTTTCCAGTTGGCCTTTCTCTTAGCTTAAACACCGAACCCTCCAGCTGCACTAATCCTAGCGATTCGATGAATTCGCGCTTATGCTCCTCCCAATCGCGGCTTCGTCTTATTTTTTTAAAGACAAACGAATCGCCTGATTTTTCATAAATCGCGTGTGCCATCTTTTTGGAATGGTAGGGGAATACATGTCCATCGTATTTAAACGAAAGTATAAATCCATACTCGCTGTTTAAAATACGTTCGAATTTTAAAACAGCCGACGCTTTATGCGTTTCTTGAATAATCTGAAAACCCTCGGCCTTAACGTTAAATTTTTCGATAAGCTCTAAACCGAATTTTTTAAAAAATATTTCTTCCGATCTATGGGCAACCGAAATATAATATTTCGACAAAAAAGGTTCAATTTTTTTTCCATCCACATCGTCGAGCACTATCAATTTATTATCAATTATAATATGTGCCGGATTATAGGTAAGTATCGCACTGTTGCCAAGCAATTTAAGCCTTTCCGAATTGCATTTTATGGTTGCATAATATCGGGTTTCGATTTCATTTCTGTTAAAATGAAACAGCACACTTACATTCTCTTTTACAATGCTTAGTTTTTTGGCGGTAGGATTTTTTGTTTCGCTCGAAAAAAACAATTGATCCTCGTTAATGAATCCCAATGCCTCCGACAACCTTCGTTCAATATAAGGTCGTAGCACTGTTTTTAACATGGTTTCATCGCATTTTTTTTCAAAAAATTCCTTAGGTCTGATACTCCCTTTGGTATAAAATTTTTTGATCAAGCGTTCGGGTGTTATTTCTTCCAATAGTTTTATGGCCTTATAGTCGTTTTCGCCTAACAAATGGCTGTATAAGTTGGCATTAGCCGAAATAAGACGCTGGTGGGCCAACGAATAATTGCCCAAAACAGTAACTTCCACCAAAAACGGTTCAATAATTAACCCTAAAAAAGGGTGTTTTACAATAGAGTACAGAAAAGCAATAGTTGCCTTTTCGGAAAGTTGCATGAATAACTGGGCTTTGTATAAACCCTCAAAATTAGCGTATTTAGGAAGCTTATTTTTAGAAAATTAAGCCTTTTTGATTTATCGCTAGACGAATGAATTTTTTATAGAAGGTATAACTCTATTACAAACTCACAAAATTCACACTCAAATTAAGAAACATAAAATTTGAAAGTTTATTTAGCATGGCATAAGGCTGTTTTCCAGATAGTCCTCTTGAAAAATCATTTTCGCCATAGCCTAGTTCATCCACTTTATAGTTAACACTCACCACATAGCCCGTTTGAACGGCCAACCAAAACGATTTATAAAGCTGTCGTTGGTATTCAACTTTTGTACGAAACTCGCCTCTTCGCAATTCAAGGTTTCCTCCGCATATCAGTGTATTTAGTTCCCTGAGCCTGTAACTACCTCCTTCTAGTTCGTATCCTGCTCGCATTAAACTGTTTTTTGAAAGTACACGTCGATAAAACGCACGTGCAGGAAGCATTATTTCGGCCCCCCATAGTTTACTGGCATCGGTATAATTAAACATGATCAAAGGCATAATGCTCGCCTCGCCCGCTCCATAAGCCCTTACCATACCAATGGCCCATTGCTTTCTGTCGCTTGGCTTTTGCCCATACATCGCCAGGGCCGAATATTTCAAAGCGCTAAGGGATGCTTTATTTTTTGACGAATACATACCATTAAGGTCGGCACCAATTTGGGCAATGATAAAATGTTTGGCATTGAGGGGTTTATAAACTGAGGTGTTTAAACCTGTTGATCGCAAACCGTTGACATGTAGGTGTTCGGCTAATTTGTGGCTAGACGCTGTGCCTTCATGGGTCTTTAACTCATAATCCGATCGCCAATAGTTTAGGCCAAGTTGCCAAATTATTTTAGGTTTGTTGATAAGAGGCGCTTTGGCTGTTATTCTTATCCCATTTACGCGCTTAAAAGAAGCCGTTTCGGTATAGGTGGCGGGGTCTTTTTTATTAAAACTACCCAGGGGTGTTGATTGTAAATTTTGTTTAAACTCATGATCCCAGCCTATTGAAATTACTTTATTTGGGCTCATTCCTATGATGCGTGGTTGGCAATATTTTGGTGGTTTTGAATGTTTATTCATCGTAAAACTTGAATCAAAATTGGCCAATAAACCACTGCTTATAAAAAGCAAAAGATAAACTAATACACTCTGTCTCATAGTTCAAAAATAGGTTAATATTGAAATTTTGCAAATTTTCTGATAGGCTCCAGCATCAAAGCCAATTATATTTGCGATAAAGTAAGGCATGCAAATAGATTTAAGAAGCGATACCGTAACAAAGCCTACCAACGAAATGCTGGAAGCTATGGGTAATGCAAGCGTTGGCGACGATGTGTATGGCGATGACCCATCGGTGAATAAATTGCAAGAGTTAACCGCTGCTTATTTTGGCATGGAATCGGGTTTGTTTTTCCCAAGTGGAACCATGGCCAATCAAGTGGCTATAAAAAACCATACCCAAGCAGGCGATGAAATAATATGTGATCAAACGGCCCATATTTACAGATACGAAGGCGGTGGAATTGCCTTTAACTCGGGCGCTTCGGTGCGATTACTTAATGGCCCACGTGGAATTTTTACGGCCGACGACGTGGTTGCTAACATCAATTCGGAGGATGTGCATTTTCCACCAACTACCTTGCTATCGATAGAAAATACGGTGAACAAAGGCGGAGGCATTTGTTGGTCGTCCGAGCAGCTTTCATCAGTTTGCGACATTGCGCAAAAGCATGGCCTTAAAACGCATTTAGATGGCGCACGATTATGGAATGCCTTGGTAAAAACGCAGCAAAATCCACTGCAATACAGCCAATGGTTCAACAGCATTTCGGTATGTTTTAGCAAAGGACTTGGATGCCCTGTAGGATCAATTTTGCTTGGCAATACCGCATTTATTAATAGTGCTCGACGCCATAGAAAACGCTTTGGCGGTGGAATGCGGCAAGCAGGCTATTTAGCAGCAGCGTGTATTTATGCTCTCCAAAACAATGTGGCCCGTTTAGAGAATGATCATATAAAAGCACAGTATATTCAAACCCATCTGAACACCCTAGTGCTTGTAAAAGAAGTGATGCCAGTAGAAACGAATATTGTACTTTTTAGGACCGAGTCGGACAAAATGGCTAATACCATACTCAATAAATTAAAAGATCACGATATTTTAGCTGCATCTACTGGCGGTGGATGGATTCGCCTTGTAATACATCTCGGCATTAGCGATGCCATGATCGAAAGTTTGAACGCTGTATTGAAAAAAGTTTTGGGTTAAATTCCTTTTCTTTAATCTTTCAAATTGTAGAATATTTTTTGGAGATTAGGCTAAAAATGTGCCCAGATTTATTGGCTTGAAATTTGGTTTGGGCCATAGTCATTCCTGAAACAAGGCAGAGAAGTAGTCTTGCAAATCGAGCAGTCATTTATCATAAATTAAGGTAGCAAAACTAATAAACTTAAAGTTCAAAAACTTGCCCAATCTTAGCAACATGGGCCCCAAATCGTTCTACCTCTTGGCTTGCTTTGCTTGATGGGTTCAACAAGGGATTGGTGTGATTAAAATGAATAAAGTGTATTTTATCTTTTTCTTGTCGCGAAAGGGAAGCAAAAAGTTTGAGGCTTTCGATGACAAAAGGGTGAGGGATTTCGGAAATATTTCGAGAACTAATTTCGTTGCCATCGTAAAATGTAGCATCTACAAACGCATAGTCCACCTTTTTTATTTCGGTCGCAATCGATTTCCCCCAAATGGCCCATTTATTAATATCGGGAATAAATAACGCCGATTTATTTGGTCCTTTGATTACAAAACCCACCGTTTCGGAATATTCGTCTCTATGGGGCACTAATAATGGCGTGATAGAAAATGATTTTCCTAGCACTATGCTTGAATCGGAGAAGAGTTGGCTGATAGCAATATTATTTTGAGATACCAATTGGCTCCATGGGCCATTGGTTTCTAAGTAAGTTTTAAGGCGTGGCATGGCAAAAACAGGAATTGCTTTGGCCCCTAAGGCCTCCTTGCCCAAATACATAAGTCCTGCATAATGGCCTATGTGGGCGTGAGTGATAAAAATACCATCAGGAGTGGTTTTATTCGCAAAATTTGCAAGCTTATTTAATTTATAAATTTGAGACGTTATATCAGGTGTGGCCTCTATGAGCCAAGTTTTTTTTGTGGTGTAATCAATCAGTCCAAGGCTAACTATTTTGCGGCTTTGATTACCAGTGTTGAATAAATGCGCACAGCATAATTTCTTACAGCCTATATGTGGCGAACCTCCGTCTTGAATGGTGCCTAATACAAACAGCCGAATGCCTTGATTTGGCTTAGAGTTTTGTTTTGTTTTTACCGAATCATGGCATGCCGAAATACTTAGGACCCAAACCGCTATTATGAGGTTTTTTATATTCAAACGAAACTTAATCGGCATGTGCTGCAACCAAATTATGGGCTTTTAATAACTCTTCTTGAATGGGTTGGGGCACGTGGCTATAGCCTGCAAATTTGGATGTAAACGATCCTTTGCCTTGGGTCATCGAACGAAGCGTGGTTGAATATTGATATAACTCGGATTGCGGCGTTTTGGCCTTTACTACCTGGTACAATCCTGCACCCTCCATGCCTAAAATTATGGATCTTCGCCCTTGCAAATCGGTTATTATTTCGCCCATTAGTTCTTCAGGAACCTTCACTTCCACATCCTGAATAGGCTCCAACAAGCGAGGACTGGCATTTAAAAACGCCTCCTTAAACGCATGTCCACCTGCTATTTTAAAGGCAATATCGTTGGAGTCGACGGCGTGCATTTTGCCATCGAATACCATCACCCGAATATCGCGTGCATAGGATCCCGTAATCGGCCCATTTTCCATAACTTCCATAATTCCTTTTTTGATTGACGGCAAAAAACGCATATCAATTACCCCGCCAACAATGCAATTATAAAAAATTAGTTTGCCCCCCCAAGGTAAACTTATTTCATCTTTACCACGCAATTGGAACCCCTGTGGTTCGGGCATTCCTAGGGTATAAGGTTCAATTTTAAGATGCACTTCGCCGTATTGGCCCGAGCCCCCCGATTGTTTTTTATGCCTGTAACTTGCCGTAGCCGACCGTTGTATGGTTTCGCGATACGAAATTTTTGGCTCTATAAATTGAACCTCTATGCCATAGTCGTGATTCAACATCCATTCGACAATCGAAAGATGCAATTCGCCTTGGCAACCAATGAGCAATTGCCTAACCTCGCTGTTGAACGTTACCTGCACGGTGGGGTCCTGGCTGTGAATTTTTCGCAATACTTCGCTCATTCGTTCTTCATCTTTTTTATTTTTGGGTTGAATGGCTTTGAGCAGGCGCGGCTCGGTATAAGGTATGGGCTGTATGCTTATCTTTTTTTGCAAGGCGTGCAAGGTGTCGTTGGTTTCGGTTTGTTTTAATTTTATGGCCACTCCTATGTCGCCCGAACTTAATTTTAAAACAGGCTCCCTTTTATTGCCATCCATTATATAAAGTTGATTGATGGTTTGCTCGTCGCCGGTACGCGAATTGATAAGCTTATCGCCCGGCTTAATTTCGCCTGACTTGACCTTGAAAAAACTTATTTGCCCCAAATTGGGTTCATAGAGTGTTTTAAATACAAACAAGGCCACGGGTTTCGAGGGGTCACATTTAATTTCGTCGCCCTCCAAACTTTGTTCGGCTTTTAGCTCAGAAGCAGCCGGAGCCACGTGGTCGATAAAACCCATTAAGCGACCGCTTCCCATATCTAAAAGTGCCGAAACACAAAAAACCGGAAACAACTCATGGTTCAACATGCCTTTATTAATTCCTAATCTAAGTTCTTCTTCGTTTAGCGTTCCTTTCTCGAAAAATAGTTCCATTAGAGCCTCGTCATTTTCAGCTGCTTTTTCGACCAATTCGTTGTGCAAAGCTTCGGCTTTTTGGAGTTCATCAGCAGGTATGGCCATTTTTTCGGGCTTTCCTCCCTGTGGTCCAAACTTATAAACCTTCATTTTCAATACATCCACTATGGCTTGGTCGCCTTTAATTTTTATGGGGTATTGCAGTAACATGGCATTTTTGCCGAAGGCTTTCTTAATGGATTGAAAACTGTCTTCAAAATTTGCATTGGGATGGTCAATCTGATTGATAACAAAAAGAGTCGGTTTACCCAATTGGTCGATATAATTCCAAATTATTTCGGTGCCTACTTCCACTCCGTGTATGGCATTAATTACCATGGCCAAGGTATCGGCAATGCGCATGGTTGAGGCTATTTCGCCAATAAAATCATCCAAGCCAGGCGTGTCTATCAAATTGATTTTATAATTGCGCCATTCGGTATGCAAAGGGGTGGCAAAAAGGGTTGTGCCTCGCTCCTGCTCCACAAGGTGGTAATCGGAAACCGTATTTTTGGTTTCTACTGTACCTCGGCGGTTAATAATACCGGCCTCAAAAAGCATGGTTTCGGCCAAGGTTGTTTTGCCGCTTCGGTGAGCGCCAACTAAGGCCACATTTTTGATGTGTTTTTCGTCATACACTTTCATAGTTTATACTTTGTTTAATGGGTTTCTGTTGTTATAAGTAAATACCAACTTTTCGCTCAAAATAAAAAGGAAAACGTATTGGTCTACCCTTCATCATTCAATCATTCGTTAAATCAAAGTTTTATGGTTCTGCCTCATCAACCTGAGCACTTCCTATCAAGTAGGTTCACCAATTGCCTCAGGCCGACGAAAACCATACCTAAATAATCGGAGAAGCCACAGGAGTTAATTTGCCGCTTATGCGATTTGCGTCGTATCAAAGGAAAACAAAAATTATTAGAAAGTGCAAATAAATATTTATACCATAAACCTTTAGTATCTACATCCTATGAAATTAAAGGGATTAGGTAAAGTGGGGTTCAGCACTTTATAATTTCTAAGCACATAAATTATATAGAGTTCACGTTTTTGGTTTTTTAGGTTGAGAGCGCTCAAATTTTGTCATTTTACGAATCGCTCCGTAAGTGCTTAAATCTAAAATTTTAACCTTTCAACCGCCTTTAATCGATAGGAAGGGCCAATTGGGCAAAAAACTTGCATGCCGATAACATGGCAGTACCAAAGGTTTTAGCAAATGTGTCACCTATTTGAACGTATTGAGACCTAATTGTTACATATTTAATTTATGTAGTTTTAGAATATTTGACAATTGACAATAGGGGCTGGAATACTGGAGGGTAAAAATATTTTTATATATTTAAATCTTATCCGATATCAAATTTAATAAATCACAATCATTTGAAAACTCTAGGTAACATTTTTTGTCACTTTCCATTTTTGAGTTTCGTGTCAGCAATTTTTATTTGTCTTTATGGACTGCTCTTGACTTTTACAGTTTTTTCAGCACCGATCCTACTTGGACTTATGGAGTTAAGAAAATTTTTGTTGAGGACATTAGATAACACTATAGTAAATAAAAGAAATCTGCGAGATGAACATAATAAGGCGTGGAAAGTGGTAAATTAAACAGTTGTGCTACTATCAAACTTTTGAAGAAGCTTGACGGTTTAGTGCTTTTAATCCTGCCAATCGTAAACTTGAAAACCGTTAAAAATATAAAAATGGCACAAGAAAACATTAACGAAGTATTAAATAAATTGCTTGACGAAAAGAATCGCCCCACAGGTATTACGGTAATTTGTATTTTAGGTTTTATTGGTGCTGCATCTTTTAATCAACTTATCTTTTCAGACTTAGCAGACCAAATTGGAAGTTGGTGTCCACCTTATTTAGGCCTTTCAGCAATAATAGGGATAATGTGTTTGGTTGGGCTGTGGCAAATGAAAAAGTGGGCGGTATACACATACACATGGTTTGTAGGACTTAATCAAATAGTTCTTTTGGTAATGGGGGTTTGGAATGTTGCGGCTCTTATAATTCCTGTAATGGTTGTAGGCATCGCTTTGGCTCATCTTAAAAAAATGGACTAATGACCTTGACCAAAAAGAAGAATAGCTGACTTGCCGTTTGTCCTCATGCCCAAGTAACGAATTTTGCCCTAAACTTAAAATTTCTTCTAACGCTATTTAACAGAATTTCGAAGACTTACAAGGACTTATTCATAATAAAAGCTTTCAAGAAATGAAACCTTGTTTACCCAACGTAATTTTGACTTCAATGAAAGCTTCTTGGCTCCAATTACCGAAATTTGGATAGATTCAAACCGAAAAATGTATGGTTGGAAAAATCCATCAACTGTAGTAAATTTGATAAAAAAATAGAACATGAATACATCAGAACTAAAACTTAGTATATTTAGACAGATAGATTTATTGGATAAAAACCAATTGAGCGAACTGTCAGCAATAGTTCGTAATTTGACACATGGCCAATATGGAATTGACGATTGGGAGAATCTTTCGATTATTGAGAAAGAAGGAATTCTTGAAAGTATAAAACACTTGGAAGCAGATGGTGGTATTCAACACGAAACAGTTATAAAAGAAATTCGGAAAAAATTCACAAATGTCTAATAACATTGTTTGGTCTTCTCATGCTGTAGAGGATCTAAACGAAATTGTTGAATACCTTTTAATAAGTTGGAACATCAAGGTGACAATTCAATACATTAACTGGGTAGACGACTTCTAATTGCCAGACAATTATTATTATATTTGAAACATAAAATGTTTGATAATGTTAATTGAAAGAACTAATAATGAGGTTATAATTCGGCTCCCCTCCAATGTTGATACGGAAGGACTCCAACGTCTTGTAGATTATTTAAGCTACAAAGAGGCAACCTCTAAGTCCCAAGCCAAGCAATCGGACGTCGACAAACTGGCCAAAGAAGTTAAAAGGGGTTGGTGGACAAAAAATCGAAGCCGATTTATAAAGTGAAAATAATTGTAGACACAAATATTATTTTCAGTGGCCTGATTAACACTAATGGAACAATTGGTGACCTGCTTCTTAACTCCTATAATATTTTAGAATTTTATAGTTGCAACTATATGCGGTATGAAATTGACAAGCACTGGGAAAAGTTAAAGCGTATTTCTAAACTTTCAGAAGACGAATTAGAAGAATCTCGATTTAATATATTTTCTAGGGTAAATTTTATTAAAGAAGATCTCATTCCTGAAAAGATTTGGCATAGTGCAGAGAAGATTGTTGCAGACATTGACATTGATGATTCTGATTTTATAGCCTTGACAAAATATCTAAAAGGCTATTTATGGACAGGCGACAAAGAATTATACAATGGACTCAAACTAAAAAATTTCAAACGACTTTATAATACAGCGGAATTATTAGCTATAAGAAATGGGAGAAATTGAAACTGAATATTCGAAAGCCATCCGCAAACAGCTAGTATAGTCAATGGGTGTTTATGGGTTTTGAAAGTTCAAACTTCTGTCTAGTTCTGAAATAGATTTACGCCCAACTAACGAATTTTGCCCTAAACATAAAATTTCTTCTAACGCTATTTAACAGAATTTCGAAGACTTATAAGGCCTTATTCATAAAAAAAGCTTTCAGGAAATGAAACCTGAAAGCCTTGATGATGTTAGTGGGGGCTACTGGGTTCGAACCAGTGACCCTCTGCTTGTAAGGCAGATGCTCTGAACCAGCTGAGCTAAGCCCCCTTTGAGGGCTGCAAAAATATAAGAATTTTTATGTAAATCAAATTTTTATTTGCAAAGATTTTCTGAGCTAATGTTTAGAGGTATAATAGGCATATCAAAAAGAAGTAAATTTGTACGCTTAATAGATTTGCGTATTGGATTTAAAAGGGTTCGAACTGCTTTATAAAACCTATCAACCTCAGCTGGTCAATTTTGCTTTTTATTATCTCAAACAGGAGCAGGAAGCTATCGATACTGTTCAAGAATTATTTGTAAACCTTTGGGAAAAACGAGAAACCATCAACCTTTCGAGTCATCCAAAATCTTATTTAAGAACGGCCGTTAAAAATAGATGCATCAATAAACTTACCCGCAAAAAAATAGCGTTTACAGACTCCCATCTGTTGCAAGATGTATTTGTTGACCCCCAAACGCCCATCATGTTACTGGAATCGAAGCAAACCGAAACCACCCTAATCCAACTGATAAATGCTATGCCCGAACGCTGTCGCGAAATATTTATACTCAGTCGATTCGAGCAAATGAGTTATAAAGAAATAGCGGCCTTTCTTGGAATTACTTCCAAAACAGTTGAAAATCAAATTGCAAATGCATTAAAATTACTTCGCAAACACCATCCTTAGTTTTATTGGGCCCAAAACTTTTTTTTATAAATAGTAACAACGCCTTGGGGGTAAATGTGTTTTGTGGTGTACTTATGCAATCAGCACCACCAATTATGGAATATGCAAAAGGAAATGTTATTGCAAGGTATATTTTAAACCTTTGCGATACCGAAGAAAAGGAATACATGAACGAATGGCTTAAACAAAGTCCTTATAACCGTTTCATTTACAATCATATTGCTCAATCGCTAAACGAACTTGAAAATTAAGATGGAGCGCACGCAAAATGAAATTTATAATATTCTCGTTCGGCATATCGACGGCGAATGCAGCGAGGAAGAATCCCTATTTATTAAGCAACGTATTCAATCCGATCCGAAGTTGAAAAACGAATACGATTTACTTATTGAATTAAATGGGATTGTACTAAAGTCTTTCCCTTATACCATAGATTCGAAGCCCGACGCTGGTTTCGAACAGTTAAAAACAAAATTAGAATCGCCTGCAAAAACAAAATTTTATAACCCATGGCTTAGAGTGGCTCAATATACTGCCGCTGCTATGCTAATTTTTGTAGCAGGTTGGTATTTTATAAATTCTTCGAAAAACGAATTTAGCAGCTACGCCAAAGGCTTAACCTACAAAACCGGCCATAATGAACTACAAACGGTTCGATTGAACGATGGCAGCATTATTACCCTTAACCAAAATTCACGCCTTTTGGTTGACAAAAGCTATAATTCAAAAAATAGGCTTGTGGAGTTATACGGAGAAGCTTTTTTTGAAGTGACACAAAATATCAATAAACCGTTTATTGTAAAAACTAAGCAAACGTTTACCAAAGTTATAGGCACTTCCTTCGAAATTGAGTCGAGAAACAATCAAAGGGTTTTTCTAAAATTGCACAAAGGCAAAGTGCAGTTTATTACTGCCAACTCTACCACCATCCTTGCCCCGCTCGAAACTATTGATTTTTCGCCAATTACTAAAACCATAAAAAAACAAAAGGTTAAAAATTTGACAAAAGCGAATTGGGCTACTGGCTTATGTTTTAAAAACACGAGCCTTAAAAACATTCTGCATCAAATGGACGTGCTCTATAATGTTAAAATAATGGCGAGTCCAGTCATCGAAAATGAAAGGTATACCGTTTCATTCACAGGATTACCCCTTAGCGAAACGCTTAAACTTTTGAGCGCACTTACCGATTGCAGGTTGATAAAAAATGGTACACATTATCTCTTAATTCCATAATTTTACAGGGTGCAATCGCCCGCTGTCAATCTTTATTTTCGATGGTTTTTGTTCGTTTTGGTTTTACTAAAAACCTACCATGGCTATTCGCAAGGTGATGCGCCCTTAGATGCAAAACTAAGCCTTGTTTTAAAGCAAAAAAAGGTCGTAGAAATACTACAGTTGCTAAGCACTCAAACGGGATTATCGTATAATTACAAATCCGACATAATACCTATCGATGTTTTAGTGGATTTTGAGGCAAGCGATGAAAAACTTTCTGATATTTTGTATAGGCTACTTTCGCCTTATCACATTGAATATAAATATTTTGGAGGCCGCTCAATCATACTTAAAAAAATAAAACCCCATCAAAGCTATACCCTTTCGGGTTACGTGTATGATAAATCTAGCGGTGAAAAATTAATTGGTGCAACGGTGTTTTGTCGTTATAATAAAAGAGGCGTTGTTACCAACGATTATGGTTTTTTTACGCTCACACTTCCTGTTGATACAATTTATTTGGAGGTGAGTTATATTGGCTATGTGCGCCATAAAGAAAAGAGTTTTAATCACAGCAATGCTTTCAAAATAATCAAATTAGAGCCCATGCCCGATCTCACCGAGGTGGAAATACGAAACGAGAGCATCTCAAAGTCCGAAAACCGACCCAATGGGCACTATTTCAACCTTAAAGCCATCAAAGAAATTCCATCATTATTAGGCGAAACCGATATATTGCGCGCCATTCAAATGGTTTCGGGCGTGCAGAGTTCGGGCAAAACCATTGGTGGGTTTAATGTAAGAGGGGGCGGAACCGACCAAAATCTCGTTCTGATAGATGGCGTTCCGGTTTATAATATGGTTCACGCTTTTGGGTTATTTTCAATTATCAGCCCTGGGGTAGTCAATTCTGTTGAATTAATAAAAGGTGGATTTTCGGCAAAATACAATGGGCGTTTGTCGTCGATTTTAGATATAAAACTCAAAGACGGCAACAATCAAAAACTATCGGGAAAATTAAATATTGGCATGCTATTGTCGTCTGGCACCATTCAAGGCCCGCTTATCAAAAACAAAGCTTCGTTTCTGGTAGCTTTTCGGCGCACTTATTTCGATTTGTTAACAGCACCATACCAACAATTAAGCCAACGTAAAACATCAAATACGTATCTGGGGCAATATTATTTTTACGATATCAATGCCAAAGTCAATTACAGTTATGGATTGAGAAATAAAATATTTCTCAATTTTTTTATGGGCGCCGATCGAGGCAGGATCATCGAAACACAAAGCTATAGCGACACCAATGAAATACTGGCTAAACGACAATATACTAAAGATATAAAATGGTTTACTGCCATGAGCAGCCTTAGGTGGGACTTTATTGTTACCGATAAAATATTTATGTCGTCGTCGGCAGGCATTACAAAATATAGCACCAGTTTTGAAGACAAACTCAATTGGGAAACCAAACCCAAGCCTCAATACAAAATTTCGTCCATTGCCTACAATCAATCGAGTGGAAATAGCGATTTATTTTTAAAAACGTGTTTTGAATTTAATAAATTTAAAACCCATAAAATAACCGCTGGTGCCGATTTTATTTACCACCAATTTAATACCGGAACCTTAAAATATCATGCCCATGAAGACAGTATAACTATGGATACCACCATAGGCGAAAAATTTATTTATAGCGACGAAGAGGTGCTTTATATTGAAGATACCTGGAAACCAAACAAAAAAATTACCTTAAATGTAGGGCTTAGTTTTAATTCGATAGATGTAAAAAATAGGCGTTACAATTTAGTGCAACCTCGTTTTAGTGGCCATTATGCCATTTCAAAAAACATTTATATAGGAGGGTCGTTTACCCGAATGCAGCAAAACCTACAAATATTGCCAAACAATAGCATTGGGCTGCCCATTGATATTTGGCTGCCCGTTACCGATAAGCTAAAGCCTCAAAACTCCGATCAGGTTTCTTTAAATACAGGCATTTACATAAAAAAACACTTTAAATTATCGGTTGAGGGCTACTACAAAACCATGAAAAATATAGTGGAACTTAAGGAAGGAGCCTTTTTTATTTTTGGGGGCTACGAATGGGATAAGTCATTTTATATTGGAAATGGGCAGGCAAAGGGGCTTGAATTTACGTTAGAAAAACATACAGGCAAAATTAGAGGGTGGATTGGTTATGCGCTTTCTAAATCGGACAGGCAATTCGACGCCATAAATCAAGGCATAGTATTTCCTTACAAATACGATAGACGGCATCAATTATCCTTAATCGTAAAATTTCCAAAAACCAAAAATAATTGGAACATATCAAGCTCTTGGGTATTTTCTACTGGAAGCCCTGTTACGGTTCCCACCTCCGTTTATACCCTCAACGGAAAAACCTATTATGAATTTACACAACGCAATAATATTAGAATGTCAAACTATCATCGAATGGACGTGTCGTTTACCAAAACTATAAAACATGAAAACACCAATCGAGAATGGAACCTTGGTATCTACAACCTTTATAGCCATGTTAATCCCTTATTTATTTCTACAAATTTTTTGGTAAGCAGCAGCTCTGCCAAATTAAAATTTTATGAAGTTGGGCTTTTGCCCCTTATTCCATTTATAAGCTATGAAATCAGTTTTTAGAATCCTTACTTTTTTCATCTTTGGCCTCTGTTTTTTAAGCGGGTGTATCAAAGAACTCAATCCCGATAACAATGGTTACGTGGCCAAGCCTATACTTTGGGCCATATTAAATACCGATAGCGCACTCGTTTTAGAAATTTCGGGCAATAAGGGAATGGACGATAAGGATTTTTTGGAAACAACGATCATGGATATGTTTCTTTATGAAGATGGTATTTTGGTCGACCAATTGAAAAACCAAGTGATACAAAGCGACAGCCAATCGTATCAATTTTTATATAAACCCAAAGCCTCAAAATTATACACGCTCAAACTAACCAATCAAGCTCAAGAAATACAAGGTTCAACCTATACGCCAAGTACATCAGCCAAGCCCGATGAAATGATTCTTACCCAAGGCGATAATGCTCAATTAAAATATACGCTAAGCGATGACTTAAGCCATGTTGATTACTACCAGTTTTCGGTCGAGATTTATAATTTTGGAACCTTAACCGATACCGCTACCAATGACACATTAAACAAGGCTTATATATTTACTCGCAAGTTCGATAAGTTTGAAGAACCAAGCCTTAGCTTCAATTTTTTAGGTTTTAACACTATCGAAACCTATACGTATCCCATTTCCGATCATTTATTTAATGGAAAGAAAAAAACATTTCTTTTTGCCCTTCAAAATCCGGTAAGTCCAATTTTTTATAGGCCTAGAGTAATCCTTGGCAAAATTCCTGTATCCGACAAATTAGTTTGTACCAAACAATTTCTGCTTGTTAAATGTCGAAAAATTTCGAGCGACTATTATAAATTTATAATTTCCGCTAATGAGGCACCTGCTATTTTTGGTACGCCCTTTTATCAACCAACCAATGTTTACACCAATGTGGTTGGTGGCTTGGGTTTATTGGGCGCATCTACCGAACGAAGCGATACTGTTTGGATTAAAAAATAATTGGCTACGAAAGTTTCATTTCTATCCCCAATGATTTGAGTTCGTCTAATATTGGATTATAAAATTCAGGATATACCGGCAGTATGGTTCCACGCAAGGCTATTTTATTTTGTAAAATAAGTTTAGTGGCTATACCCATAGGCCATCCTACGGTTTTGCTCATGGACGTGTGAACTTGATCTTCGCCTTTTACCACAAGCGAACCCTGCAACTCATAATTTTTAAGCCCATCGGTGTACACAAATTTATGCCACATCACAATCATATCTTTTTCGTGCGATTTTATGGCCCATTTTGATTCTAATATATGTTGCAAAATTTGGGCAGGCGTCGCATTTTTTAATCCAATTTTTATGGGCTTAAATATATCGAGCCACTCCAGTCGCTCCCAAAGCTCGGTTTCATCTTGAGCTATATCCAAATAATATTTTAATTTAATTTCGACCGAATCGGTTGGGTGATAGGCCAAAAAAGTATTGATAAAATCGCGATAGGTCATGTGTTCCGAATTTTCAAGCGTATAGCTATCGTCGGTAGCGCCCAAACTAACAAATACATTCCAAGCCTTGCAAAACCCTGGTCTGCGCAAGGTTCCCCTATACATGGTTTTGATGTCGCTCAAACCATAGGTATCTATGTATTTTAGCGAATCGCGGTTGGCATAACCTTCAAATTTTCCATAAGGCTCCAAGTTAATAATTTCGGTGCGCCTAAATATTTTGGTATAGGGAATGTATTTGAATTGCCCCTCTTGCAAAAATTTTACCGCTGCCCCTTGCCCTGCCAATACAACGTTTCGTGGGTTCCAAGTGAATTTATAATGCCAAGGATTGTCGTCGTTTTCGGGGGCTATTAATCCGCCTGTAAAACTTTCGAATTCAATAATCTTATTCCCGTCTGCCTTAATTTTATCGATAAGATGCATGGCGGTTAAATGATCTAAGCCGGGGTCGAGCCCTATTTCATTCAAAAAAATTAAATCAGCCGATTTAGCTTCTTCATGAAGCGCTTTTAGATCATCCGAAAGATACGATGCCGTAACCAGGTGCTTTTTCATCTTAAGGCAACTGATGGCAACAGGCAAATGCCTATTTGCCGGCAACATGCTCAAAACTATATCATGCTTAGCTATAAGTGCATCTAAATCATTGGATTGATCAATGTCTAAAAAAATACCCTGTGTATTTTCAAAAATGGCTTTCGAATGGGCCAAGTGCTCGTCTTTGTCAGCAATGGTTATTTGCCAATCATTTTCCAACCCTTGCTTGGCCAAATACTCGATAAGGTGCGTAGTGGAAAGGCCTGCCCCAATTATTAATATTTTTTTAGTCACGGTGCAAAGATAAACGCGCTTGAATTAATACTGTATTTATTCGATTCGAAAATTTTAAAACAGGGCCTAAGTTCTCGGTTGGCTAGCCGGCTACGATTCCATAACCAGTTTTTCTAAGACATCCACATGCTGGTCCATTTTTTTGAAAAACTTTGCCCTTTGTTTTTCAGCTGTACCACTCAAAAGCAACGATTTTTTTATAAGATTCTCCATCCAAAGTTTTGTTTCTTTGGCAATGGATGCATTAAAGGTAGAGATGTTGTTAAAGGTATTATACCCCAAAAACACTCTTTCCAATAAATTTGATTCGCCGGGTTCGATCAATACCGCATTGTTTCCAATATAAACTTCAGAACTATAAAGTGTGAAATGACCGTGATTTGAATCATTACCTTTCGAACTTTTCTCGCAATTCAACTTCAATTCTTCAAGCATTTCTCTGATTTCTTCGATCACTACTAAAGCCTGATCGCGATTTTCGAATAAGTCGGATTCCCAAAAAAATTCAACTTGTTTTAGGGTACTCAAAATGGTTTCTTCGGTCCATATTTCAACGCTATCTATTTGGCTATAGGCCTCATAGGTCTGCTGGTTGATGGCAATTATTTCGGGTGGTACAATGTTTGGATTAAATTTTTTACCTATAAAAAATTCATTATTTAAAACTGCTTTACTCCAATAAAAGCTTTTAAACGCCGATAAAGTTTTATATTTAAAGTGCCTGAATAGTGGCACATCTTCGGCCGCAAAAATTATTCTAGCACCCTTTATTTTCGAAAGATCGGTTAGGTATTTTGCATACCATTCCAGATATTTACCAAAATTTGAGGTAGACTCAAACATGGGATTAAAATTAAAAGTTACTTGTAATGCATCGGTATTAAATAAACCGTCAATCGATACGCCAAATTTGCTGGATATAATGGCAACTTCATCAAACGAAAAAGCGCTCTGACACCTCAATCGTCGGTAGACACTATCGGTAGATACCTTTAACAAATCGGCCAATTCATCAGCCAAACTGAGGTTTGCCGGAACAATAGACTTAAGTTGTTTTACAAATTTTTCTTGAAATGGAAGTTCAGCATTCATAGTCTTATTGTACTTTCTAATTTAAACCGATTGTTAGGAAAGATTTTATAATAACACCTGCGAATAAACATCTTAATAATTAAATAAAGCATTTATTACCAAACAATTTTCAATAGATTGCCTTAAATGGCTAAGGATTTGATGAGTTGCAAAGCCCCAATAAAGAAACCATCTTTGCTGCGAAAATTAGAAATGAAAAAAGTGTTTGTAACCGGGGCCGACGGCATGCTTGGATCTTGTATTTGTCGCGAATTAATTGAGCAGGGATTTAGTGTAAAAGCCATGTGCCATCCAAGTAGTAAAACCAATACCATCGATACTTTAGCTATTGAAATTGTAAGAGGCGATGTAACCCATAAACCTACACTAAGCAAAGAAATGGAGGGATGCGATATGGTAATACACGTGGCAGCGGTTATGAAACTTTGGCCTAGGCGCCATAAACATATGACCTCCATTAACGTATTGGGTACAAAAAATGTGATGGAAGTGGCCGAATCCCTAAATATGGAGAGAATGATTCATATTGGCACTGCCAGTTCGTTTGCCAATGGCACCCTACAACAACCTGGTAATGAAAAGAGCGCCTTTATCGGCCATAAATTTAGAATGGATTATATTGATAGTAAATATAAGGCTCAGCAAATGTTACTTAATCAATACAAAAACAGTTCATTTCCAGTAATTATCATTAACCCAACCTTTATGATTGGCCCTTTTGATTCTGGCCCATCCTCAGGCCAAATGCTCATTGCTATTTTTAACAATTCCTTAAAATTTTATAATCAAGGTGGCAAAAATTTTGTGTGTACTGTGGATGTGGCAAAAGCCACCGTGAATGCATTGAGCAAAGGCAAAATTGGAGAGTGTTATATTGCTGGAAACGAAAATCTATCCTATATCGAATTTTTTCAAAAAGCATTTAAGTCCATGCATAAACCCTTTAACATGAAAGGTATTCCAAATTTTGTATTACTCATGGCAGGTTTTATGAGTTCGGCAAAAGCGCGAATTGACCGAAAAACACCGAAGCTAAGCTATGGTATTGCACAATTGGCCAAAGAAAATCAATATTTCTCGGCAGCCAAGGCGGTACAAGAGCTAAACATGCCCCAAACTCCTATCGAAATTGGCATAGCCCAATGCTTACAGTGGTTTAAAGATCATAAATACATTTAAGCGAAGCACCTGCTTTTCGAAATCAAATAAGGCTTTAGGCCTTATTTTGCTATTTTTAATGCTTGAAAATTCTATTCTAAGCCTATCAAATAAGGGATACACCACATTAATACGCCTCGGTTTTCGGTACGAATCGAAAAAAATAATTGTCAAAAAACACAAAAGCTGTTTATTTTTTTTGCGCTATTTGCCACAATTATTTAGAACTAAATTAAATAATGCATTTTTGCAATTCTCAGAACCCTTTTTTACACTGACTTGCAAAATATATTACTTAAACGCTTTTGGTTTACTTTGCCAATTATTCTAACTGATTGCTATACTTAATCTTTGCCTAACCAAAAAAACTTAAAAATGAAAACTCTAAAAAACAATTTCAAATCACTAACTCTCCTGGCCTTATTGATAGGCACATCCTTAAACGCGATGTCGCAAGGAGACGACAAAGCAAGCGCAGCTGTATTAAGTGTCGAAAGCAAAGGATTAATTAACAACTCCGAATCGGTTAGCTACATGGTTCGCCTCGAGCTCGAAAAAGCCAACGTCTACACAATTATGGATAAATATGATATGGCCGAATTGGTAAAGAAAAATTCAATTGATTTGACTACTTGTTATGGCAAAAGCTGTGTAATTGCCGCCGGCAAAGCATTTGGCGTTCAAAAAATGATTGGCGGTAATATTGAACGATTTGGCGAAAAAATTGTCATTACCCTCAAGGTATTTGATGTTAAAACGGAATTGGTCGAAAAACAGAACACCACCGAATATCAAAACCTTCAACCCGAATTGCAACGCATGATAGCCATCTCTGTACAAAAATTAATAGGCAAAACGCCCGATCAAAATATTGTAGACCTTTTGGTGAATTATGATGGCCCAATTGCAAGCCCACAAACACAAATTAAATTGAGCGGCCCACGCATGGGTGCTTCCATGACGTTTGGCGATGCCGCTAAGGTATTGGGTGAAGCCAAAAGAAATGGTGGTTTTAATATGTATCCTGTGAATTTTCAAATCGGTTGGCAGTTTGAAAAACAATATATTAGTGCCGGCAATTTTCAAGCCCTTGTCGAATTTATTCCGACGATAGGTGGTTTAGAATCGGGTAGTTTTATACCATCCACCACGTTTTTAAATGGATTTAGAATGGGAAAAGCAGGGTGGGAAATAGCCTTTGGCCCGAATTTAAAAATTGTTAAAAAAGCGGATGGATTTTTTGACGAAGGCAATGCCTTAAATGAAGGCGTAGGCAAATGGTATTTAGAAGACAGTTGGGACGCAAGCAAGCTTGGCAAAAATCCCAATACAATCGAAAACAGATTGGATAGCCGTGGCGAAGCTCAGCTGTCTACCAGTTTATTTATTGGCATAGGCCGCACATTTAAATCTGGATATCTTAATATCCCTGTAAATTTATATGTTTTGCCACGTAAAGAAGGCTCAATCGCAGGCTTTTCGTTCGGATTTAATATCTATAAAAAACCAAAATCTTTTTAATGAGTAGTTAGTTTTAGGTTATGCGCCCGCCAATCCTCTTAGTTTTGTTGTTTCTATTTATCCTTGAGAGTGGATTTACTAGAGATGGACCGAACCTTTCAAAAAAAGAGGATTTAAAGGCGCTAAGCTATGGAGTAATTATTGAAAAAGATAAAACCCGAATAACCAAAATTACATTAGTAGAGGTTAATGATGTGGCTGTTATGTATATTAAAAATGAAAGTATGCACGATATTGCCATCGACCAAATTATACGAATAGAATTTGAGAATACGAAATGGGGACCACTTCACATCCTATTTCAAAATGAAAAACCCTCCATAAAATTTGTGGATTAATCTGATCAAACCCATAAAGGATAAAATTATTTTTGGAGCCCTTCCTTCCAATATAATTCTATCCTTTATTTGTAGAATAATGTCAGTAAAAACAAATTCATCCGAAAAATTTTGGAATGTTCCAAATTGCTTGTCTTTATATCGACTATGTAGCTTTCCACTCCTGGTCTATTTTATCCTTTCAAATCAGGAATCGCTGTTCATTGGGTTTTTATTAGCCAACTTAATAACCGACATATTGGATGGAATTCTTGCCAGAGTGCTTAAACAATGCACCAAAATTGGAGCTCAGCTTGATTCGATAGCCGATATAGGCAGTTATATTTTAGCCGTTTGGGGTATTTATGTATTTAGATGGGAAGGATTTGCTCAAAATCCATGGCCATTTTTTTGCTTTATAACGCTTTACGTACTTGCCCATTTATATGTTTTAGTGAAATTTAAAAAAATAGTGGGCTTGCACATGTATTCGTTTAAGATTTTAGGCTATATACAAGGAACCTTCATAGGAATTACGTTCTTGTTTCAATTTTATCCCTCTTTCTACCTCTTTGCTATGTTTGCCGGAATAGCTGTTTGTATCGAAGAAATGGTGGTTATTTATGTATTGCCTTACCCTATGCAAAATGTGAAGGGATTATACTGGGTTATTAAAAATTTAAAACAAACCAAACACCATGTTTAAATTTCTGCTTCTGGCTCTATTTATTGTTGTTGGAGGAATCGGCAATTATGCCGCTACCAAAAAAATGCCAAGCTTAAAGCAACACCAATATTGGATTAAATTTTTCGTTTATATCCTCTGGGTTACAGGAGTAATTACATGCACCCTACATTGGGCTTGGTTTTATACGGGCATGGCCATTGCTGTATGTTTTATTGGGCTCATCGAAATTCTAAGGTTTAATAAGCTAGCATCCATCAAAGATTACGCCATTGTTCTTGTATATAGTACCATAGCAAGTGGATTTGTTTTATTTTGTTTTTGGGCACAATCTACCCTATCCGAAATGTTAATTGTAACCTTTATCCTCGTTTGTATCTGTGATGGGTTTAGCCAAATTACAGGGCAATTATTTGGCAAAATAAAGGTCTTAAAACGCATTAGCCCAACCAAAACCTTAGAAGGATTTTTGGGAGGTATAAGCATCATGTTTTTTTCTGCATGGTTTATTATGCATGACCCTATGAATATTCAAATTCAAAACAATTGGGCAACCATTGCCATCGTAGTAGCTATTGGAGCGCCCATAGGCGACGTTTTGAGCTCAAGCCTAAAACGCTATTTCAACATCAAAGATTTTGGAAGCTATTTTCCAGGACAAGGCGGCGTGCTCGATCGCTACGATAGTCATATATTTACAGGCGCATTATTTTATATCCTTCACCTTCTTAAAAATTATTATGCCTGAATTTTTGCATTTTTTATGGATATCGGCCTTAGGGCTTGGCCTTTTTGCCATGGCCGAATGGCTGTATCATGTTAAGAAAATTCATGTTGAAATAACCCGAAAAATTGTCCATATGGGTTCGGGGTTGCTCGTTTTATTGTTCCCCATATTTTTTTCCATACAATGGTATGTCTTGCTTATTTGCGGATCTTTTCAACTCATTTTGGTATTAAGTATGAATTATGGATACCTTAAAAGTATCAATGCCGTGAAACGAAAAACCTATGGAAGCATTGTATATCCTATGGTGGTTTATTTGGTTTATTTAGCATGGTATTACTCAGGTAGCCGGCAACATGGCGCTATTCAATCCTATGTTTATTTTTACTTGCCCATTTTAATAATGGCCTTTTGCGATCCTATAGCTGCCTTAGCAGGGCGACATTATCCCCTACTAAAATTTAAATCGTTAAATAAAAGCCTTGGAGGAACTTTGGCATTTTGGGCTTTGGCATTTTTACTATCCTGCGCCTTTTTGCTCTATTCTCAATTATTCAGTTCGAAAGACATTACCTGGGTAGCCATATTTATAGCCACTGTGGCAAGCTTAACCGAACTTTTTAGCCGCAAAGGCTTAGACAATCTTTTTATACCCATTGTGGTACTTATCTCAATGTATTTAATCGAACATTTTTTTTAAAACCTTTTTCATGGTTTCAATCGAAGTCCTTAAATTTGTAAGGCACAAACATCCTCAAGATGAATCATGCTATTGAAATTAAAGATCTAACCAAAAAATACGGTCAGATTCTTGCCTTAAAATCCATTACCCTCAATGTTCCTGTGGGTACAATTTATGGATTAATAGGCCCAAATGGTGCCGGAAAAACAACCCTAATTAAGGCTTTGGTCGGTGCTGTGAAACCAAGCTCTGGCCATTTAAATGTTTTGGGCATGAATCCCATAAACGACAAGTGGGCCTTGCGGCAAAAAATTGGCTATATGCCCCAATCGGCTGCCCTCTACGAAGATTTAAGCGCCAAACAAAATATTTTGTTTTTTGGCAAAGCCCAAAAAATTGAAAATTTAAATCAAAAAACCGATGAGGTATTGCAATTTGTAGAACTAACGGATCGCGCCAATGATTTGGTTCGAAATTTTTCGGGAGGAATGAAAAAAAGAGTTTCCTTATGTTGTGCGCTTATCCATAGTCCCGAAATTTTGTTTTTAGACGAACCTACCGCGGCTATTGATCCACACTTAAAACTGCAATCTTGGAACCTCTTTCGAAAATTGGCCAATTCGGGCGTTACCTTGTTTATAAGCACGCATTTGATGGACGAGGCCATGCATTGCGATAAAGTTACCATTTTGATGAACGGCGAAATAATAGCTGTAGATACCCCTCAAAAAATAATAGAAAGCGGCAAAACTGTTTTAACTATTAAAGATAATGGAGTCATAACAACACGTACCATAGCATCAACTCCCGAAGGACTTGCCAACGAATTGCTAAAATTGGGGCTCCGTGCGTCGATAACTGAAATTTCGGCCACCCCCGACACCATCGAAAACATAGTTTTAAATATTATTAAAAAAAATCAGATCCATTGAAAACGTTCATCGTAGCCAATAGAGTTTTAAAGCAATTAAAAGGAGATAAGCGTTTGCTAATACTCTCCATTGTTGCTCCGCTTATTATTATCTATTTTTTAAAATTGCTGTTTGATGCCTTTCCACCCAATGTGCCCATCACCAATTTTACCATTCCAATTGGGGCTTTGGTGGTTCATTTTTTAAGCTTTTTATTGTGTGCCATCCTACTTGTTCAGGAACGCACCAAGGGAACTCTCGAAAGAATGCTTATAGGAGGATATAAGCGCAGCAGCATCATAGGTGGATACACACTTGGATATTTGGGATTGGCAACCATTCAGGCAGCCGTTGTGCTTATTGAATCGGTATGGCTTTTCGATTTAGATTACAGTTACAATGTTTTAATTCTTCTATTTTTTGTTATTTGGCTTCTTGCCGTTGTATCGGTTATGTTGGGTATTTTTATATCCACTTTTGCTCGCCACGAAGGCCATGTTTTTCCTTTTATTCCATTGCTCATTCTCCCCTCTATTTTTTTATCGGGTTTATTAATTAATACCGACGAATTGCCACAGTGGGCTGCTTTTGTCGGCAAATGTCTCCCCTTGCATTATGCCGTTAATATTATTCATGAAATAATAAAACCTGTATTTTTAATCTCCGAAACATATTTTGATTTTGCCATGTTGGGGGCCTACGTTTTCTTATTATGGCTTTGCGCATCCCTTAGTTTAAAAGAAACGGAATAAGTTTCTTGTGAATAATGGTATTATTCGAATAACTATTCATGCACTTCTAACGTCTAAAGTAAAACATAAGCCTTAAATTTGTAACCCAAAAAAGAATGAGATTTTATTCCGTATTCCTACTAGTCATCCTAGGCCTAAATTCAAATGCCCAAATCACCGAATACAATCCTAGCATAGGCTGGAATTATGTAAAAAGTCAAGAATTGGTGATGGTTGATGGCTTATGGTACAACACCGAATTTGCAGCCGAAATTGGGTTTGATTATATTTTTATTATGAACCATAAACTCGATTCGGCTATGGCATCTATTCAAGTTTTCAACTTGCAAGACGAATATATAAGTATCAAAAATAGAGACACTTCCAATAAGATTTTAGATTTAACCTTTGATGTTAAAGATTCGGGAGTGTACCGCGTTTTCTTTGGCATTAACGATAAAAAAGGAAGCGTCGACAACCACGATGTTCAATTTATGCTCGTTCGTCGCAAAAAAGTATGATGCTTTTTTTTATAGAAAAAAGTTAAAACTATCGCCCCTTAATCCTAGCCTTAAAGTTTCAAGAGGAATAACTTCATTTGGCGCTATGTTTCCTAAATTTACATTAGGTCCATACAACTTTATAAACCACACTTGCTGACTTTTTTGAGGAGCCTCCCACAAAATAGTTTCCTGAGGAATTTTGGTTAAAATCTCTTCTACCAATCCTGATCGAACTTCGCCGGTACCTCTAAATATACCAACATTTCCGCTTTCGCGTGCTTCGGCAATTACTTTCCAAGCCCCCGCTTCAATTTCAGCTTGCATCATGGCTATCCATTTATATGGTGGAATAATTTTTTCGGCATCTTTCGAACCTACTTCCGACAAAACGGTGACGTATTTTGATAGGTATTGAATGTATTTGCATTTTTCCTCTTCAGGTATTTCAATGGAGCCATCGCTAACCTCACAATGCGAGAGCTTATATTTTTCGAGTAGCCTAACATAATCTTCTAGCTGATTGCGCACTAGAAAAGCTTCAAATAATGTGCCTCCAAAATACACTGGAATATTTGCCGCCTGATACAATTTTATTTTTTCGGATAAATTTGGTGTTATATATGCGGTTCCAAATCCCAATTTTAACAAATCGGTATATTCGCCGGCCACCGAAATAAAATCTTCAGTTTCTCGCAAGCTCAAGCCCTTGTCCATAACCATTGTCATTCCGGTTTGGCGCGGCTTAAGCGCTCTCTCAGGTAATTTACTTAATTCAAAATTCATGGATGTATACGTTTCTTAATTGATAGTCATAATTGATTGATCCCCCTCATTGCAAAATAAGATTTTAAACCTAAACCCTAATTTTTATTTGGGTGATGCAAATCTATTAATTCGTTGACAAATTTTGATGTTTCAAAACCTGGGGCGTGTAAAAAAAATAATTGCCTTTGCGAATAGTCCTGAATAAGGGCTTTTTGGAGTTGGACACCCCCTTTTTTAACATCGCCAATACAAAAATAATAGGAGGCCAAACGATACACTATTTGACAATTGTCGGCATGAAATGGGTAAAGATCTTCTAACATTTGAATGGCTTTTTGATGATTCCCCCCTTCCATTTGGGTATGCGACCAATCGAGCCATGCCTCAAGCATGCTTGGATTTAAGCCAATTATTTTTTCATATAAACTTTCGGCCTCGTCAATTAAATCCAAATGATAATAAATATCGGCCAATTCTATCATATACTCGGTATTCTCAGGCTCTTCTCTTAATGCGCGTTTTACATAAAACAATGCATCGTGATAACGCTCTTGTTCTTTAAACGTCATGCCTATGCCTAACCAGGCTTCGGCCAATTCCTGATCTTCCTTTACGGCTAATTTATAAAACGATCGCGCTTTGGCTGTATTTCCCAACTCTTCATAACAATTGGCCATATTGCAATAGGCCATGCCTTCGGGACCATCAATTTCAATAACTTTTTGATAACATTCCAAAGCGTCTTCAAACCGATCGAGCTCCATATAACAATTTCCTTTTGTAAACCAGGCTGTGGAGTTGTTTTCGTCGGTAATTACAGCGTAATCCAAGGCCCAAAGCGATTTCTTAAAATCGAGCTTGCGCATGCTTGCCAATCCCAAGTTGAACCATGCCACCGACGAGTAGGGCTGACTTTCGATATAGTTTTCAAAAAATTTAATGCAATCGTTGTCCAAATCGAGCAACTCATAACAAAAAGCTATTTCGTATAGAATGTGTTCATTTTCGATTCCTCCAGCTACTATGCGTTTCAACCAATCGATGGCGTCCTTATTGTTGCCCAAACTTTGTAAAGAAAAGGCAATGTTCAAATAAATTTCGGAAGGATTTTCGGCCATTGGCAAGGCAGTTTTATAATTTTCGATGGCGCCGGCATAATCTTCCAATTGATCTAGAATTTCGCCTTTTATTAAATAAAGTTCTGAGTTCGATGGCTCAAATAATAGCGCTGTATTAATGGTATCTAACGAATCCTTTAGCTTGCCAAGCATAATCAAAACCTGCGCTTTTCGGAGGTAAAAAAAGGTTTCGAAAGGGTAAAGCTTATTCGCTATTTCGATAGCTTTAAGTGCTTTAGATGGCTGATTTTCGGTAAAATAATACTCAACTATTTCTTCGAGTTCCTCGTCGTTCATGTAATTAACGTTATCGGCCTCAAGCATTTTTTCGAATTTTTCGGCCAATTGCCTTGCTTCATCGCCGTTTCCTGAGTAATCATCGTCCAACATCATTTGCTCTGATTTTAAAGTTACTACAAATTTAACATTAATGCTTTACATTGAACGATGTGTTTGTAAATTTGACTCCTAATTTATTAACGACTATTCAGATAAACCGACATGACTCGCCAATTTACTTTTTTTGCCTTCAGTTTATTTTTTCTCATCAATACCCCTCATGCCCAAATAACACATCAAGCCAAGTGGCAACAAACCGTAAATTATAAAATTGATGTAAAACTCGACGATGTTCATCATCTCCTTCGCGGCTTCGAGCGTATCGAATACATCAATCATTCGCCGCACACGATCACCGAAATACACATGCATTTGTGGCCCAATGCTTATAAAAATGATCAAACTGCTTTTGCCAAACAAATGCTCGAAAACAAAGAAACCTCCTTCTATTTTTCAACTGAAGCAGAACGTGGCTATATTGATTCTTTGAATTTTATGGTGAATGATCAAAAAACGGCCTGGACCTTTGATTCAAATCATCAGGATATTGCAAAAATTACTTTAAATAAGGCCTTAAATCCTGGGGACACGTGTTGGATAAGTACTCCATTTTTAGTTAAAATACCGAAGGTATTCTCACGCCTTGGCCACGATGGGCAAACTTATAATATTACGCAATGGTACCCAAAACCAGCCGTATTCGATGCCAACGGTTGGAACCCAATGCCCTATTTAAATCAAGGTGAATTTTATTCCGAATTTGGGGCCTTCGAAGTAAATGTTTGTCTACCTAAAAATTACATTATAGCCGCTACTGGCCAATTACAAAACCAAGATGAAATGTTATTTCGTAAAGATAAAGGCATAAATACAGGCATCATCGAAAATACATATTGCAAAACGCCTTTCAAAATCGTACAATTTAAACAAGATAATATTCATGACTTTGCTTGGTTTGCTTCCAAAAACTTTGGGCTACTTAGCAGCTCTATGGTTATTAATAATCAAACGATCGAAGCCTTTGTGTATAGCCAAAAAAGTCAAGACCTAAACTACCGGCATCTCGAGGCCATCAAAATAGCGCTAAACTATTATTCAACTAATTCGGGGATCTATCCTTATAGCCATGCGTCGGTAGTTAAAAGTGAACTAAAAGCGGGGGGCGGAATGGAATATCCTATGATAACCGTATGCGACATTTTGAATCCTGAAGTAATAATTCACGAGGTTGGGCACAATTGGTTTTACGGCATTTTAGGTTCCAACGAACGCCTATATCCTTGGATGGACGAATCGATCAACAGCTATTTCGAATCGAAAGCTATGAAACCATTTAAAGTGGACCCTCAAGCCACCAAAAAACAAAAAATTATAGCTAATTCTATCAGCTTCGGAATGGAAATTTTGGCCATTAATGCCATTCGTTTAAATGGTGCCCAAGCCGTTGGCTTACCATCACAAGATTATACCGATATCAATTATGGTTTGATGGTTTATGGCAAAGGTTCTTTGATTTTCAAACATCTGTACGCCTATTTGGGTGAAATTACTTTTCAAAAATGTTTTCGAAATTATTTTGATCAATGGAAGTTCAAACATCCTTTGCCTGGCGATATTCAACAGGTATTTGAAGAAACTTCAGGGAAAAAATTAGACTGGTTCTTTAAAGATTTAATCGAAGCTAACAAAAATTTGGATGTAAAACTGAAGTCGGCTAAAACCGATAAAAATGGGTTTGTAACCCTTGAAATTCAAAAAAATGGATATGCCGATATGCCCATTCAAATTATGGCCTATTCGGGCAAAGATTCATTATTTAGCATTTGGACTACCGACCAAATTAGCACGTTTGCCACTTCTGAATCGTCCAAAAAAATAACTCATTTCTTAATCGACCCTCATCATCTAACGCTTGACGTAAACCGCAAAAACGACCATTATTCAACTAAAGGAATCCTCAAGCATTGGCACAAAACAAGTTTTAAGTTTTTTACCAGACCTGATGTTTCCCCCAATCGCCACCTCTTTTTTCTTCCATTAATAGGCTACAATATTCATAATGGGTTCAGCGCAGGTGCTTTGTTGCACAATTGGAGTTTCCCTATACGTAAATTTGAATATGCTATTGCGCCCGTTTGGAGTTTTCGAACACAAACCTTAAATGGCTACGCCAATTTCAATTATAAAATTACCCCAAAACAACGATTTCAAACCATTGATATTGGCTTAAATAATGCATCGTTTGCCTACATCCCTTTCTCCGAAACTTATACCTATTACCGAACAAAAGCCAACCTAAATTTTTTGTTCAAACCCAAAGTCATGCGAAGCAGCAATCGCCACTCTCTAAATCTAAGCTACACCCATGTGGCTTCTCAATGGCTAAAAAAAGCATCCAATTTAGATGAAAATATCATTATTAAATTTCCGTCCTTAACCAAATCTATTGCTTATAGCTATGCTAAGGCAAACTATTTATACGACCATAATAGCGCAATAAACCCTTACTCTATAAGTGTTTCAATTGAAGGAGGAGGATATGCCAACGCCCATTCGCCTTATCTTAAACCGGGCGTCCAATTCAATTATTTCAAAACGTATCACAAAAAAAACAAAGGACTTTCTATCCGACTATTTGCTGGCACCTTTATATCGAAAGATGGTTTCGACAACGGCCTTTTCATGAACCGTTTGGGCGCAAAAAATGGCAAATACGATTACGGCTTCGACGAATCACTCATCGGCCGAGGTGCTCAAACCGGCTTGTGGAGCAGTCAGATTACAAGCGCCGACGAACACCTAAAACTTAAAGGCGATTTAGGAAATATGTCTAAAGGTTTTTTAGCCCTAAACCTAAGAAGTACTCTTCCTGGAAAAATCCCATTACGACCTTATGCCGACTTTTGTTTACTACAAAATAGCCAATTGAAAACAAAGCAATCGGAGCCTCAATACTTAGTTTATTCAGGAGGAATTGCCGTTCATATTATCCCACATATCTTTACAATCTACCTTCCATTATTCCAGTCATCGGCAATAGTTAATGCACAAAACCTTCAGAACATAAAATCGTTCGAACAACGAATTTGTTTTTCGTTAATCCTCAACGAATTTGAACCACATAGGTTCTTCAAAAAGTTTAGGTTATTTTAATTTGGTGTCGGGCTAATTCTTACTTTTCAGAAAATTTCAGCTTGCATTTTTAAGGGGCTAAGCTCAAAAACTACCAATTTAAATATTATTTTAAAATTTGAGCAGAATACTCCTGTTTTCTTTTGACAATTCCATCTAAAAACCTTTAATTTGCGGGCTTTAATAAAAATACAATGGCGATTATTCAACAAATACAACGAAAAACAGGATGTTTATTTTTAGTGATTCTTGGATCACTTCTCCTTTTTGTAATATCCGACCTTTTAAAAAGTGACCGAGGTGGCATATTTGGCAGCGAAGGATTAAATGTGGGTGAAATAAAAGGAGAAAAAATTGCGTATGAAGATTTCAATACCCGTTTTACCACGATGCTGGCCCAAATGGAACAAAATAATCCAGGCGTAAAAGTAGATGAAACCATCAAATCGCAGTATTCGGAACAAACTTGGAATTCGTTTTTGCAAGATAAAATTTTTGCAGTCGAATACGAAAAAATGGGGGTAGCCGTTTCGGGCGAAGAATTGGCCGACATGACCATAGGCGATCACCCCGACGAACAAGTTGTAAAAGCATTTACCGCACAAGGCGGTCAGTTTGACAAAAATCGCTTAATCAAATTTTTGCAAGAAGATATTGAGGCCGACGAAACAAAAAAAGCATCCTGGATTCAGTTTGAAGAAGGACTGGTACAAAATACCTTAGGTAAAAAATATGCCGCTGTTATTAAAGGCGCATGTTATACAACCAAGTTAGAAGCGAAAGCGCAATTTAAGGATAGCCGCTATTCACTAACGGGAAGTTTCGTTGGTGTTCAATATGCAACTATACCCGATGCGTCCATCAAAGTAAACGATGCCGAACTTACCAAAGAACTAAATTCTGTTAAAGATAAATACAAGCAAGAAGCATCTCGCGATATCGAATTTGTATCGTTTAGCATCGAACCTACCTCCGAAGATTCGGCCGCTACTAAAACGTGGGCCTATGAAAATTATGATAAATTAAAAACCAGCAAATACGATTCGGTTTTTGTTAATATCATGAACAGCGAAAATCCATGGGATGGTTCATTCAAACCTATTGGTTCGTTCGATCAAAGTATCGAAACTCAATTATTTGCCTTGGATAGTGGCGGAATGATTGGCCCGGTTTACACCAATGGAAAATATTCAATTTATAAAATTTCGGGAACCAAAGCCGATTCGCAATATATTTTTAAAGCAAGCCATATCCTCATTACATTAGGTGGCAATACCCCAGCCGATTCAATGGCATCTCAACAAAGGGTCAACACTATTATGAGCGATTTGATTTCTAAAAAAGTAACCTTCGAAAATGCAGCCGTAACCAATGCCGATGGAAGCGGGCAAGCAGGTGGCGATTTAGGATTACTATCCAAATCAAGCACACATGTGAGCAAGCAATTTTACCAACGCGCTGCAATGGCGGCCGAGGGGCAATTATTTGTGGTAACCGACGAAACAGGAATACATATTGGAAAAGTTACTTCAGCCAAATCCAATAAATTAATAAAAGTGGCTGTACTTAGTCAGAGCGTAACAGCAGGACGCAATACCGTGCGCAATGCATCACAAAAAGCCAATACTTTTTTGTCGTTGGCACGCAATGCAAAAGATTTTGGAAAAGCAGCCGAATCACAAGGCCTTAGCAAAAGAGTGGCTTATGGAATTAAAGAAACCGATATTTCTATTGCAGGTATTAGCGAACCTAAGCAAATGATACGTTGGGTGTATGACGACAAAACCGCAGAAGGTGCCGTTTCGGATATGATGAGTTTTAATACCAATTACGTTATCGCAAAATGCGTTAAATTAAAAAAGGAAGGCTTGCCAACAATCGAAGAAATTCGATCTATACTTGAATTGGCTGTGCGCAATACAAAAAAAGCAAGTCAATTAGAAACGAAGTTTAATTCGGCACTTGCCAAATCAAAAAATATGGACCAATTGGCTACCAATGTCAAATCTATTGCCATGCTCATTCCAGAACAACTGTTTATCAACGACAATGTTCCCGGAGTAGGTTACGATTTAAAAGTATTAGGCACCCTGTTTGGAACCAAAACTGGCGCGTTTTCGAAAGTAATTAAAGGCGATAATGGCGTTTATGTGGTTTGGGTAAATAATGTGAACAAACCACAAGAACCCGCCAATTTTGACGAACAACAAAAAATGAATACCGACCAATTAAAGACATCGGTTGACGGTGGAGTTATGGATGCCTTGAGAAAAAAAGCAGCCATTAAAGATTTAAGATACAAGTACTTCTAAATAAATACCCGCCATAAGGTGAATATTAATTTTAAGGGGCTGCCCATACACTATGAAATATTTGGTGACGGGCAACCCCTTATTTTTTTACATGGATTTAATGAAAATGGCAAAATTTGGGATTTGATAATTCCAATCCTTTCGAAACACTACGCATGCATAGTGGTCGATTTACCCGGCTTTGGCCAAAGTCCGTTGCCAGCTAAACTTTCATTAGCCTATATGGCCAATTCGGTACATAGGCTCATC
>CAMDXE010000009.1 GCA_945878925.1 Chitinophaga pinensis
TAACTGCTTGAATTTTAGATGATATTTTTCAATAGCATCTCCATTGTTATCGCATTTTCCCTTTTTAACACCTTAACTAAGGCCTATTCTTAGGTGAAATTTATTTTTGCCATTTTCAGTATTTCTAGTATTAACCTTCGCTTTGTTGAACAAATTTGAAAATTAAATATATAAGCAAGGTAGCGCCAATCCATAGAAAATTTGACCTACATATATATATATGTATACGTTAGGTTAAATTTTAAACTAAATTTAGTCTATCCGAATTGCAAAAGCCTCTTTGCGGCCGTCAGGCAAAATCCCATCAATTAAGGTTGATCCCTTTTTGTCTTTTAGCATTAAACTAATTTCTTTTGCTGTGTAAACAGGCTGCTTGTCGATGGCAGTAATAATAAATCCCTTTGGGATGGACTTAAGCATAAATGGCCCCTTGCTTAATTTTGTGATTCTAACTCCATTTTGTATTTTTAATTTTGCCTTATCCGTATTTGTAATATTTTCGAAAGTAGCGCCGTGCAAGCTTATGGTTTCTTGCAGCGTTTCGGATTCAAATCCTATTTTTCCATCTTTAGACCTTAGCGTTACTTCAACAATTTTTAAACTGTTATTTCGCTTTAGGGTTAAATTAACCTTCTGCCCTGGATAATATAAACTGACTTGCGCTTGCAATTGAGAGGATGAATTTACATCTACATTGTTTATTTTTAAGAGTACATCGCCTTTCTTTACACCTGCTTTATCGGCCGCGCTTCCTAATACCACTTCGGGAACAAAAACGCCTTTAATTTCATTCAAGCCTTCTTGCTTGGCTAGTTCGGCTGTGATGTCTTGAATTCTCACTCCAAGTATAGCCCGCTTAACTTCCCCATATTTTTTGATATCATCTAATACCTTTTTTACAATGTTTACCGGAATGGCAAATGAATATCCTGCATAGCTTCCTGTTTCGGAGGCAATAGCCGTATTTATTCCAATGAGCTCTCCATTCATGTTCACTAAAGCGCCCCCACTATTTCCTGGATTTACCGCCGCATCGGTTTGAATGAAATTTTCGATGGCATATTCTGTTTTCTGTCGCAATAGATTAATGTCTCTGCCTTTAGCGCTCACAATACCGGCTGTAACGGTTGAAGTTAGACTTAAAGGATTTCCTACAGCAATAACCCATTCGCCAATTCGAAGATTATCGGAATTGCCAAATTGCAAAAAATGCAACCCACTCTCTTCTATTTTCAATAATGCTAAGTCGGTTTCGGGATCGGCTCCCACAAGCTCGGCTATATAAGTTCGTTTATCGTCGAGCCCTACCTCAATTTTACTTGCACTTTGGATAACATGATTGTTGGTTACCAAAAACCCGTCAGGGGTTAAAATTACCCCCGAACCGGATGCTTGCTGCGGCCCATGTGGAATTATTTTATTATTAAAAAATTCGAAAGGATCGAAAAATTGTTGATCTGGCATTGCATTTTGATTGGAATGTTCAGAATTGTAAGTGGTTTTGATATGTACAACAGAATGTATGGCCTTGTCGGCTACATCCACAAAGTTTGTGGCCGGGGCTGATGTAGCCAGTTTACCAGTGGTCAGATACGCTTTTTGGATTTCGGAAAGGGTTGAATTCGGCTTGCTTGTCAAAAATTTACTAAGTGCCAAAGATGTTAGCCCGCCTAATAATGCAATCACAAATACAGATACGCTTAATTTTAATTTATTTTTCATATAGTTCTTTTTAAAGTATTCATCCTTACATGCCGCATTTTAAATTAATGACAAAAAAAATACACTAAATACGACAATGAGGATGGGGTTATACACAATTTGAAAACGAAATTATTTATTTTATGATATATCTTCTTCTATCTTTGTCGATAAATAAATAAAAAACATCTATAAATGTTCGGAATAGAATTGAAATCCGATAATTTCTTAGTTAATGAAATTAAAAAGGGTAACGAAAAGGCCTTGTTAACCCTACACAAACAAAATTTTAATGCCGTTAAGAAATTTGTTCTTAACAATAACGGCACACCAGAAGAAGTACAGGAGGTAATGAACGAAACCCTTATTACGGTTTGGTTAACTGTTGCAAAAGCTGATTATTTGCTAAATGTCAAGCTCTCCGATTTTATACTCTCGACAGCCAAAAACCAATGGCATAAACAAATAAAAAGAAAAACCAGATTTAAAGTAGTGGATGTAAATCCATCAGAATTGCAAAAGCAAACGGATTCAATTTCTTTAAAGTATGATCTAAATGTTGTTAAAAATTTATTGAACAGTTTGGATGTTTCGAGTCAAAAAATATTAATGAACTATTATTTTGATGGACTTGACCTAACTATAATGGCCAACGAATTGGGTTTGGATACGGTTGAAGACGTAAAAGCTAAAAAATACCAGTGCTTAAAAAAACTGGAAACCTTGGTAAAAGAATATCATGAAAATTGAGATAGACCGCGTTCATTTGATTGACAAATTCTTAAGGGGTGAACTGGTGGGCGCTTCGCTTGATGCATTTAAAAACAAACTGCGATCCGACCAACTGTTGGCCGACGAGGTAAGTTCACAAAGGGCCATTATCGAAGGCATTAAATTGGCTCGAAGGGAGCAATTGCTCTTGGTATTGAACGGAGGAAAATTGGCAAACAACGATACCGAGTTAAGCCCAAAGGCCGAACCAAAGGTTGAACCAAAGCCTGAACCCATCCAAACAAGTCATACATCAGCAGTAGTATTCGAAAAAATAGAGGTAAATGACAGTCAATTTATTTCGGAAACTTTGCCCGACGAACCAACAACTTCAACCCTCGAAGCGTTTGAATACAAAACAAAACACAACCTCAACAATTGGTATTTTGCGGCCGCCGCTATCCTTTTGGCCGTATTTATATATTATTACATTTTTGGATACTATATTCCACATCAGCAAATATTGCAAGCAAACAAAGATTCAATTATAGCAACTGCCGACAATAATAGCGCAGAACTAACCAATGCTGAAGCGCAACAAAAGCCTTTGGTGCAAAATAACAGAAACGATTCGACGCTAAAAGACAGTTCTTTTCAAAGGACAGATTCCTTAAAAAACACCGACAGCTTAAGCACTAAAAACGATAAGTTAATGAAAGAGACGAGGTATGCTATTTTATCCTTCGAGACGCTAAATTCAGGAGTTCAGGATAATGCATTGAGCTCTCCCAACCAAAATTCAGAGGCTGCCAATCATTCGAAACTATTCAAAAAAACAGAGAACTCCTCTATTAGGGTTGAAAAATGGCATTCAGCCTCAAATTTCAAGGGTTATAAATTCAAAAATAATACCTTGCAAGTATTTGATATACCTGTAGACGAATCCTTAAATCTAAAATATTTAGACAAAGGTTTATTTCTTAAGAAAAACGGGATTTATTATAAAATTAACCCGACAGGGCAATTTGAGCAATTTCAAAAAGAAACCAAATCGGAACTTATAAAAACTTTAGACTCACTTTGATGACAAATTTTTGGAAATACCACGGAACCGGAAACGATTTTATCCTTATCAATAATTTTGATAAGAAATTATCTCACTCGCCAGAATTGGCTATAAACCTATGCGACCGGCATTTTGGCATTGGAAGTGATGGCCTGATAATAATTGAAAAAGCGGAAGATGCAGATTTTAAAATGATTTTTTACAACCCCGATGGCAGCCAGAGTTTTTGTGGAAACGGAAGCCGATGTGCTGTAAGGTTTGCAAAGGATCAGAAATTGATACAAAATAAAACTACTAATTTTAGCGCAATTGACGGGTACCATCATGCTAGCATTGAGGAAGATGAAATCAATTTGCAGATGAATACTCCCTTGATTTCAAATATTCGACTTTCTGAAAATAAATTACCCATACACAATCAAGTGGTAATCAACACAGGGTCGCCTCACCTTGTATTGTTTGTTGACGACAAACTCAATATCATTGAAATAGATGTAAAACATTTTGGATCCAAAATTCGCTATAACTCAACGTTTAAGAAGGATGGCATTAATGTAAACTTTGTGGGTATTGAAGCCACCAATGTAATCGATATCCGAACTTATGAGCGTGGCGTAGAAGATGAAACCTTAAGTTGCGGAACAGGTGTAACCGCTGCGGCTATTGCTTATCATCATTTATATACTAAGTCAATCGGCTCCCAGTCTATTGAGGTAAACGCTATTGGGGGGCAATTACACATTAAATTTGATTTTAGAAATAACGAATATTCAAATGTTCAATTATGTGGCCCGGCCGAATTGGTTTACCAAGGCTCGGTTTAGGCTTAAGATCAACCTGATTTTTTGAATAAATTAAACTCGTTTCTAAAAATATTTAGCAAGCAAGCCATCAATTGCCTTAGCTTTTAAAAGCATTTCGCGATATTCTTCATCTGCATCCGAATCAATAGTAATGGCACCTCCGGCATAATAAGCGATTTTATGGAGCGTCGAATCATAAAACATGCTTCGTATCAATACATTAAAATCCATATTTCCCTGGGGGTCAATATAGCCTAGTGCCCCCGAAAACCATTCCCTATTTGAATGTTCATAAAAATCAATCCAATTCATGGCGGCAATTTTTGGTGCACCTGTCATGCTGCCCATAGGAAACGTTGCCCGAATGGCATCTTTCCATGTATAAGCTGTATCTAATTTTGATATAATGGTTGACACCATTTGATGAACATGACTGTAGCTATAAATGCCGAATAATTCCTCAACTTTAACCGTGCCTGCTTTTGCCACACGAGCCATGTCGTTTCTAACTAAATCTACAATCATTACATTTTCGGCGCGATCTTTTTGACTGTTTTCAAGCTCATGCTTAATTTGAGTATCGTCTTCCAAATGTTTTCCGCGAGCGCGCGTTCCTTTAATGGGCTGAGAAACCATGGTATCTCCATTTTTAGCCAAATATCGCTCGGGGCTTGCGCTCAAAACATAGCGATTATCTAAGGCAAAGTAGGCCGAAAATGGGGATGGCGAAATGCCAATGAGTTCATCATACAAACGATAAGGATTGGCTAATTCAAATTTTTCATACAAAAATCGCGAGCATAATTTTAGCTCATATACATTGCCATTTCTGATTTGTTCCTTAATTTTTTGAATGGTTGCATAATGATCGGTTTCGTTAAAATCGGCTATTAATGGTGAATTTTTGGTGACCGTATTTTTTTGATTCATGTCCATTTCAAAACGTTCGATGCTATCGAATACGTCTTTGGTATTGGCCCCATGCATTGTAAGTTTATCATCCCATGTTATGGTAATAACCATTTCGGGAACAAAGAATCCAGCATCAGGCCAATTGAAACATGAATGCTTTGTGGACGACAATTTTTCAATCTCGTTTTTTAAATTATAACCCAAAACGCCAAACAACCAACCCTCACTTTGATGCCATGCCGAGTAAATCGATTTTAAATTTTCGCCTTCCTTGGGTTCAATAATTTTGCCTCCCCAACCAATAATTAATTTATAAAGTCCCTTTTGGCATTGCGGCTGAATATCGCAACTGTCTAAAATTGCACAAGGATTGAATTGAGAAGCGTATGCTTTTGCCTTAAGCGAAAAATCTGAATAGTTATGTAAATCAACTGAATTCAAAATTAAATCATAAAAGGCTTTTGTTTATTTATTAGGCCCTATCTCCTAGGGTTACCAAACAGGATTTTTATAATGTCCGTTTTTTGAAAAATCTGAAAACACCGACATCACCGTTTCTTTATCCTCTTTATACGTTACTCCGTACCATTGATCTTTCGAATTCATAACTTTTAATTTTACTTGACCACTGTTAATTAATTCATCAACAAGTATAGGGATAAAAAACTCGGCTTTGGGGTCAATCTGTTTTTGCCCTAAAAATTGCCTAAAACAATTTTTTAAATGGGGGAATACGGAATGATCGAAGCCCCAAAAATTCATAGAAACTACCGAATCGTTTGGCAAAGGATGCTGCTCGTTTCCATCATTATAATATATCGCAGCGGCTTCTTTTTTTATTTTGGTGCGTTCCTTTATTTCCTTCAACAATCCATCCTCTGTTTGGCAAACGCCTCGACTTACGTATCCATTTTCGGATAAGGTTTTATCTAATGAATACCCCACCATGCCATAACTTGAATCGGAAACGGAGGTCGTTAAAAAATCATAAATCTGAATAAAGGCATCTTTGCCATAATAGTCATCGGCATTAATTACTGCGAAAGGTTCTTTAACCACTGATTCGCAAACCAAAATTGCATGCCCAGTACCCCAAGGCTTTTCACGAAAGGGAACTGCCATATCGAGCCCCTCAATTTCGGTGTCAAATTCTTGAAAAACATGATGCACTTCGACAGCCTTTTTTACTTTATCGCTAATTTTTGATTTAAAATCGGTTTCGAAACTTTTGCGAATCACAAAAACTATTTTTTTGAAGCCTGCATCCATCGCATCGCGCAAAGAATAATCGATGATGGTTTCGCCCGAGGGCCCTAATTGATCGAGTTGTTTTAAACCACCATAACGACTTCCCATTCCTGCGGCTAATATGACTAATGATGGATTGTTCATTTCTTAATTAATCCGCGAGTTAACACTTTTTTAAGCAAAACTGCAACATAATTATAGATATTCATTGTGAAATTCATACAAAAATTGCGTTAACTCCCAACAAATCACACGCTAAAGATTTTTTCATTTTTCAGGATACTTCTTTAATGTAAGCGTACTAATTTTATTATTATTGCACTGCTTTTAAAATAATTAATAATAATAAATAGAATATTCCCACTATGACCAATTTAAGAACCCTTTTATTACTTTGCCTCTTCGCCATAATATCAAATTCGTTTGCACAAACTGCCGGCAAAACTCAAGCGGCCGTTTTTTTTGAATCGGCAAAATTTGATTTAAGTGATTCATCAAAAATTTACTTAAAATCACTAACCGATACCTTAAAAGCCAAATTAAAACTTCAGATTTCCATTTCGGGAAACACCGATGATGTTGGCGACAGTTTATTTAATGTTAAATTGTCGGAAAACAGGAGCCGGGAAGTTAGACGGTTTTTTATTGAAAATGGATTGGATTCGACCAAACTAAAAATTGGATACAATGGCGAAAATAAACCCATGGCCGACAATGCTTCGGATATGGGAAAACAAAAAAACCGCCGAGTAGATATTGCTATTAAATGGGAAATTCCAAAACCTCCCGAACCCAAAGGAGATGTAAAAGAACTATTGATGCTCTTGGCCAATCCTGTTACTACCCACTGTGTTTCAGGCAAGCGCGATACTGTGTTGGTTACCGAAAGAGGAACCAAATTAGTGATTTTGGCGCATGCCTTTGGCGACGATAAAGTATGCAAAGAAGAATGCATAACTATTGAATTTAAAGATGCCCTTGGAAAAGCCGATATGATTTTTGATAACCTAACTACAGTTTCCAATGGTCAATTGCTTGAAAGTGGAGGCATGGCTTATATCAATGCTAAATGTGGCAAGAAAAATTTAAGGGTAAAAACACCCAATTCTATGTTTTTGGTTTTGCCAACCGACACCTTAAGAGAAAATATGAAAGTATTTTTCGGGCTGCGCAATGCCGAAATTGATCCTATGAATTGGAACCAGTCTAAAAAAGACAAGATTTGGAATGTGGATGATGATTTTCATAAACAATTGCACGACCAAATGCTAGCCGATGCCTTGAAAAACAGAAAAAAAGGGTGCTTGGGAATTGGAGGCACAAGTAAGAAAAAAATTGCAGAACAAGTAAAAGTAAGAGGCGATGAATTGCATGCCCAAATGAATGAAGAAATTGCCAAGAAAATTTTTGATAATGACTTGAATTATATTGCTTCGGTAAGCAAATTGGGTTGGGTAAATTGTGATCGATTTTACAATCAAAATTCAACGAATTATATAGTAAACACGCCTGCCAATAATACAACGGCCTCCTTTATGGCGCTTAAAAGCGTAAATTCATTGGTCAATGGATTCGCCAAAGACAAGAAATTTCAGTTTACTATTCCTTTAGGATTATCATACAAATTTGTTGCCTTGCGCTATGAAGACAGCAAACCCTCGCTTGCTACTATGGAAGGCAATACCGACGAACCCTCCAATCCTGTTACATACAAACCGTATGAAAATGTAAATGATTTAAAGGAGGCCATCAAAGCCTACTTTGCACGGTAAATACATCGTTTTTATTAATAAATAAATTTTAAAAATTCCTTCATAAGTATTTCCATACCAACCGTGGCCTTTGCGCGAATGTGAACGACATTAGATTTAAAGGGAAAATCAGGAATGTTTGGATCGATATAATAAACCGGAATTTTGGGTCTAGCATATTGAATTAAAGATGCCGCTGGATATACAATCATAGATGTTCCAATAATTACCAAAATATCGGCTTGCGAAGTAATTTCGATGGCTCTTTCCATTTCGGGCACTTCTTCGCCAAACCAAACAATATGCGGCCTCAGTTGCGAGCCCTTTTCGCATTTATCGCCCAGGTTCAATTCTGTCCCTTTGATGGTATAAACCAGCTGCGAATGTGTGGTACTTCTGCTTTTGGTTAGTTCACCATGAAGATGTACTATCGTTTTCGATCCCGCTCTTTCATGCAAATCATCTACATTTTGGGTAAGGATGGTGGTTTGGTAAATATCCTGCAAGTTTGCCAAAGCGATATGGGCAGCATTGGGTTTTACTTCATTTAAATTGCGGCGGCGTTGGTTATAAAAATCCAAGACCAATGCCTTGTTTTTTGTCCATCCCTCGGGGCTTGCCACTTCCATTACATCATGGCCTTCCCATAATCCTCCGCTGTCTCTAAATGTGTTAATTCCACTTTCGGCACTTATGCCTGCTCCGGTTAAAACTACTAATTTTTGCATTTTCTTGGATTCAGATATTAGGATGATGCAAAGTTATATTTTAATGATTTCCCTTTGTTTAATGAAATGCCAAAAAAGACAGGCCTCTATTCGTACACTTTTTCTTAACATCCGAACATCTTGAACTCATAACTTCATAATTGCTATTATTTTTGCAGCATGCGTGAAGTCGGGAGTCAAAAGGACAGAATTAAGAAACTATTAATAACTGGATGGCCTATAATCGTTGGGCAAGTTGGTTTGGTACTTATGGGGGTGGCCGATACCGTAATGGTAGGCAAATTAGGTTATGTACCACTTGCTGCTGCTGGGCTTTCGGTGAGTATATTTTTTTTAATTTCTATTTTTGGTTTAGGTCTCATAACGGCCACATCGTCGTTGATTTCGGGTGAACGCGCTCGCAAAAATGAAAAAAATTTACCTTTATTTTTAAGGGACTCTGTCATTATTGGGCTCGTTGCCGCCCTTCTACTTTTTATTGTATTGTTGGGTATTATAGAATTATTGCCGCATTTCGATCAAAAACCTGAGGTGGTTGCCCAGGCCAAACCCTTTTTATTTTTATTGGCCGTATCTATTTTTCCTATGAATCTCTATATGTCGGGCAAAAATTTTTGTGACGGTTATTTTTTAACCCTTTGGCCCATGCTTATCACGTTTGGCGCATTGATCCTTAATATATTTTTAAACTGGGTTTTTATTTATGGTCACTTTGGTTTTCCGGCAATGGGCTTAGTAGGCGCTGGTTGGGCCACACTCATCGCGCGAATATTTATGGGTTTATTGGTATTTTGGGTTATTTTCAAATCTAAAACCATAGGATTTTCACTTGCTTCGGTATTTAAGTTTAATTTTAAAATCAACTTTTTTAAACCCATTTTAAAATTAGGAATTCCTTCGGGATTCCAATTTTTTTTTGAAGTGGCTGCTTTTTCGGGCGCTGCAATACTGGCAGGCGTTATTGGCGCCATTCCACAAGCTGCCCATCAAATAGCTATAAATGTGGCGAGTCTTACGTTTATGTTTGCAGTAGGCATTGCCGTTTCGGGAAGTATTTATGTGGCCGAAAACTATGCGCATCACGATAAAAAAGGCGCCTATAAATATGGCATGTCGGCAATATGGCTTGTGATATTCATCGAGGTTATTTTCGCCTTATTTTTTATAGCCTTTCATCAAATAATTCCTTCGTGGTATACCACCGAAAAAGAAGTACTCTTCATTGCCTCACGCCTCATTTTGATTGCCGCGGTTTTTCAGGTAGTGGATGGAATTCAAGCCGTATGCCTTGGAGTGCTTCGAGGACTACACGATACCCGTTTTCCATCTATGCTTACGTTTATTGCATATTGGATGATTGGAATTCCATTGTCGTGGTATTTTGCCAAATACACCAGCATGGGTATATATGGCATTTGGTGGGCTCTAACCCTAAGTTTGTTCTTTATATCCATAAGCACCTTTTGGCGTTTTAAGGTAAAAACCAGATATCAAAAAAATAATGAGCCATCCATTTAATCTTGCATATAAAACCACCTTTTATTCCTTTATCTTAAACAGAACTTAACATGTCGAAATGGACCCCAACCCTCTTCCTGATTTTTTCATTCACGATTGGGTACAGTCAAAAATATATAAAGCCAATTATAGGAATAAATTACAGCAACCGATGGCTAAAATCAAGCCTTGTGAACTTAGAGGACTCCTTAAATAGGCATGATAAGTTTAAAGGATTTGCTATGCTTGGCGTTCAATTTTTGTTCGAAAAAAAACCAGGAAGAGAATTTTATTTTGGCATAGATTTTTGTGATAATGGATTTAGTAGAACCCGTTTAAATTACCAATTTTTAGATACCGTGCATCCCGATTTAGGCCAAATTTTTGACCTTTCGCAAGGGGCCCAAAAAAACGCAGTATTTACCTATCATTTCAAATATTTAGAAATTCCAGTTGGATGTAATTTTCAATTCACTCCACGGCATAAAATGAATCAATACACAGGGTGGTTTAATATTTCCCTGATTCCTCAATTTTTGATTAAACATGATCTTGGAATATTTTTAGAAGGCTTTAGTATAAATGGCAAAAATAAGTTTAGCAATAAAACGAGTGCCTACACAGCAGCCAAAACCAATTGTGTTTTGCAAACCGGCAGCCGATTTGACATAAACCTTAAAGGAAATTTATGGGTTACCACTGATGCTTTATTCCGTGTTCATCTCCTAAATTCGGCCGAAAGCAGCCTTGAAACATTAAGGCTTTATAGCCTTAGCGCTATCCTTGGCATACGCTACGAAATTGGCGACTTTTAAAAAAACAAGGGCGCCGTTTACTCCAAAATCATACATTCAACTCTTCTGTTCTCGGCTTGTCCTTCTTCGCTAGCGTTGTCGGCTATTGGTTTATCGGGCCCATAGCCCTTGCAAATAAACATGTTTGAACTTAGGCCTCTATGAACTAAGTATTTTTTAACGGCCTCCGCTCTGTTTTTTGATAAGCTTATATTTCGTTGACGGCTTCCTGTGTTGCTGGTATGGCCCGAAATCTCAATTTTTTTAATGCCATTATTTTCAATGACGTCAAAAAGCGAATCCAAAGCATCAAACGATTCGGGCAGCAGATCCCATTTATCGTTATCGAAAAATACATTGCGCAATACAAAGGTTTTTGGTGTTTCTTTTTCAACAACAACTGGCTCTTCGGGTTTTTCCTTTCTTCCCATATTACAAGGACATTCTTCGGGTTTTTGGATGGCATACAACTGAATATTGTCGAAAAAATAATAGGCCTCCGCTACATTTCCTTTCAGATGTTGTTTTCGCATAGTGTCGGAATTTGTAAAACTTCCAAGCGTTAGATACGCTTCGTTTCCTTTGGCAATATACGTACAGCTCAATTGCATCCATTTAGTTTTATAAGCCAAAATACTTCCTCCATGATGCTTGATAGATGGCTTTACATCTCCCTGAATTAACTTGTATTCCATAGGAATTTCGTCACTAAATAAGGCTCCCAAAGCATTTACCCCATAAAAGCAATCTTCCTTTAGGCGTACAAACAGTTTCAAGCAATACATTTTTTGGGGTTCAAGGGTTTCTTTCAATTCGGTGCTCAAAAATTCAATATGAGCCCAATTATCGGTGTAAAATCGAGCTCCAACGATAGCCTCGCCATCCATGGTATTTAGTTTTTTAGAGTTAAAATAATCGGGGGTTCCGGCCGAGGCTTTCCAATGCTCAATATGATTTCCTATTTGGGCGCCACTGTTTCTTAATTTTCCATCTTCGTTTTCAAAGCTTCCGTTTCTAACTAAGTTAAATTCTTCGTCAATTGGTTTTGATTCATCGTCGGCGAGCATCCAAGTGTCGGTGTTTCGATGGTCCATATCGAGGATGGTATCGTATGTTAAGTTACTCATCGAATCGCTGGCGAAATTAATACGGTAGCTATACGAAAATTTAGCAGTTGGAAACGGAGGTATAAATTGCTTTTTTTCGAGCACGTCTTCTCCATTGTAATTTATGATAGAAAAACCATGTTCAAGGCGTATCACAAATGGCTTTAGGTATAAAACACTGTATTTGGCAGGGGGGAAATTTTCGACCATCAGCAATTCCCCATCCTCATCATAATATTCCCAACGGCCTGCTTTGTTAGCTTGTATTCCTTTTACTTTATAATTCCCCTTAATCCTCAACACCTCATTATTATCGAAATACTGCCACTCACCTGTAGGCAAATTTATTTGATACGTGCCTCCGGTAGATTTCGAATACTGACTTATGAACGTTAACGCTCCTTTGCCTTTATATAATTTTATATCAAAACTAAAGGTATCGAGGGTTGCCGAATCGCTATCGCTCATGGTAGAATCGCCTTCCACCTGAGCCAGGCAGGAAAACGAAATGGAAAGGCTTAGAAAAAAGAGTAAACATTTTACCATTACACAAACAACGGTTTTATTGAGCTAAAAGTATGAATCTTAATAAGGATAGCTTATATTTTAACAAGCCGATTTATGGATAGGCATTAACTAAAACATCTAAACTCTAAAATCTAAACTCTAATGTCTTAAATCCCAAATAACCTTACCTTAAGACCAATCAACGAATTAAAGATATGAAGACCCAACATGACTTTGTCAATAGTTAAGCCATGAACCATGGATTATAGTTTTAATAATAATTTTATTTTTTTCTGCTTTACAAGTGATAACCCAATCCTTAAAAAAAAGGCATTTTAATTTTCTACAGCTAAATTCAGGAAACTTGCATAAATGGAGAGATGGCACCGATTCGGCATGTAAAAAAATAAATTCATAAAATTTTTCTAAAAATCGTTTTCCGCTACCGCTTGTATTTTTATTTTCTACCCATTTGGCAATTGTGTTAAGTCAATTCATTGCCCGGCCCTTTATTTCTATTCGCATTATTTATCTGCCTCGAATTTATCTATTTCATCTTTTAAGATGAGGGTTTCGCTCAGTTCATCTTCATCTAATAAGTTATTTAATTCTTCAGATGTTATTTTTCGTGAGGATGAAAATGCGTAGTTATTTTCTGTTATTTCTTCGGTTTTAAATCCTAATTCTTTTAGTAAGTCTATAGTAAGCTTGCCTTTACTGCTTTGTTCATCTATGTCAATTAAAAGTTTCATAAAACAAAAATAGGTTTATAAATTCGAATTAGTATTTACTAAAAACCTCTAAACTCTAATATCTAAACACTAAAATCTTAAATCCCAAATTATCTTACCTTTGCCCCCAATACATGAATACCGAATACGAAGTTGTCATAGGGCTCGAAATACACGCCCAATTGCTTACCAAGAGCAAAGCCTTTAGTGCCGACCGTGCCGAATATGGCAACCCTCCCAATACCAATACCAGTGCAATTAGTATAGGGCATCCGGGCACTTTGCCTAAACATAATAAAGAGGCCGTGGAAAAATCTATTAGAGTGGGCTTGGCCTTTGGCAGCCAAATTGAACGCTATAATAAATATTCGCGCAAAAACTATTTTTATGCCGATTTACCAAAAGGCTATCAGATTACTCAATTTGATACGCCTATTTGCATTGGCGGAAAGGTTACCCTTAAACTGAAAGACGGAAGCACCAAAGACATCAACCTTACCAGAGCGCACATGGAAGAAGATACCGGCAAAAGTATGCACGATATGGATGTTGAAAATTCACTAATTGATTACAACCGTGCCGGAACACCGCTTATCGAAATAGTTACCGAACCCGATATCAGAAGCGCCGAAGAAGCCTACTTATTTCTTACCGAAGTGCGAAAAGTTTTGCGCTATTTGGATGTTTGCGATGGCAATATGGAAGAGGGCAGTTTGCGTTGCGATTGCAATATATCGATACGCCCTGTGGGAACCGAAAAATTGGGTGTGAAAGTAGAAGTGAAAAATATGAATTCGATGAGCAATGTTAAAAGGGCTATTGAATACGAAACCGAACGCCAGGTGGCCGCTATCCGAAATGGTGAAACCATTGTTTCGGAAACCCGCAGTTTCGACGCTCTAAAAAACAATACCTTTAGCATGCGCAGCAAGGAAATGGTGAACGATTACCGTTACTTTCCAGAGCCCGATTTGCCCCCTTTGATAATTACCGATGCCATGATCGAACAAATTTTGAAAGGCATGCCTGCCCTGCCCGAAGAATTATTTCAAAAATTTACATCGGTGTATGGGCTAAACCATTACGATGCCGGTGTATTGACTGAAAGCAAAGAAATTGCGGCTTATTTTGAGAACATTTGCAAGCATTGTTCGAATTATAAAGCTGCAGCCAATTGGACAATGGTTAACATCAAAGGGTATTTGAATGAAAATGCGTTGGACTTTACCGATATTTCATTGCCCCCAACAACAATGGCTCAGCTTATTGAACTTATCGATGGTGGAACTATAAGCCATACAAGTGCTCAAAAAATATTTAACGAGCTCATGCAAAACCACGAAGCCAATCCCTTAACCATTGCCGAAAAACTGAATTTAGTACAATCGTCAATAACGAGTGAAATAGAAGCGTGGGTAGCAGAAGCTTTGGCCAAATATCCAGCAAAAGTTACCGAATACAAATCGGGAAAAGTGGGATTATTAGGTTTGTTTATGGGCGAAGTTATGAAACTTTCGGGTGGCAAAGCCGACCCTAAATTAGCTACGGAACTTGTAAAAAAAGCGCTTGAAAATTAAGACTTTCAGTTTCTTTTAAAACCTAAAAAAAAGCATACAGCTAAAATTTATCAGGCATTCATTACTACTCGTAATCAACCATTTCCAATTGGCCTTGAGTATTATAGAATAACGAAAGCCGGTAAGTGGAATAATGATGCCGCCCTGCTATGCTTGAATTTGGGGCTCCAAATGTTTTCTCAATATCTTTTTGCTTGTCGCCCAGGCCATAAATTCCTAAAACACAGCCTCGGTAGGTTTGCCAAGTATACCCATCGCTGCGATGGCCTTTGCTCACCAATTTTAGCGACACAATGGAATCGTTTTTCAACGACAATCGAATGCCTACAGTAGGGCAAAAATATTCGCTAAAGTTTACCTTGTTGAAATTATGACTATACCTCGCCTCAACGATCACACAGGTTTCGTTTATGTAGGCCTTTAATAATTCGGCTTTCTTCGCATTTATGCCTTCGCCTATTAGATTGTGGGTGATAGGATACATCGGAAATGGAACTATGCTTTGCAATTGCCATGAAGTATTGCCCAATAAACTCGTTATCAATGGAAAACTTTCGTTATCTAAAATGCTTAAAATCCATTTTTGATCGGAGGTTGAAGCGGTTAATATTTTGGTATTCAACTCGGCTCCAGCAATGGGGAGCTTAAAATTTTGCACCTTGCTCGGCCCAAATTCAATTTCTTCATAATCAATAAATAGTTTAAATTTTTTGCCTGATTTTATGAGCCTAAATAGGTCTAAATCGACATATAAAAGCATACATTGTTTCGAAAAATTTGAATCTCTTGGTTCTTTTAATAGGGTTGGGTGGCTCTCTTTCGATTCGGTCCAAGTGCCCCATCTACTGTTTTCGGTACCCCATTTAAAATGAAAGGAGGGTGTTTTATTTATTAGATCAAAAACAAAGGACGCTGTAAATGATTTGCCACCACTTTTCGAAATTTTATAATTAAACTTATCCCCTAATGCCGGCCTATAATCGTTGTTGCCATAGGCGCACCTTACGAAAAGGACACATATAACAAGGATTAGTATTCGCGATAACGTTGCCATTATAAGTTGCGAATTTAATAAATTGTTGGTTTATCGATGAATTATCAAACCTTAAAAAATTTAAAATAAACATCAACTCCCTTCCATTCTTCAAATTTTATTTCTATACCTGTAATTGTTTTACAAAGCCATACAATGAATCACAAAAATAAAGGCCTAACTTAGGGTAAATCGTTGGACTTTTTTGTGCCCAAAATTAGGTTGGCAATTGCGATAAACTGAAAACAGATATTTGTACTTCATTAATAATCAGGTAACGAACTGAATAGAATAAACGAATAAAAATAATTATCGATTTTCAACTTATTCAAGAAAAAAACAGTCCAAAAAAAATCTAAGTATTATTTCCCGCCTACCCTTTTATAATTAAATATAAAAATCTATTTTTGCGGCAAAATTCACAGAACCCTTAACACATGTCAAATAAAGGAAAAATTGTTCAAATCATCGGTCCCGTTGTAGATGTTAGTTTTGAAGGAGAAGGCACAAAACTTCCCAAAATTTACGATGCACTTTATGTAACGCGCGACGATGGCACCCGTATTGTATTGGAAGCGCAACAGCACTTGGGTGAAAACCTAGTACGTACTATTGCGATGGATTCATCCGAAGGTTTGCTTCGAGGAATGGATGTAACCGATACTGAAGGTGGAATAAAAATGCCGATTGGAGAGGGAATCAGAGGACGACTGCTAAATGTGGTTGGAGAGGCTATTGATGGAATTGGTGATTTAAGCAATGCCAATGGACGAAACATACATCAAGATGCGCCAACCTACGATAAACTATCTACCCAATCAGAGCCATTATACACTGGGATAAAGGTAATTGACCTTTTAGAGCCTTATGCAAAAGGCGGAAAAATTGGATTATTTGGCGGTGCGGGTGTAGGCAAAACCGTTTTGATTATGGAGCTTATCAACAACATTGCCAAAGCATACGAAGGTATGTCGGTGTTTGCAGGTGTAGGCGAACGAACAAGAGAAGGAAATGACTTATTGCGCGAGATGATTGAATCGGGCGTAATAAAATATGGAGAAGAATTTCAACACAGCATGGAAGCTGGAGGTTGGGATTTGAGCAAGGTTGACAAAAAGGAATTAGAAAAATCGCAGGCTACTTTGGTTTTCGGTCAGATGAATGAGCCTCCTGGGGCCCGTGCACGTGTGGCCTTATCAGGATTGGCCATTGCCGAATATTTCCGCGATGGCGATGAGCAAAGCGGTGGAAAAGACATCCTTTTCTTTATTGATAATATTTTCAGATTTACCCAAGCGGGTTCTGAAGTGTCGGCACTATTGGGTCGTATGCCATCGGCGGTAGGTTACCAACCAACCTTGGCTACCGAAATGGGCGTAATGCAAGAACGTATTACCTCTACAACCCGTGGATCTATCACTTCGGTTCAAGCAGTTTATGTACCTGCAGATGATTTAACCGACCCTGCTCCAGCAACAACCTTTGCGCATTTGGATGCCACAACGGTATTGAGTCGTAAAATTGCTGAACTAGGAATTTATCCTGCCGTAGATCCATTGGATTCTACATCGCGAATCCTTAGCCGCGACATTTTGGGTGATGCCCATTATGATTGCGCTCAAAATGTAAAACAACTTTTACAACGCTATAAAGAATTGCAAGATATTATTGCCATTTTAGGTATGGATGAATTATCTGAAGATGATAAATTAGCAGTACACCGTGCCCGTCGTATTCAGCGTTTTCTTTCTCAGCCATTCTTTGTGGCCGAGCAATTTACAGGCTTAAAAGGTGTGTTGGTTGATATCAATGATACCATCAAAGGGTTCAATATGATATTAAATGGTGAGGTAGATCAATATCCCGAAGGAGCTTTCAACCTAGTAGGAACGATTGAAGATGCCATTGAAAAAGGCAAAAAAATGATTGCAGAAACTTCAAAATAAGAAAAATGTTTATCGAAATCATCACTCCAGACCAATCTTTATTTTCAGGCGAAGCTATTTCCGTTAAATTTCCTGGAACCGGCGGAAAATTTGAAACCTTAAATAATCATGCCAATATTATTTCGAGCCTACAATCGGGCACTATAGTGGTAAATACTAAAGAAGGAAATAAAGAATTTGAAATTACAGGTGGTATCGTCGAATTTTTAAAAAATAAAATAATTGTTTTAGCCTAGCTAAATCCAACTTTTCCAAAGTTTGAAACTTTGGAAAAGTTTTACAAAAAATAAATAAAAGCCTCTGGATTAAGTTTCAGGGGCTTTTTTATTTCTCTAATAATTGCTTCAATAATTCCGGATTTTTTCTGTTATCCCAAACTAACAGTATATGAATTTCCTGATTTACGATCCGATAAAAAACAGAGTTTCTTTCAAAAACCAATTCATGAATATCTTGCAAACAAATACTTTTACCACTTAAGGGATGTTTGCAAAGAATTTTTACACCTTTTTCAATTTCACCGGCAAGAGCTACACTATAAATAGCATTACCATTTTGAATTAGATAAAATTCAAGAATACTATTTAGACTTATTCTCGCTTTAGTAGTCCACCTTAAACTGAATGAAGCCATTGCCTAATTTCCGAGAAGACATCTTCGTTTGATTTTAATTCTCCTTTTTTTGATTCTTCCAAACTTTTTAATAAAAACTCTTTAAGCGTTGGATCCATATCTTTATTTGTTCCCATACCGATCTCCTCCAAAAAATCTAAAACTAATTTACCGTTTTCGGTACTGTCATCAATTTTAACCGTATGAATCATAAAACAAATATACCATTTATAAAAAATTTACAAATAGGATTATCAAATAAAGTCTTGCCATTCCAAATACATTTACAACCTTTGAACTATCAATGAAAAAATACCAAATTATCATTTACGGCTCCTACGGCTATACCGGAGAATTAATTGCAGAAGAAAGTTTATCTAAAAATCTTACAGTTTTATTGGCAGGCAGAAATGAACAAAAACTCAAAAGTCAATCTAAAAAAACCGCTTACCCTTTCAAGGCTATTGACTTGAGCAATCCTAAGGAATTAGTAGAATTATTAAAACTAGGAGAAGTTGTGATGAATGCTGCAGGTCCTTTTAAAAATACAGCAACTCAAATGATAAATGCGTGCATCGAAGCAGGCGTTCATTATCTAGACATCAATGGCGATGTTGACGTTTTTGAAAGCATAAAAACCTTTGACAAAAAAGCGCAATTGGCCAATATAATGCTAATGCCCGGCATAGGGTTTGATGTAGTTCCCACCGATTGCTTGGCTGTTCACTTAAAAAATAAAATGCCTGACGCCACGCGTTTAAAAATTGCCTTTGCTACCATTGGAAGTTCAGTTTCGCATGGGACGGCTACTACCGTAGCAAGCCGTTTGGGCGAAAAGGCTTTGGTTAGGATTGATGGAAAACTCACTCCTATTGCCTTAGGCAAAAATGGCTTGTGGGTTGATTTTGGTGAAAAACGTTTATTTACAATGAGCATTCCATGGGGCGACTTAAGTACTGCTTATGAAAGCACTGCTATTCCAAATATTGAATCGTATATAGGCGTTAAACCAAAAGTTTATAGATTATTAAAATTTCAAGGACTCATTAATTGGATGTTGCGAACCCATGTAGTTAGAATGTTAATTCAGAGACGAATTGATAAGAAACCAGCTGGCCCCAACTTCGAACAACGAAAAAAATCCTATTGCTATGTGTGGGCCGAAGTAAGTAATGAGCGCGGCCAACGCCTTTCCATCCGAATTAAAACCCCCGAAGCCTACAACTTAACTGCCACTGCCAGTTTATTAATTGCGGGAAAAATATTGGGAGGCCAATTCGCCACAGGGTTTCAAACCCCTGCAAAAATGTATGGCGAAAAATTGGTATTTGAAATTGAAGGGGTGAAGGAAATTTGACACTATTGGCATAAGAATAAAATATTTTTATCATAAAATTATTTTTCCTACTTTTGACGTAAGTATTATTAAAATTGATACAAGGATAATTTCCTTTGGCTCCAAAGACACCAAATTAATTTGGGAACAAGAAAGAGTTAAGGGGCTTTCAATAGATATTCAGGAAATAGGAAGAAGGAAATTAAGAATGTTAAATAACTCTCAAACTATTGCAGATTTACAAATACCACCTTCTAATAGATTAGAAAAATTAAAAGGTGATTTGAAGGAATTTTATTCTATAAGAATTAATAATCAATGGCGAATAATTTTCAAATGGAATAATGGAATTGCTTCAGAAGTAAAAATTATAGATTATCACTAAAAGTAAAAAAAATGAAAACGCTAAAAAATATTCATCCAGGAGAAATATTAAATGAAGAATTTCTTATTCCCCTGTCTATAACCTCTTATAAGCTATCAAAAGATATTGGAATTCCTCAATCCCGGGTTTCTGAAATTATTAAAGGCAATAGGCGTGTAACGGCAGATACAGCTTTGCGTTTGTCAAAATACTTTGGCAATTCAGCAAAATTCTGGCTTGGCCTACAGGATGATTACGATATTGAAGAACAGCAGCAATCTAAATTTAAAGATTTAGAGGCCATTATTCATTTTGATTATAATGCCGCTTAAAAAGCTTTAACTAAGCAATTCCTAATTCGTAATTCCTAATTCATAAATCTTTCCCCCTACCCTATTTTTCAATCCTAAAAGTATCTACTTTTGCAGATTCGTAAAAAAGTGGCAGACATTCAAAGGCAAAAAGGTGCAGAAAGCGAGAATCTTTCTATAAAAACAGATTTTCAAAACCAAATTTCACAAAATGTGATTGATTTAGAGCATCCATCAATTGATGTGATTGGGGCTCGCGAACACAATCTAAAAAATATTACCCTTTCGTTTCCTCGTAATAGCCTTATTGTTTTTACAGGTTTAAGCGGCAGTGGAAAATCTTCCTTGGCCTTCGATACCATTTATGCCGAAGGTCAGCGACGGTATATGGAAAGCTTTTCGGCTTATGCTCGTCAGTTTATTGGCGAAATGAAGCGGCCCGATGTCGATAAAATTGATGGCTTAAGTCCGGTTATAAGCATCGAGCAAAAAACAGTTAACAAAAACCCAAGGAGTACTGTTGGAACCATTACCGAGATATACGATTTTTTAAGGCTGCTTTTTGCCCGGGCTGGCGAAGCCTATTCCTACATATCGGGCGAAAAAATGGTTAAGTTTACCGAAGAGCAGATAATTGATACCATTTTAAATAAATTCACCTCAAAACGAACTGTTTTTTTAGCCCCAATGGTAAAAGGCAGAAAAGGACATTACCGCGAACTGTTTGAGCAAATAATAAAGATGGGCTATAGCAAGGTGCGCATCGACAATGTAATGTCCGAAATAAAACCTGCCATGCAATTGGATCGATACAAAATTCACGATATTGAAATTGTCATCGACCGCATCGAACCCGATAACGAAAACAAAACCCGCATTACCGAGTCGGTCAGAACGGCACTAAAAGTAGGCAAAGGCGTGATGATGGTTTGGGATATTGAAGACAACAAAACCCACCATTTTAGTCGGTTTTTGATGGATTCGATAAGCGGCTTAAGCTATGCCGAACCGCAGCCCAATTCATTTTCATTCAATTCGCCTTATGGCGCCTGTTCGAAATGCGATGGCTTAGGTACAATATCGGATATCGAAATCGACGTTATTATTCCCGACAAACGCAAAAGCATTAATAAGGGAGGTATTTTACCCTTGGGCGAAATGCGCGAAAACTATACATTTAGTCAGCTTCGAGCCATAGCCAAAAAGTATAAATTTAGCCTGGCCGACCCTATTGAGAATATTTCGGAAGAGGCCTTAGATATAATACTGCATGGCAGCGACGAAAAATTTGAAGTTGAATACACCTATAGCAGCGGAGCTAAGCAAACCTTTCAGTCGGTTTTTAAAGGCATATGCAACATGCTTATAAATTCGTATAATGAAAAAGGAACCGATGCCATGGACGAATGGGCCGAAGAATACATGAGCATGATTTCGTGTCCTTTATGCCATGGAGCCCGCCTAAATCAAGAAGCGCTGCATTTCAAAATAGGCGGCAAAAACATCTCCGATTTAAGCCGAATGAATATTGGCGAATTAAATGAGTGGCTTCTATCGGCCCATACCCAATTAAGCGAACGACAAATTATAATTGGTTCCGAAATTATTAAAGAAATATTGGCGCGTTTAAGTTTTCTATTGGGCGTAGGGTTGGAATATTTAAGCATCGACAATCCCGCTCGAACTTTAAGCGGAGGCGAAGCACAGCGCATTCGCCTGGCCACACAAATTGGCTCTAAACTAGAAGAAGTTTTATACATTTTGGACGAACCGAGCATAGGCTTACATCCAAGAGACAATGAAAAATTAATTGATTCGCTAAAAGCCTTACGTGAGGTTGGCAATACGGTACTGGTGGTTGAGCACGACAAAGATATGATGATGCAAAGCGACTATATTGTAGATATTGGACCTAAAGCAGGAAAACACGGAGGGCAAATTGTTTTTGCGGGCACGGCTAAAGAGTTTATTCAATCCGATACCCTAACAGCAGGTTATATCAATGGGCATCTAAAAATAGATATTCCTAAAAAACGTCGGACAGGAAATGGCAAATTTTTGGAGCTAAGCGGCTGCAGTGGAAATAACTTAAAAAATGTGGATGTAAAAATTCCTTTAGGTTTATTTATAGGTATTACGGGCGTTTCGGGAAGCGGAAAATCATCGTTGATAAACGAAACCTTGCACCCAATTTTAGGGCATTACGTTTACAAATCGCATAAAAAACCACTGCCTTACACAACAGTAAAAGGGTTAGAGAATATTGATAAGGTCATAAAAATAGATCAATCGCCCATTGGCCGAACACCCCGAAGCAACCCCGCTACCTATGTTGGTTTTTTTACAGATATTCGAAATCTGTACGCCGAGCTTCCCGAATCAAAAATAAGAGGGTATAAACCGGGGCGTTTTTCGTTTAATGTAAAAGGTGGCCGTTGCGAAACCTGCCAAGGTGGAGGAATGCGCGTTATTGAAATGAATTTTTTGCCCGATGTAGAAGTCCCTTGTGAAAGCTGTATGGCTAAACGCTATAACCGCGAAACTCTCGAAATTAGATACAAAGGAAAATCAATAAGCGATGTATTGAATATGGAAGTTGACGAAGCCGTTGATTTCTTTGAACTCATCCCTAGTATATACCGAAAAATTAAAGCCCTTCACGATTCGGGATTGGGCTATATTACCTTGGGGCAAAGCAGTACAACCATAAGCGGCGGTGAAGCACAGCGCGTAAAAATTGCAACCGAATTATCAAAAATTGGAACGGGCAGTACCATCTATATCCTTGACGAACCCACTACAGGATTGCACTTTGAAGACATTAAAAATCTGCTAGGCCTCTTAAACCAATTTGTAGAAAAAGGAAATTCAGTTTTGGTTATCGAACACAATTTAGATGTTATTAAGGTTACCGATTATATTATCGACCTCGGGCCCGAAGGTGGAAAAGGAGGAGGACAGATTATGGCCACTGGCACCCCTGAACAAATTGCAGCAAATATGAAGAGTTTAACTGGAAAATTTCTTGCCCAAGAATTAATTGCATAAACTTTGCTTCCCTTAAAATTATAAAATGAACGAATTGCTTTGAAGTATCAAATCTTTTAATCACTTTTGCCAAAAAAAAACATGAAATACACCTCGCTTTTTATTATTCTACTCTGCCTAAATGCCTTTGTATTTAATTCGTGTAAAGACGAAAAAATTGATCCCATAGAAAAAACAAATACCGAAAAATTAGCAGGAAACAATTGGCTATTGGTAAAAGCTACCTTCAACCCTCCACTTGTTACCACTATCGGAACTCAAAATCTAACCTTTTATAGTTTATTCGAAATCCCCTTAATTGATACCTGTCAAAAAGACAATTTAATAATCTTTAATGCCGATGGAACTATGACCATTGACAATGGAAATTTGAAATGTGGAACCGAACCCCAAACGGCCAAAGATGGCAATTGGAAATTTATAACCAACGAAACCCAAATAGAAATAACCAACTCGGCCTACTTTAGTTTAATTAGTGCCAACAAAGTTATTTTGGACAAGGTTGTTTTAAGCGATACCGAAATGAAAGGCGAAACCGATTATATTTTTATTAATCCCATTACCCAAATCCAAACTACGTCGAAGCTTAATTTTACATTTTCAAAAAAATAGGGCATTGAAGATTATAGAAAGGTTGGGGCTAATCTCAACCCTTAACTTTCTTTAGTTATAAATAGATGAATAACTTCGAATTTTAACTTTTAGTAGGAGATAATGAAAGTTGCCAAAATAAATGCAAACGCTCTATGACTTTTAGATAATTTGCTAATAAAATATACAATATGCGAAAGTTATTTTGAATATTTTATGAAGAGATTAAGGGAATTATTTATTTTTTAGCAACAATTCAGTTTCAATTAGTTTTTCCTTGATATGTTGATACTACCCTTTTATTTTCCATGTCTGCGCGCAGCAGGCTAATTAGTTCATTTTTGCTTTCTATTACTAAATCCTTCTCATTCAATAACATTTTGATACTTTCATCATTATGCTCTTTATTTAAAGCTTGTCCAACACCATAGTCAGTTATATTGCCATAATTTGAATACACATTTCCATTTTGCGGCATTACCAGATAATGAACGCTAACGTGTAGCTCTTTGGCAATACTTGACAAATGCTTGAAATAATCCTTCCTTTCACCATTCAAAATTTTGGATAATTCCCCCTGAGTTATTCCAATGGATGTGGAAAGACTTTCCAATTTTATTCCTTTCTGCGCAATTACATTTCGTATATTGTCAAGTATCCAGTCTTTATTTGGCTCTGTAACTGTCATAGTTCAATTTTTTAATGTTTCCAAAAATAGCAAGAATATTTAATATTCTATTCCACTTCATGGAATAATGTATTCCTTTGAAAATTTGCGCTTTGATAAAACCTTTGAATAAAAAAATAATTATGAAAGAATTTAACATCCTCAAACCTCTAATCTTGCTTTTTGCTCTCTTTATTTCAATCAATTCAAACGCCCGAGGGCCGCGTAAAGATTTAAACGCTGATTTTAATGATGCTCAAAGAAAAGAAATGTGCGAACTACTCGATGCATGGCTCACCACATATTTAATAACTATGCATGGAAATGATTTTGCCAGAATGCATACAACCAATGATTATTTAAGATGGCATAGAGACCATTTTATTGATTTGGAAAGATTTATTTTAGAACAAGATCCAAATGGAACCAAAGGGTATGACCAATATGTACCATTTCCTAAATGGGATCCATCTAAGGTAATTCCTTCTTATTTCAATGGATTTGACGCCAGCGGAGGTAATTATGATAATATTTCTTCTAAATGTGGAGGAGGCAGTGGTTGCAGAACAAGAGAGGATTATAAAAATACAAATCCCGGGTATAAGTTTAACCAAAGTGGATTTTTTACAACAAGCCCGAATATTAATATACCGCTGCCAAGCCGATATAGTCCTTCCGGTACTTTATGTTCTTTTATCGGTACAGATTCTAATTGGGGAGGAAGTTCTCGAACATTTGATTTTAGCGATATGGCTGATTTTAGCGATAATCAACAGTATTTATATCATAATAGAGGCCATGTTGCTTTTGATAGGGGGGGGTACAACGATTCAACGTTCACAAATGGGTACTTTAGGCCCGAACCGCGCAGCTGCCGTCTTTTTATTCTGGGCTTGGCATGCATGGATTGATGATATGTGGTGGAGCTGGGATGCCTGCCACAGGCAGAATAATGGAACAACTATTATTGATGCTTATGACCTGGCCACTGGTATTACGATTCCCTCAGGAACTACAGTAACCTGGAATACGGCTGGTAATGTAAAAAAAATACAGGGTAAGGTAATCGTAGAACCCGGTGCAATCCTGGTAATTGAAAATGGACAAATTGTGGAGATGCTAGATGATTATTATACCGATCAAGCCTGTGGATTTGAAGTAAGGGCCGGCACCGGCGGACTCATGGGTGGCATTTTACTTATAAGAACCGGTGCTATACTAAGAGGTATCACATCTATGGGGCTTCATAAAACATCAGGCTTAGGAGCCAATAAAAGCACAGATAAGAATACAGGACTTGATATTTACCCTGATGCAAAAGTTTTTTACCTCTCACAATGGCCGGGAATTGTGGTAAAAGGTGATGCTACAAAGGATGCATTGAGTTCCATTCAGGGGATGGTAATGATTGATGGCAGTTCAGGTACTGTATTAATTCAAAATGCAAAAACCGCAATTACTTCTGAAAATGGTGGCAGAATTACCTGTACGAAAGGAATTTTTAGGAATTGTTCTACGGCTATCGAACTTAAGCCTTATTTAAGTCCTTCCGATAATGAAGTAAGCGGTTCAAATTTTACCGAAACAACTTTTGAAGTAAATGATCATATTTCGCGATACTTTACAAACGATAATATGTATATGCATTACAATCATGATTTTCATGATGTAATCCTTGTAAAGATGACAAGAGTTAGAGGGGTAGATTTTGCCGGATGTAAATTTTTGAATAATGATTTACATATTTATGCCGTAGGCCATAACAATACCCGGGGCACAGGCATCAAAAGTATTGAAAGCAGCTACGCCTTACATAAAAATGGTTTGGGTACGATGAACTCTCAAACCGGCTGTCCTGAATTTGCAGGCTCAATTCAATGTGAGTTTCAAAACTTATCGTTTGGTATTGATGCTACGGTAGCCTCTGGCACTTCAGTCCGAAATGAAATCGGGATACAACAAACAATATTTACCAATATACATGATGCAGTTTCAACAAATGCAATTGATAATTTAAAAATTTTTGGGTCCACATTCAGTTATGATATTGCAAATGCTAAGTTCCCACCAGGAGTTCCCGGCTCACACATGCATTTTATAAATACAAGCCAAAACCATCAAAATATAATTTTTGATAACACTTTAACAAGTAATGAACCTACTGGAACTTTTGTTTCTATATTTTGCTCTTCCCTTACACATGAATTTTCCAAAGTTCAGAAAAATCATTTTTTTGGTACCTCAATAGCGCCATCAGATGCAATAGGTGTTGAAGTAAATGGAAATAACTTACAAACGGATATAAAATGCAATGATTTTTATCAACGCTTTAATGCTTGCATCTTGAATAGAGGAGTATTAAAAACCCAGGGTAGTTCCTTATTATCGGCAGGTAATCGTTTTATTACTGACGCTTACCCGGCCTGTACAATAGACCCTGAGCAACATTTGAAAAATGATTTTGGCGCAGGTGCTTTCACCTATTTTTATAAGTCAGCGATTCTTAATGAAGAGCCAACATGTGCTACCTCAACAATTATTACAACTGATATTGGTCTGTTGGGTATTTCTCCAAATGATGTCAATCAGGAAAGTGCAAAACTTTGTGAGTTAAACTGCCTTGGCAGAGGTTTAAGTGTTCGTACACCGGAACAAAAATCCATGCTTAAAATTTATCCGAATCCTGCCAATACCAAATTTACTATCGAAGTACTAACCCCTGTTGGCACTCTTAAACTTTATGATGCCATTGGTAAATTGGTTTGGACCCAGTATATCGAATCCACCTTTACAGAAGTGGATGTATCCCAATATCCCAAAGGCATTTATCAGGTGGTGCTGGAACAAAAAGGGATAATTAACACCGCTCAAAAATTGATAGTGAAATAATTAATAAATATAAACTTAAATTTGTGTAGAGTATGCAATTTTTAGCTTGCTCTGCACTTTATCATAAAAAAAACAAATGCGGATACTCTTTTTATTGATATGTTTTTTTAGTTACAATCTTTTATCAGCCCAAGGTTGGGATTGGGGGATTGACGTGGCTCAAAAGAAAGGCTTACCTAGGATATTTAATCATCAGGTTGATAGCTTTGGTAACAGTTATTTAACTACAAATGGCAATGGCTCTAATGATATGGTCTTAAAATCAACTAATGGTGATTCCGCTTCTTACATTAAATATGTCCGAAAACTTATAAAACTTAATAGGAAAGGCAAGAAAATATGGGATAAATCTTTACCACCTGGTAATTTTATATTTTTATTAAACCGGGAAAATGAACTATACATCATTCTTGAGCAAACAAGAAGCTACTCTGATTTTAAATTTGCCAATAAAACTACCAAAAATCCAATCTCTCCCAGTTTGTTAAATAAATATTATTTATTAAAATATGACAAAAATGGAAATGAAAAGGATTTAATTGAACTTTTTACCTTTCTTATCGCCTTTCATTTCTGGATTGGTATCATATAAAGGGTAACCTGCTAATTTTAACTATTAACAGAAACCGAGACTCTAATGATTCCTTAATGTTTAAAAATACCACTATTCCACCTAAATTTAATTACAGATATAGCGACCGGATAATTGCCTGCATTGATTTAAAAACTTCAAACCTAAATTGGTATAAATCCTATGCTTTTGATAAATATGGCTCCATTGGGCAATATAACTGTTATTTAGATAACAATTATATCTATCTGAATGTTAATTCTATAACTAGCGATGGATATATTTCCCGCCCCCGATTGCTAAAACTGGATTATTCAGGCGATACTATTATTTCGAAAACCTTTACAGGTACTGTGCCTTCAAACAGAGGTTTACATGTTATTACAAAGAGTAAAAATAATGATATACTGATACGGATTGGTATGACAGATACTACGTATCTCGATAATATACAATTCCCTGTAAAGAGGGGTTTGCATAAGTTTGCAATAGTTTGCATGGATAGTAATTTAAACTATAAATGGCATTGGATGCTTGATTGCGATAATTACGGCACTAATACTGATTTAGTGACGGACAATGATGGCAATATTTTTGTTTCTACACATTTATTTGATACTGCTTATTCAGGAAACTCCGTTTTTTATGCCGACTATATAAGCATTTTTCTGAACCCGATATTTAAATTAGATAAAAATGGCAAGTTGATTGAAATAATAAATATAGATGTAGATCAAACTTTGGGGTATGGATACTTAAACATGGATAAATACTCCAACCTATACCTTTATGGCTCCTATGCAAATTTTAACAGCCAAATACCCAGAAGCAGCATCCAATTTGGTGATTTTAGATTTCAGGCTTCCTCCAGTACTCAAAATGCCGGGCTATTTTTAGCCAAATACAATTCCCATAAGCTCCAAATATCCAATAAATCCCTTTGGTGCCCAACGGATAGTTTGGCCGCAGATGCCGATACCATTTATAAATTTTTCAGGTGGGTGGTGGATGATACCTTAACTTTTTGGGGTAAAAAAATTAATCCAAAATATAATGAAACGGATAAACATAAAGTAACTCTTTTTGGCTATGAAAGGGATAGCTGCATGAGTAGGAGAACTGATACATTTAAAGTGTACATACCCCCTGTGGCAAAATTGGATTATTTTGGCATTGCTTGCCGCTATAACCCGGCTATATTTAAGGATAAAAGCATTATTGGCTTATTGCCCAATTTATCTTCAAACATTAAGGTAAACTATGGCGATGGGATAGATACGGCTATCAATTCATCCTTATTTCAATTAAATAATGTGCAAATAAAACACGCTTATATCGATACGGGAATTTTTAAAATTACCTACATCGTAAATTATAAAAATTGTTCGGATACGTTTGTTTCATCAATCAGAGTTATAGATGCTCCAAAACCTGGATTTGAACTTAGTGAATATAGTGGCTGTGCACCTTTAAGAGTAAAAGTGAAAAACACCTTTGTTGGTATGTGTGATAGGATATTATGGGAATATGATACCAGCCGGCTTGTGCAAGAAGATAGCTTGTATCAGAACAAAAAAATTGAATTTATTTTTGATAAACCAGGCAATTATTCCGTAAAGCAAAAGCTATTCGCCCCATCGGGTTGTGTAAGTGAAACCACAAAAACTATTTCAGTTTTAGATGGGTTTAGGGGGAAGGATAGTTTGCTCATAAATTATGTAACTGTTAGTAATCAAGATGAGATTACCATAAATTGGAGGAAACTCAATAAAGCCAAAGAATATGAAATATCTGATGGCACAAGGTCAAAATTTACAAGAGATACGAACCTTGTCGTTACTAATTATTATACATCCAAAAATAGCTACAGCTTTTCGGTTAGTGGTTTAGATACCTGCAGAAATTTAATAAAGAGTGATATTTCTAAAACCATTTTGCTAACTGGTTTTTCAGATACTTTTAATAAATTTTCGGTAATCAATTGGTCTCCTTATGAGAAATGGCCAAATGGTGTTTCTGAATATTCTATTGAATATTTCAACAACCAATCCAATGTTTTTGAAAGCCTTAGTAATTCGTCATCTTTAAATTATACTGACAACCATTTTTTAGAATTAGATAATTCTTTAATTGAAAAATGTTATCGAATAGTTGGTCATCAATCCTTGGGTTCAAATAAATCAGCAAGTAACATTCTTTGTTTAAAATATCAACCAACCATCTTTGTACCCAATTCATTTAGTCCTAATGGTGACGGGCTAAACGATAAATTTGAAATTGTTTCAATGGGTTTAACTGAAATTAAAGTTGAGATTTATAATAGATGGGGTGTATTGCTTTTTGAAACAAATAATGAAAAGAATTACTGGGATGGGACTTATCAAAACACCTCGGTTCCCATTGGAGGATACATCGTTTTAGTAAATGCAAAATCAAATCAAGGATCTTATCATTATTCTGGTTCAATTAATATTTTGAGGTAAGTTCATATTATTAGTTGAAAACACATCAACACCGCCATACAATTTGTAAGTTATCTTCTTTTCAATTTAATCCTTCACTAATAGCAAAAAGAGGATAAAATCCAGAACTACAAACATTTTAAAAAACCCATTTGAATTTTAGGATGCAATGATTATCTTTGCGGCCCTTAAAACAAAATAGATTCAAAAAAAATGGAATTAAAAAATTATGAATCTGTAATCATACTAACGCCCGTATTGGCCGAAAAACAGATGCAAGAAGCCCTTGCCTCTTTTCGCCAATTGATTACAGAGCAAGGCGGCAACATTGTCCGCGAAGAAAACTGGGGATTAACAAAATTGGCTTATCCCATTGCTAAAAAGAGTACAGGTTTTTACCACATCTTCGAATTTAAAGCACCAGGCACTATTGTAGCCAAGCTCGAATTAGCGTTTCGACGCGACGAACAAGTACTACGTTATTTAACTATTGCCCTCGACAAACACGCCGTATTATACAACGAGCGTCGTAGCAAAGGCGAATTCAACAAACCAAAAGAAGTTAAGGAGGCCACCGTATGAGCAGAATAAAAAAATCATCCGCACAAGACGATAGTTTTATGTTTAATAACTCGCCTTTGCAGTTTAAGAAAAAATACTGCAGGTTCAAAAAAAGCGGGATTAAATATATAGATTATAAAAGTTCTGAATTTTTAATGAAATTCGTAAACGACCAAGGCAAACTTTTACCACGTCGACTTACAGGAACGTCCTTAAAATATCAACGCAAAGTGGCTGAAGCTGTAAAACGCGCCCGACATTTAGCAATTTTACCATTCATAGGCGATCAATTAAAATAGGAGGAAAATAAAATGAAGATTATTTTAAAAGAAGATATAAAAAACTTGGGACAAAAAGACGACGTTGTAGCTGTAAAAAATGGCTACGGACGTAATTTCTTAATTCCAACAGGAAAAGCTAGCCTAGCTACCGAATCGGCCCTTAAAATTTTGGCCGAAAACATCAAACAAAGCAAATACAAGCAAGAAAAAATTAAAATGCTTGCAACCGAAACAGCTGCCAAGTTAGATGGAACAACTATAAATATTATCACTAAAGCTGGATCGAATGGTAAAATATTTGGTTCGGTAACGACTATACAAATTGCTCAAGCCTTAAAAGACAAAGGATTTGACGTAGATAGACGCAAGATAGTGGTTGACGATATCAAATTTTTGGGTGAATATACCACGGTTATAAATTTACACCGCGAAATTTCAGTTAATGTAACCCTTAATGTTGCTCTAGAAGCTTAAAAAAATTTAAGACCATCACCATAAAAAAACCGCTAAGCAATTGGCGGTTTTTTTTATGCCTTTTTGGTAACGATTTGCAGGAATATTTGGTTGGGGGGCAACCTCTTAGCCTACTTTAAGCCCCCTCTAACTACAAAGCAGCCATCTAAATATACTTACTATTAGATGCTGTTGCTATAATGATACCTGCGTTAAAGTTTTCTTAGTTTGGCACCATTTCCTTTTTATATAGTATTTAGTATTTCTTGAATTTTGAGTTTCAAATCTGCTAAGTCAAATTTTATTATTTCCCATAAGATTTCAGAATCAATCCCAAAGTATTCATGAATCAAGATGTTTCTCATACCAATAGTGTCCTAAACGTTTTTTATTCAGAGTCAAAGGTATTGGTTTTTCTGTGTTAACGGCATCCAGTTTGTTATTTTCAAAAAAGAACCCCCTGTTTGATAAATTGGGGTGGTGGTTCAATGTGTTCTTCGAATGGCCTATCCA
>CAMDXE010000010.1 GCA_945878925.1 Chitinophaga pinensis
ATGGGTTTTTTGTTGGACGTAACCTTTAATTATTAAAATCGTCTAGAATTTGCCATAATTTCATTGACCAATACCGAATCTGTTTCATTAACAATTTGTATAAAATTGCCTGATCCGTTTTCGGAGAGTGTTTTCATAAAGTTAATGGCTTCCTTATTTTTGCCAAACCCTATGGCCGATGTCTTAATGTTTTCGTTTTCGGCATTCCATTTAGCCAATTTATAAATTTCGCTGGCCGAAAAGTCCTGTGAATTAAAAAGTCCATCTGAAACCAAAATAATTTGGTTATTCCCTTTTGGTATAAAATTTATTTTGGCGTTGGCATACGCCATATTTAAGCCTTCGGAGCCATGCGATAGACCTTTGGCTGTCAACTGATCAATAACGGTGTTAATTTTCTCTTTATGGTCGCCAGGTTCGCCTTGCAACACTACTTTCACATTGCTCGAATAGATAATAATGGTAACTAAATCTTCTTTTCGCAAAACACTCACACTGTTTTTTATCGACTTTTTGAGATAGGGCAATTTCTCGGGCCTTTCCATGCTACTTGATACATCTATTAAAAATACGAGGTTATTGCTGGCATATTTTTCTTTGGTTAGGGTGCCATCCTGATTAAAGTCCGGAAGTAGACGCAAATGGGTTTCGACTTTTTGTTTCTGCAAGGTGTCGCTTGTTTCTTCTTTTACAATGAGCACATCTTTTTCAATAATCTGCTTGTTTTTGAATTGATCGTTAAATTTTTGTCGTAATTTTTCTATGTCTATATCCTTCTTGATAGTGTGTTTAATTTCAATTGCGGTATCGCCTTGCAGATGGTCGGTTAAAATCCAATCTTGAGTTGTATCAACTTTGGGATACAATTTTATGATGTGTTTTTTAGTTGTCGTATTCACCGCGATTTCCTCATTTTTAGGTTCATAACCCACTAAGTAAACAGCAACCATGTATAGGCTTGGGGGAATTGGGCCAAATCGCACTCTATCTCTCCCCGATTTTGCTATGGCTTGATAAAACAAATTGTTTTTAAGTTCCATTTCAAACCCACTCAAGCCCTTGCCAGTAATGCCATCTTGAACACTTATAATGATGCTGTGTTCTGCAACAGTTTGAGGTTTGGTTTCGTCAAAAGAAGGGCAATTGAGCATGGCATCTTTATGGAAATCATTAATCTTACCTTTAATAGTCAGTTCAATCGGCGTCGACGATGTGCTGATGTATACAGGAATACTTTTTTTAAAATTTCCTTTTGTTTGCGTAAAATAAACTAATTTGATTCGAACACTTTCTCCTACCTCAATCTTGCCTTCGGGCAATATGAGTAAAACCTCGTCGGCATAGCGGATGGGTAAAAAAATAAAAGGCGATTGGCTGGTATTTTTAAGTGTAAACACAGCGGTATCGTTTTTCCATAATTCAACGGTATTGAAATCGAATATTTGAGGCGTAATTGTGTAGGATTGCCCCCTTCCTTGAAGGGTAAATAAAGTTAAAAGCAATGCTAAAAATAGACGAAAAATCATGTTTTGAACTAAATCTTTTAACGATAACACGGGCATAAATAGTGTGTTTACCTACATGCTTATTTTTTTGTTTATGCTCATTTAAGCTTAAGCATTAACCTGTATTTACTATGTATTAAACGCTTATATACTAATAATTACCGCAAAACACTCGGAGTGGGATTGCAAATCAGGTTAATTCCAAGACCAAATTACTTTCAGTTTTCTTTGAAAAATCAAAATAATTCATTTCTAAAGCTTGTTTGGTTTTTACGATCTGAGTGAGGCTTATGGTTGCGCTTTCCTTTCGCCTCATCACAAGCCTGTTTTCAATTTCATTTTCGCCTGCAGTTAAATGAAAATGTTTTACAGTTTGTGGATTCAAGTTTTCTGAATTTTCCTTAAGCCAGCAATCAAACCATTTTGAACGTTGATTTTTCATGCTTGGCGTATAGAGAGATGATGAAGACCAAATTTGAGGCAGTTTTGGATCTTTGATTGACAAATGAGCCTGTTTTCCATCCCAAACTAATTCATACAGTTTTAAAGTAGATTTATACTCTGCAATTATCAAGGTAAAAGGTGCTATACGATTAAAATCGCAATTTACCACAAACTGATTAACGTTATTATATTCAAAAAAATCGAGCAATATCAAGCCCCTGCTTTTACGATAAGGTGGATTGCTTTTGTAATCTACAAATCCCCCATTCATTAGGCATAACGAAAATCCATTGGCCGAAGCGGCTATCCACGTTCCTTTGCCCTTCTGATCTTGTGGGTAAAGTACTTCTAAATGCTGTAAAATATGTTTTTGCGGAGGCAATGCTTTGGCGCGCTCTAAAGATTCATCTCTATTGCAGGTGAGCACAAAATCGTTTCCGCCCGTTGGCAGAAAACTAAGGGTACACATTATGGATTATAAAATTTAAAGTTTTAGTGGTTAAATTAGTTAATAGGGTAACTGACACGTTTGCGTTTAGGAGTAAATCAATAATACCGAAAAATTACGGCTTATCGGCCGAATAATCCATACAAGCTTTTACAAATTTCACAAACAAAGGGTGAGGATTTTCGACTGTACTTTTTAATTCGGGATGATATTGAACGCCCACAAACCATCTGTGTTTGGGAATTTCAACAATCTCAACAAGGTTGGTTTCCGGGTTTTTGCCAGTGGCTACCATTCCTGCTTTCTCAAAGGCAGTTTCGTAGGCATTGTTATATTCGTATCGATGCCTATGGCGTTCGTTAATCTTATTTTTTCCATAAGCGATTATCGATTTGCTTCCTTTCTTCAATTCGCATTGATAAGCCCCTAAGCGCATCGTTCCACCCTTTTGCGATACTTCTTTTTGCCCTTCCATCAAATCAATAACTGGATCGGTTGTCGAAGTATTCATTTCGGTTGAATTGGCATTTTTTAGGTTTAAAACATTACGAGCAAATTCAATAACAGCCATTTGCATGCCCAAACAAATGCCAAAAAAAGGAACATTATGCGTGCGCAAATAATGAATGGCTTCAATTTTACCCTCTATACCCCTGTTGCCAAAGCCTGGCGCTACAAGTACCCCATCCATTTCCCCTAACTTTTCTTTGACATTTTCGGGGGTCAACAATTCACTTTGTATGGTTTTGATGTTTACCTTACAATCGTTTTCGGCACCAGCGTGAACAAACGATTCGATAATGGATTTATAGGCATCTTGCAATTCAACATATTTACCAACCAAACCAATGGTAATTTCGTTGTTTGGATGTTTAACCCTTAAAATAAAGTCTTTCCACGCCTCTAATTCAGGTTCGTTGCGCAAGGGTAGTTTTAGTCGAGCTAAGGTTACCTTATCTAATTTTTCCTTGAGCATTAATAAGGGAACATCGTAAATGGTATCGGCATCAATCGATTCGATAACTGCGTTTTGATTGACGTTGCAGAAAAGGGCTATTTTTTTACGAATATCGGCATTGAGTTTATGCTCGGTGCGGCAAACTAATATATCTGGCTGAACGCCTAATTCCTGTAAATCTTTTACCGAATGTTGAGTGGGCTTTGTTTTAAGCTCTTTGGCTGCCTTTAAATAAGGAATAAGCGTGAGATGAATGATACAAATGGCATCTTGGCCCAGTTCCCATCTTAATTGACGCACGGCCTCGATATAAGGCAGCGATTCGATGTCGCCTACGGTTCCTCCCAATTCGGTGATGATTACATCGTATTGACCTGTTTCGCTCAGCATCATCATTCTTCGTTTTATCTCATTGGTAATATGAGGAATAACCTGAACGGTTTTGCCTAAATATTCTCCTCGCCTTTCATTTTCGATGACGGTTTTATAAATGCGTCCAGTTGTAACATTATTGGCTTGCGAAGTGGCTGAATTCAGAAACCGCTCGTAATGCCCTAAATCCAAATCGGTTTCGGCACCATCGTTGGTCACATAGCATTCGCCATGCTCATAGGGGTTCATGGTTCCCGGATCGACATTAATATAGGGATCGAACTTTTGAATGGTAACAGTGTACCCTCGTGATTGAAGTAATTTGGCTAAGGATGCCGATATAATTCCTTTACCTAATGATGAGGTAACGCCTCCCGTAACAAATACAAATTTAGATTTTGGCATAATTTTAGGTTAAAATAAAACCTGTGTTTACGGGATGCAAAGCTAAAAGATTTTTGTGAGCAAACCACCCATGTTATCAAGATTATTTCAACAAAAGCGGTTGAATTTGGGAATTTGATAATTTGAAGATTTGAAAATTGATTAACGTATTGAGGTTAGGAAAGTTAAATATCCCCCCTTATTATTGCAAAGGTATTCTCTTTTATTTTTTCGATGGCCGAAATTGTCTTTGGCATATTAAATTAAGGGATGGTTTTAAAAAAAAACTTTAAAGTGGCGACTACGCAAAACAAAATGAAACAAACCAATCTAAATCTTTTTTTAAGTTGCGCTTTAGCAATTTGCTTATCCTCATGCATGTCTACAAACAAGGGATATCAGTCATCACCAGTGGTTTCTCGAAATGTTCAATTAGATCCCATCAAAGCTGACATTGTTGTAAACGAAACCACTAAACTTACCGGCAAAAGCACCAGTACTTATGTTTTGGGTTTTAGAATTAAAGGCGACCACACCACTGCCGATGGAATAAATTATAGTACCGATGCCGGAAGTTCGGGCTTAAATTTAAAAGTGTTTAAAGCCGCTAAACTCAATAAAGTGCGATCGGCTGCAGCATACAAAGCTTTGGCAACAGGAGAGTATGATTTTTTGGTTCATCCTAATTACACTACTTCCACCAAAAATTTCGTGGGAATTGTAAAAATTTATGAATGTACCGTTTCGGGATATGGCGCAAAATATCAAAATTTTAGAACAGAGAAACAAAAAATAGTCATCATCGAAGATGGTAAAGAACTTATTCTGCAGGATAAATAAAGCTATGTACTCTATTTCCTAGAGTCGTTCCCTATAGGTTTTAATAAATATTGCGCCTAAATTCTGATGAGGAGGAATATAGTCGTTAAAGCGTTGCAGAGCTTCGGCATTCCCTTTAAATTTAAGGTGTATAGATTCCCAAAGCGTCGCCCAGTCCAAATCTTTACCTTGCCTTATGGCTTCGTTCATCTGAAAAATTACTTCATTGTTTACCAGCATGGTTCCTATCTGTTTGGATGAAATGATATGGCTGTCGGGACTAAGCTCTAAAACCTTATTTACATTATTAAATCCTCCGCAACTTCCCAATACCACAACCCTAACATCCGAATGCAGCGATTCGATGGTAGCCCAAGCATAATAACTATGGCCCCTATGCGCTACTATTTCGGGCCAATGCTTGGCTTTGGTAAATAGATCTTTGATTTGATTTTGACCTTCGGCCTCTTTATCGGGTCTATTGGCATAAATAAGGATTGCTTTTCCGGTAGTTGAACGTATTCTTACAAAATTTTTAAACTCTTCTATTTTCCAATCGGGTTTTTTGTAACTCAATATAAATGATCTAAAACTGGCTTCCCCATCTTTGTCGTCGTAAAACATTTGCTGCTCAAAACAGGTGTCGTTATGAAACAATTGATTGGACAAAACCGAAGCCATATTATGGTGTTTAGCCGTTTTTTTGTTGGTGATGATTTCGAGTAAAAGTTCGTACAATTTAGAAGCCTCAAAATCGCCTTTGCCTGTTACAAGATAGAAATAATTTGTAATTAATTTTTCTAATTGCTTTTTAGCCTCCTCATCTTTAAGGCTACCATAAGTATCGGCTACTGTAACTGCATTTTCGAGGTTGCCGTTGTCAGTTTCTAAGCCCTCACAAAATTTTCGAAACAATTTACTTCTTTCATCAACCGATAGTTTGTCGAAAATAAGATGAAAGGTATTGTAGCTGCTGCACATTTTGATGAATAAGCGAAACTTAAAAAAATTCTGTTCTTCTAAAAACTCGTAAAACGACTGCTCCTTTATTTTAGCTTGCATTCGCTTGTATAATCCGATAAATGTGGATGTATACACTTCGCTTTCGCCTAAAACCATAAGTGTATAAATCTCACTTGCGCTTAACGATTGAAGGCTCATAAATCGCTTTTCTTCTTTTTCCTCATGCAAATCGTTAATTTCACGTATTTGCTTAAGGCTGAGTTCTTGCAGTTCTTTTTCTATCGTAAATCGTGCCGCCACTTGCTTACGGCCAATCATGGCTATTAGTTTTTTGAGGTAAATATTGGATTCATTGCCATAGCTATCGGCTGTATTGATGCTTATTTTCTTTTTATAAATGTCGTCTAAAAACGAGTAAGCGCGGCTTCGCATACCCACTTCATTATATATTTTTACCAATACCATCATCCACGAATTTTTTGAATTTCGTATGCTATTGCTTACCGCATTTTGCGAATATAAATAACCCTTTACTTCACCAGGGGCATATTTTATTAGCTCTAAAAGAATGGTATCGGCATAGGGCTGTTCTGTAATTAGTTTGTAGTTGCTTAATAATTCTGTAGGACTTGTTTTTACGACCTTTAATAAAAATTCGCGCGTTTGGGGTTTATCGCTATAAAAGGGCAAAATTTTAAGCGCACCTATAGGATTGCTTAACATTGAAGGAATTAACTTTGTAAAGTCGTTTTCGATGGTACATCGGTTTGCAAGGTTAATTTGTGGCTCATACACGTTTGTCAATTCTATATTTTCACGCTCAATACGACGCAAAATATTTAAAATGCTTTCTAACTTTATGAGTCTAATTTTGTAATTAATTTCTCGTATCTGAACCAGTTTAACCAAGTCGTTAACTTTAAAAAACAATACCTGCTGGATTTTGTCGGATAGCTCTTTATTATTAAAATGAACTTTATTGTCAGCTACCGTATCAAAAAGATCAATCCTGTGTTGTTCATTTTTAATTTTTGATAACAAATAAGTTACGGCATCTTTAGGTTGAGCAGCAAGGTTATTATGTCCAAATAATATAAATAAGGGCCATGCCCAATGCACGATTGATATTTTTGATTTTATTTTGAAGATTGGATGCAATGCTAGCTCGTTTTATTAAATCAATACTTATGTTAATGGATTAGAACCTTGCCTACTCACCAATTCCCATAAGGCAATACCCGCACTAACGGCTACGTTAAACGAATGTTTGGTTCCAAATTGAGGAATTTCTAAAATCGTATCGCATAGCGACAGGGCTTTGTCGCTTACACCTTCTACTTCGTTTCCAACTATCAAGGCTATGGGTTTGGCGACTGTTGCGAAGTTACAAATATTAATACTGCTATCGGTTTGCTCGAGGCCAATAATATGATAATTTTGATTTTTTAAGGCATGAAGGAGTGCTTCGATATCGTGGTAATATTCCCATTCAATGCTATTTTCGGCTCCTAGCGATGTTTTGTAAATGTCGCGGTGTGGTGGTTTTCCTGTTATTCCACATAGGTATATTCTGCCAATCCCTAAGCAATCGCAGGTTCTAAATAAGGATCCTACATTGTTTAGGCTTCTAATATCGTCGAGCACCAAAATCATTTTATTTTGATTTTGATTTTTAAATGCGGCAATCGATAGGCGATTTAGCTCTATATTCTTTAATTTGCGGACTCTTAAATCCATAATAATTTGTGCGCAAAAATAGCTGATATTGAAACACCGTTGATGAAACAATACAACGAGGTTAAACAAAAGTATCCAGGAGCTTTAGTTTTATTTAGAGTCGGCGATTTTTATGAAACATTTGGCGACGATGCCATCAAAACCTCAAAAATTTTAGGAATTACCTTAACCAAACGCAGCAATGGCAAAGCCAGCGAAGTGGAATTGGCCGGGTTTCCCCATCATTCTTTAGATGTTTATTTGCCAAGGCTTGTAAGGGCCGGGCAACGTGTGGCTATTTGCGATCAGTTGGAAGATCCAAAACTTACCAAAACACTTGTAAAACGCGGTGTAACCGAATTGGTATCGCCAGGATTGAGCATTAATGATAAAATATTAGAGGCTAAACAAAATAATTATCTAGCTGCCATATTTCCATCGTCCACTAAATTTGGAGCCTCCTTTTTAGACATTTCCACTGGCGAATTTTTATGCGCCGAAGGCGATTTAGATTATATAATCAAACTCTTCAAAAACCTTAATCCCTCGGAGGTAATTTACCCAAAATCGTTTCGACAAAAATTTGAATCCGTTTTTCGCGATTTTTATTCCTACAGTTTAGACGATTGGATTTTTGATATAAGTTTTGCCAAAGAAAAATTAATGTCCCATTTCAAAACCACTTCTTTAAAAGGATTTGGAATCGAGGATTTTGAACTCGGCACATGCGCTGCAGGAGCCATCTTGCATTACCTCAACTTAAACCAACACAGCAATTTAAGTCATATCCATCAAATTGCACGCCTAGATAAAGACGAATATGTTTGGCTTGATCAATTTACTGCACGCAATTTAGAACTGTTTGCCAGCAATCATCCTCAAGGAAAATCGGTATTGGAAATAATAGACCATACCCAAACACCTATGGGCGCTCGTTTGCTAAAGCGATGGTTGGCCTTACCATTAAAAGACAAAAACAGCATCAAACAACGCTTAGATACGGTTGAATTTGGCGTAACGAATGTTAAATTTACTTCAGAAATTCGTCAAAAATTAACGCAAATAGGCGACCTCGAACGGCTTATTACAAAAGTGTCGTTGCAACGCATCAACCCACGAGAAATTATTGCATTGCAAAGGGCCCTCGAAATAACTAACCATATTAAAGCCCAATGTGAAGCTACTCAAAATGAAGATTTAAAGCTATTGGCCGCATCCTTAAATTTGTGCGAGATAGCAGTAAACAAAATAAAAACAAGCATCAATCCCGAGCCTCCAATGCTAACCCATAAAGGTGATATATTTAAAAGTGGATATCACGAGGAGTTAGATATGTTGCGCAGCCTTGCGTTTTCGGGTAAAGATTATCTATTAAATATTCAGAAACGAGAGTGCGAGCGCACCGGAATTACCAACTTAAAAATTTCATACAACTCGGTATTTGGCTATTTTTTGGAAGTAACCAATAGCCATAAAGAACGCGTGCCCTCCGATTGGATACGCAAGCAAACCTTAAGCAATGCCGAACGGTATATAACCCAGGAACTCAAAGAATACGAAGAAAAAATATTAACCGCCGAAGATAAAATTTACAGCATTGAGGCTAATTTGTACAAAGAATTTGTTGAATACCTGGGCCAATTTTTTAATCAAGTACATTCCAATTCTCAGCGTTTGGCACAGCTCGATTGTTTATTGAACTTTGCGGATTTGTCCCTAAAAAATAAATATTGCAAGCCCGAAATAAACGATTCAACAACGTTAACGCTCAAGGATTGCAGGCATCCCGTTATTGAAAAACAATTGCAAAATGGCGAAGAATACATTCCTAACGACATTCAATTGGATAGGCAAAGCAATCAAGTTATAATACTAACAGGCCCAAATATGTCGGGCAAATCGGCTATTTTAAGGCAAACAGCTTTATCGGTATTATTTGCTCAAATCGGGTGTTTTGTACCGGCCAAATATGCCGAAATTGGAATAGTCGATAAAATTTATACACGCGTTGGGGCCTCCGACAACATATCGCAAGGCGAGAGTACCTTTATGGTTGAGATGATTGAAACCGCAAGTATTTTGAACAATCTAAGCGAAAGAAGTTTAGTGATATTGGACGAAATTGGCCGTGGAACAAGCACATTTGATGGAGTATCCTTAGCTTGGGCCATAGCCGAATATTTGAACCAACACCCTGCCAAACCAAAAACATTTTTTGCCACCCATTACCACGAGTTAAATGAATTGGAAGCAAAGAATACAGGAATTATCAACTTTCATATACAAACCAAAGAAACCACAACGAAAGTAATTTTCCTCCGAAAATTAATCAAAGGGGGAAGCGAACATAGTTTTGGAATACATGTGGCCAAAATGGCTGGAATACCTTTGAAAGTAGTAAGCCGAGCGGCTAAAATTTTGCTAAAACTCGAAAAAGATAGAGCCATGTCGAGCAGTAAAGAAGTTGCCAAAAAACTCGAGGCCCACGATTATCAGCTCAATCTTTTTCAATCAAACGACCCGAAATTGGTAAAACTATCCGAAGAATTACAAAAATTCGACCCCAACCTACTCACACCCATTGAAGCCCTGTTGAAGCTCAACGAACTAAAAAATATTGTAAATTAAGTATGAAACCAATTGTCTTAGCCATTTGTTTATTGTTCTCAAGTGCATTTCTTAAAGCTCAACAAACGTATTGGGTATTTTTTAAGGGTCCATCTTTGAGCAAAGCCGAACAAGTCAATTCTGATTATTTGAATAAAATTAGTTCAAAAAACTGTAAACTTATTGGAACGTCAAAATGGTTTAATGCGGCTTGTATTTCTGTAAATAACACAAAAGAGCTAAAGAAAATTGAAAAACTGTTATGTGTCAACCATATCGAACCCAGTAGACGATATAAAGTTCAAAAATTTGAAGCACAGCTAAACGATACATTTAATTATGGGTTAGCCGACAGGCAATTAAAAATGCTTGGTTTGCACACTTATCATCAAAAAGGAAACACAGGCAAGGGCATAAGAATTGCCTTATTTGATGCAGGTTTTTACAAAACCGACAGCATTATAGCCTTTGATAGTTTGCGCGCACGAAAAGGAATATTAGCCACCCGCGATTTTTATGCCAATAACCCTAATGTTTACGATGACGATGCGCATGGTATGTTTGTTCTCTCCTTGATTTCGGGATACATCAAAGATTCGTTGGTGGGCTCGGCGCCTCATGCCACCTTTTTGTTGGCACGAACCGAAGATGTAGCCACCGAAAGACATGTTGAAGAATTTAACTGGATAAGAGCTCTAGAATGGGCCGATTCGATTGGGGTAGATATCATCCACTCTTCATTGGGCTATTCGTTATTCGATACTTTAGAAGGAAATTACAGTTATAAAGATATGGATGGAAAAAGCACCATCATTACACGCGCCGCCGAAATGGCCTTTAGCCGTGGTATTTTTATAACAAACAGCGCTGGCAATGAGGGCCAAAAACCTTGGAAATACATTACTGCGCCCTGCGATGGCAAAAATGTATTGTGCATTGGCGCCTTAGATTCGTTTGGCAAACACGCAAAGTTTTCGTCGTTTGGCCCAAGTGCCGATAAACGAATAAAGCCCGATGTAATGGCAATGGGCCATAAAGTGGCTATCATTGGCACCAATAATGTAATGCGCCGAGGTAGCGGCACATCCTTTTCGGGCCCCATCATGGCTGGGTTTGTGGCTTGTTTGAAACAAAAATTTCCTACGGTAAACAACACCATTATTTTAAATGCCATTCGTCAAAGTGCCCATCTCTATAAAACGCCCAATGACAGTATGGGCTTTGGGATTCCCAACATTAACAAAGCCGATTCACTAATTAATCTAAAATTAACTTACACTGCCCTTGAACCAAAAAAGAGCTCAGTTTTTCCTAATCCTTTTATCAAAACATTAAACCTTGAGGGGGCAATAATTTTCGAAAACCTAGAAATTGCCGATGGCTTAGGAAAAATCTATCGCTTCAAGGGTACTAATAATGCCTTTGATCTTGGCGAGCTAAAATCGGGTATTTATTATTTAAAACTTGAAAATTTTAGGGTTATTAAACTCGTAAAACTCTGAAAATAACTATGTTTGTTGCCTACGCATTCATCAATAAAAAGCCTTGATAAATCGATCTAACCCCTATATTTTGCTCGCATTAGTCACTGTCTATTGCCTTAGCGGTTGTTCGAAATACAGGCGACTGCTTAACGACGAAATCGTATTTAAGGATGGCAATACCCAAACTGGAACACTCATTAGTTGCGATTCGCTTGATGTAAAACTTAAAAAAAATGATGAATCGCTTTTAATTATTCCTTGGGATAAAATTGATAGTGTAAGGGGGAAAAAATATAAAACCTTTTGGGCTGGCTTTAACTATGGTTACTACTCTACGCCTTATTATTCAGTATTTAAAAACGAAGCAATAACTGCCCGCCAGTTTAGCACCCAACTTAAATTAGGAATGGCTGTGCATGGCCACAAACTTTATTATGCTAATATTTTTAATTCGCCTGCCGAACCCTATTACATAAAAAAGATTGGCTTTGGCTATCAATACTATCCAAATCGAAACCATTATTTAAACCCTAAATCTTTTTTCATAGGACAGGAAATTAATTTTATGAACGTTGAACGCAACAACGGTTCGCAACTTACCCTTGATCCATTTGTGGGTTGGGAAAGAAAATGGAAAGAACAAATTAGGTTTCAGTTAAAAATAGGTCTGCAATTGAATCTGTTTAATCGAAACAATAACACAGGCTTCAACGTTTCTTTAGGAACAACCATCTTGAAGAAAAATTTTCAAAAAAAATATGCCCATATTAATAAAGAACACGAGCTCATTCGATGAAATTATTAAGTATAGTCCTGGTTTTTTTTCAAGGGTGTTTAGTCTCCTTTGCCCAATCGGGTGCTGGATTATTTAACGATACCGTTTTACACCAATTATTTATTGAAACGGCCATTCCTAATTGGTTCGACACCCTTGAAAACGATTATAAACTAAACGTTTCAAATAATGAACTTTACCCCGAAAAATACAGACCATGCAAACTTGTTTGGGATGGCATCGAGTTGGACGGATGTGGCTTTAGGGAAAAAGGAAATTCGTCGAATACATTAACTACTAAAGGAAAGAAAAAACCATTTAAACTGTCATTTGATGAATTTGGGTCGAACCAACTTTATGGCTTAAAAAAGCTTAACCTCAACAATTTTACCAACGACCCTTCCCTATTGCACGATGTGCTTTCATTTAAACTTATGCGAGATGCTGGCTTAGTTGCACCTCGCACAACCTATACCAAGCTATGGGTAAATGGCGAATACATTGGATTGTATCTGGCTATCGAAAACGTAGATAAAACATTTTTAAAACTTCATTATGGAAGCGATAACAATAATGGAAATTTGTATAAAACCGACCGCGACGCTTCGGTACCCTTAAAGTGGTTAGGTACCGATTCGCAACCTTATAAAAAGCAAAAATTAAAATTGACGACCAACGAAAAGGCCGACGATTGGTCCAAATTAATTAACTTTATTAACCTAGTCAATAACGACTCTACTCCCGAATTTAAACAAAAATTAGAAGCCTGTTTTGACGTACAATCCTATCTAAAAATTCTTGCAAACGAAAAATGCCTTCGCAGCTTTGATAGCTATTGGGGAGGCGGAAACAATTTTTATCTTTATGAGCATCCCGACGGCCTTATACGATGGATACCTTGGGATATGAACGAAACATTTCAGGATTTAAAGCGACTTAGCCAAACCAGCTTATTGGATGGGTACTTGGTACCAGCTAATAAATTTGACGATAGACCTTTGTTGAGAAGGATTTTTGAAATTGAGGAGTATAAAACAGAATATTTCAACTATGTGTGCGAGCTCATACATTCTACTTTCACTTTAGATCATTTAGGAAAATTTGCTGTAATGCAGCACCAATTGGTTGATGACGCCTACCGAACCGATCCTTACCGATATAATTCATACGAGGCATTTGATCGTTCGTTAAGCGACGAACACATTGATAATTTTTCATTAAATAATTCAGCCTATGTATTGCGTTTGCGCTATCCTGGAATTTTTCCATTTATTGAATCTCAAAGAAATTGGGTTGTCGACCAACTTCAAGGTTGGGCCTATACTTGCGCCATTATGGAGCCCATAGTTTACAACTTACAATTGTTTCCCAATCCAGCTATCGATGCGGTAACTGTCTTAAATAATTCAAAAGATTTTGATTTTGCCTTGCTTATCATTTACGATATGACGGGTAAAGTTGTTTATAAATCCAATAATATGATTTTGGAAGGCGATTCTTTTAAAATAGCCATTAATAATCTTGCTTCAGGAATGTATTTGGTGGTAAAACTATCGTCGAATGGCAATTTTGGCAAAGCAAAGTTATTGGTCAATTAACTCTTTCCAATTGTATTTAAGCCCTAATATGCTTTAGGATTAGACGATATTTTTAGAATTTAAGATTTTGGACTAAGTTTGAATGCTCTATGTCAGAAACCAACTACGTATTTATCAAAACCGCAAATGAGTTGCACACGCTTATCGAAAAGGCGTCGAATGCCGTGATACTGTGCGACCACAATACCGAAAAATTTTGTTTGCCACTTTTAAAATTAAGTTCTGACATTCCGGTTATTTCTATTTCCCCCGGCGAACTTAATAAATCTACTTTTTCGTTAAACCATATATGGAATCAGTTAGTGCTTCATCAGGCCGATAGAAATACCGTATTAATTAATTTGGGTGGAGGCGTAATTAGCGATTTAGGTGGCTTGGCCGCCGCTACGTTCAACCGAGGCATAAAATTTATTAACATTCCAACGTCATTAATGGGGATGGTTGATGCCGCAAATGGCGGGAAAACCGGCATTAATTATAACGGATTGAAAAATTATATCGGAACCTTTACCAGTTCCGAATCCAATTATATTTGGCCCGAATTTTTAGCTACCTTGCCCTTCGAACAAATACAATCGGGCTATTCCGAAATGCTTAAACATGGCTTAATTGCCGACAAAACGTATTTCGAATTGCTTATTTCGCTCGAATTAACTCCTGAAACCACAAAGACCATCGATTGGTTGCCGTTGATAAAAAAATCAATAGACATTAAAAAGGCCATTGTTGAAAGCGATTTTAAAGAATCGGGAAAACGCAAGGTGCTTAATTTTGGCCATACTATTGGCCACGCCTTAGAATCTTTTTATTGCCATTCGAATTTACCACATGGTCATTTTGTATCGGCTGGCATTTTGTGCGAAACCTTTTTAAGCCATACCCTTGGGCGACTTGAATTGGCTGAATCTCAAAAAATAATTATGGCTTATGATAAAATTTTCAATCGAATTCATTTTAAACCAAGCGATATGGAAGCCATTAAAAAATTAACCCTTAAAGATAAAAAAAACAAAAATCAAATTATTAAATGTGTTTTTTTAGAGCAAAATGGACTAGCGAGCATCGATAATGAAATTACTCTTAAGGACGTCGAAGACAGCCTTAACTTTTATTATGCATAAATTGCTATGTTGTTAAACCATTGCAAGCCTAATTTTTATTGTGAAATAAACCTTCCCACTTCAAAAAGCATTTATAATCGCGCAAAAATTTTAAAAACGCTTTACAATTTAAACCTTACTATTAAAAATCCCTCTAATTCTGACGACTCTGTATTGCTGGATGCCATATTAGAAAGCGATAGCAGTGAAATAAACTGTAAAAATGCCGGAACTGTATTCCGATTTTTAACGGCCTATTACAGCGTTAAACCAACTAATGTAAACCTAAGCGGGACAGATAGAATGCACCAAAGGCCCATTGGCCAATTGGTAGATGCACTAAATCAGCTAGGGGCTAATATTCAGTATTTAAACAAAGAAGGATTTCCGCCTTTACAAATATCAAAGGGACATTTTACTGGCAATTCGATAATTATCGGGAGCCAAACCAGTAGCCAATTCATTTCGGCTTTGATGATGATTGGCCCTTATTTAGAAAATGGTTTACGTATTACTTTAGAGGGCAAAATAGCCTCGAAGCCCTACGTGGTTCTTACCCAAAAATTGATGATGCGGCTTGGTTTCGAATGCACTTTCAAAAATCGCGTCATCACTACGCGTCGATCATCTCCTTCCATTGCTAAAAAATACTTAAACATAGAACCCGACTGGTCGGCCATGTCGTTTTGGTTTCAAATTATTGCGTTTTCCAACAACAGTAAGGTGTTTATTAAACATCTAAAAACAGCAAGTTTACAGGGCGATGCAGTGCTTTTAAAGTGGGCTCCTTATTTTGGACTAAAATTAACACCACAATCCAATGGAATGCTTCTCGAAAAAACGGGTCCTTTAAATTTACCTCATAAAATATGGGATTTGCATAAATATCCCGATTTAGCGCCCTCTTTAATTGTAATGTTTGCAGCACTTAAAATAGATTCAAGCTTTGTTGGCCTCGAATCGTTAAAAATTAAAGAATGCGACAGAACCTTGGCTTTGCAAAAAGAACTAAAAAAATGCAAGGTTGATTTTTTTGAACTTAATGACATGTGGATATTGAAGGCTTCAAATTTTACGCTTAAAGAAAATACCGAGTTCGAAAATTACGACGACCATAGAATTGCAATGGCATTGGGCTGCTTGTCGTTTCTAAAACCCATTCGGATGGCGAACGCGGAAGCTGTAAATAAATCGTATCCTGATTTTTGGAAGCATTTAAGCCTCACTCAAACGTATATTTGCGACCACAAATGAATACCTTAGGCCATTTATTTAAAATTACGTCCTTTGGCGAATCGCATGGCAAAGCAATTGGGATAATAGTGGATGGATGCCCCTCTTTAATGGAAATTGATGCTCAGTTTATTCAATCAAAAGTAGATAAGCGGCGCCCAGGACAATCAAATCTCACCACTTCGCGTGAAGAACAGGATGAAATCGAAATTATTTCAGGTGTATTTGAAGGAAAATCTACCGGAGCACCTATTGCCATTTTAATCAAAAACAAGGATAGTAAACCCGAAGATTATGATCATTTAAAAGATGTTTATAGGCCATCGCATGCCGATTTTACCTATCAACAAAAATATGGAATACGAGATCATTTAGGCGGCGGGCGATCGTCGGCAAGAGTTACTGCAGGTTGGGTAGCTGCAGGTGCCATCGCGCAATTATTTTTGAACCATTACCAAATTGACATAAAAGCCTATGTCAAGCAAGTGTATAACATTGCCCTAACCATACCATACAGCGATTTAAACCTTGATAATATCGAATCAAATTCCATTAGATGTCCACATCCCGAAACGGCCCAATTAATGGAACAAGAAATTGTTAAAGCCAAGTTGGAAGGCGATAGCTTGGGAGGCATTATTGCTTGTGTAGTTAAAAATTGCCCTATTGGAATTGGAGAACCTGTTTTTGATAAATTAAATGCAAAAATTGCACATGCCATATTAAGTATTAATGCGGTTAAAGGCATACAATTTGGCGAAGGCTTTGGTTCAGTTAATTTCAAAGGATCCGAAATTAATGATGGCTTTATAACCCACAATGGCAAGGTTCAAACCATTACTAATAATTCGGGAGGCATACAAGGAGGTATTTCAAACGGTCAACCCATATATTTTGAAACGGCTTTTAAGCCTACAGCAAGCATTCGCAAACCACAACAAACGATTGACAAATCGGGCCGCTCTATAGTATTGGAGACTTCGGGACGACACGACCCCTGTGTTTTGCCACGCGCTGTTCCAATTATTGAAGCCATGACGGCTTTAGCCATTGCTGATTTAATTTTGCTACAAAAAACAAATACATTGTAGAAAACATTGTTTGACACTTTAAATAAAATAAACTTGGTTTGAATTTATGTTCGACAGAATACCAATTATTGATTTAAAGAATGTTTTTATTTTTCAAGGCGAGAATCTCATTCTTCAAAATGTAGATTTAAAAGTTGCGAGCGGCGAATTGGTTTATATGGTTGGTAAAACTGGCAGTGGAAAAAGCAGTTTACTTAAAACACTGTATGCCGATTTACCTTTAAAAGAAGGATATGGAGAAGTAACAGGCATTAATTTGGCCAAGTTAAAGCGCAGTGATATTCCTTTATTCAGACGCAAATTGGGAATAGTATTTCAAGACTTTAACCTACTTAGCGACCGCAATGTTTTTCAGAATTTATATTTTGTACTGGAGTCAACGGGTTGGAAAAATAAAGTGGACATTGAGTTGCGTGTGGATGAAGTATTAAAATTAGTAAATTTGGGGAGCAAGGGCTTTAAAATGGTTTATGAACTTTCGGGCGGCGAACAGCAGCGGCTTGTCATTGCTCGAGCCATACTCAATAAACCCGAAGTAATAATTGCCGACGAACCTACTGGCAATTTAGATCCTGAAGTTACCGACGATATCATGATGCTATTGCAAGGCATTTGCGATAAAGGTACCGCAGTGTTGATTGCCACACATGATTACCGAATAATAAATAAATTTCCTGGAAAAATTTATAGATGCGAAGAAGGCCGAATCGAAGAAGTGCGCTTTGTTAGCTAACTAAACCCTTCCAATAATAATTATATTTGGGGTAAATACAACGTTATGCCAGGTGCGTGCCGAAGAAAAAAGTTGAATTTTTAGATTCACTACGGTCCCCCACCATAACAATTTACGCAGCATTTCTTTTAAGGGGTTATTCAACTTAAGCATGCTTGGTAAAACTTCAGATAGTGGATAGCCGCATGATTTCATTAACTGCAAAGCCGAACTTTTGTTGAGCAAACACTCATGCGTAAAATCGCCATACGAAAATACCGAAGATAAAGGCGAATCCATGTTTGGTGTTCGAAAAATGAGCATCCCTCCTGCTTTAAGCAGGCCTTTAAGATTTAATATTAACTCGCTTAATTCATCCTTCGAAAAATGCTCAATAATATCCATTCCTGTAATAACATCAAAAACCTCTTTTTGTTCCTTAATATAATCGTTGAGGTTGCCTAAAATTACTTCTTTAACGCCTAAGGCATGAGCAAGTTCTACTTGTTCGGGGCTAACATCAATGCCCTTAACTGTGTTATATCCATTGGCTTTGAGAGCAGCCAATAAAGAACCTATGCCGCAACCTATATCGAGTATAGAAACCGTTTTATTCTTAGGCAACAAAGGAATTATTTCGTGGCTAAAAAACCATTTTTGTTCATTGAAAAGTGCAGAGAACGAAGATGGATCCGATTTTCCTACTTGACTGCTAAAATATCGTTTATAAAAAATATCTCTGTAATTAAACATTTAATTTTGCTCTTGATTTTATTTGGTTTATTTGCTGCAAATTAACATTAAATTTAGGCTTTGCTTTACGCTTATTTCAAAAAAAATTGTATAGAGGCGGGTTTGGATGAAGCCGGCAGAGGCTGTTTGGCAGGCCCGGTATTTGCGGCGACGGTAATTCTCCCCCACGATTACATAAACCCCTTGCTTCGCGATTCTAAAGCATTAACCAAAATCCAAAGAGAAAAACTTAGGATCGAAATCGAAAAACATTCCCTTAGTTATTCTGTTTGCCAAATTGATGAAAAAACAATAGATCGCATTAATATTTTACAAGCCTCCATAAAAGCGATGCATTCGGCCGTCAAGGGCCTTTCGCTAGTACCCAACCATTTGATTGTTGATGGCAATTATTTTTCACCTACTCAAAACATACCTTTTAAAACCATAGTAAAGGGCGATAATAAATATTTATCCATTGCCGCGGCCTCGGTATTAGCCAAAACCTATCGCGACGAATGGATGCTGTCAATTCACAATCAATATCCAAGTTATCAATGGGCACAAAATAAAGGATATGGCACACGTGCTCATGTGATGGCCATAAAAGAAAATGGATTGACTAAATTTCATAGAAAATCGTTTCAAATTAAATCGCTGTTAGCTACCGACCATGAGACCTAACTTTCGTATACTTATAGCATCCCTCCTACTTTTGGGCTCTATACCCAACATGGCTCAAAACCAGTTTATTGAATTTGGTTTAGGGGTTAAATCAGATAAATTTAAGATTAAACAACCCGAACCCATCTTCGATCTTAACCTAGATATTGGAGCCCTTGCATATTTTAACTATGGCCGGGTAATTAATAAAAAATGGAATTGGGAAGCCGGTTTGGCTACACATAATTACAAGGTAAATTTTAACATTTATATAAAAGAAGGCGATTTTTCATTTACCCGCGAATTGGTAAGCGTTATGCGTAGCAACCGAATATTTTTTAATATTATTCATAAAACAAAACTTATAAATTCGAAATTATCCTGGGAAAATACTGGCGGAATTGCCTTATTAATAGGCGCCAAAAACCCTTACGATGTAATTTTAAATCGCCATAAGGACGTAATAACCCAAACTTCAACCGAAAGCATTGATCTAAAAATCACAACATACGGACTTACCGGATCGGCCATATTATTAAGCTTGGGCTCTAAATGGAGCTATTCGCTTAACCCAAATTTTAAGTTAGTGGCCAATTTGGAATTTATTACCGGAACAAGCGAACTCACAAAAGTGGAGATTGATTATGTTGTAGGGTCGTCTACTAATTACAAAAAAGCAATTATAAGCTCCAATGGCTTTGCCACCTTGATAAAGCTTGGAACCATTTACGATTGGAATAAATAAACTGAAGCCTGGATTAGAATAGCCAATAATGGCAATAGGTATGGGGAGAATAGTTAGAATGTATTGTAAAAATTATTAAATTTGTAACTCTAATGGAAGCTACATTTAATATATCAAACAAAGAATTGACTGAAGATTTTTTAATAAAAATCAAAAAATTGTTTGTTGGAGAGCATCTTGAAATAACTATTAAGGAGCAAGATGAAACTGACTATTTATTATCTACCAAAGCGAACAATGAACACCTTTTGGAATCTTTAAAGGAAGCTGAAAATGGCCACTTTATTGAGGTGGATTTATCAAAATACAATAAAAAATGAGAAAGGTAGTTTTTACCCTTAGGGCTAAAAACGATCTGGATTATTTTGAAAAATACAACTATAAACTTTGCAAAAGAATTATCGTTCTGATTGAGGCTATTTTGCAAGATCCATTTTCGGGAATTGGTAAGCCAGAGGCATTAAAACATAATTTAACCGGTTATTACTCAAGAAGAATTAATAAGGAACATCGATTGGTCTATAAAATTACCGATAATTTAATCCAGATTCTTTCATGCAGGTTTCATTATTAACTTTTTTCATTATCTAATATAAAATAGCACTTAATTAAACTTAATCTTATAAAAAATCAAGCAAATTACAATATGAATTGGCATAACTTCGCGCAAAATTAAAAAAAATCAATATGAATGACGTGTATATAGTATCAGCCGTGCGCACCCCCATTGGAAGTTTCATGGGAAGTTTAGCCTCGGTTTCGGCTCCAAAACTTGGCGCAGCCGCCATACGTGGCGCCTTAAGCAAAATTAAATTAAACCCTTCGGAGATTGATGAAGTAATTATGGGCTGTGTTTTACAAGCCGGCTTAGGCCAAGCACCTGCACGCCAAGCAGCAATTTTTGCAGGCTTGCCCGAAAGCGTAAATTGCACAACGGTTAATAAAGTATGTGCCAGCGGCATGAAAGCTTTGGCCTTTGGCGCCCAAGCGATTATGCTTGGTCATGCCGATGCAGTGGTTGCAGGAGGAATGGAAAACATGAGCATGGTGCCGCATTATTTAATGGGAAGTCGAAATGGAAACAAATATGGCAATGCCGTTTTAACCGACGGATTACAATATGATGGTTTAACAAATGTTTACGATCAACAAATGATGGGTAATTGTGCTGAACTATGCGCCACTAAATATGGAATAACCAGAGAAATGCAAGATGATTTTGCTATCGAATCGTATACGCGTTCGGCAAAAGCATGGGAAGCAGGAAAATTTAACGATGAAATTGTAGAAGTTGAAATTCCTCAGCGCAAAGGCGAACCCTTAATATTTAAACAGGACGAGGAATATAAAAATGTGAAATTTGATAAAATAGCATCTTTGAATCCTGTTTTTGCTAAAGACGGAACCATTACAGCAGCTAATGCAAGCACCATGAACGATGGCGCTGCCGCTATTATATTAATGAGCAAAAAAAAGATGGACGAATTGGGCCTAAAACCCCTAGCAAAAATTAGTGGATTTGCCGACGCCGAACAAGCCCCTGAATGGTTTACCACTTCGCCGTCGTTGGCGCTACCAAAGGCCGCAGCCATGGCTGGACTTTCGGTATCGGATATTGATTTTTTTGAACTAAACGAAGCGTTTTCGGTAGTTGGATTAGCCAATAACGCCTTATTAGAACTGGAAGCTAATAAGGTAAATGTAAATGGCGGAGCGGTTTCATTAGGTCATCCACTGGGATGCTCGGGTGCAAGAATTGTGGTAAGTCTCTTGCAAATTCTAAAACAAAATAATGGGCGCTATGGTGCAGCCGCAATATGTAATGGCGGTGGCGGAGCAAGTGCCATTGTTATCGAAAATATTTAATAAAAGCCTAGTGGGTAAAAGCAGTTGCATGACACTAAATTTATTTTATAAGCGTTAAGGTTTTATGCGTCGTTTATCAATCGTGTTCATTTCTTTGTGTTTTGTAGCGCAAGCGTTCGCTAGCCCAAAGTATTCGAAAGACACTACTAACTTTGATTCGATTCGAAATTACGAATTCAGGCTCGAAGGGCTAAGCAATAACATAATAAACGGAGAAGATCAAACAACTCGCATTACCAGCACTTATTACTTTATCCAGTATTTTAAAGAAGCTTTAAGAATTAAAAACTCATTTAACTATCCTTTTACAAGCCTTAAAACGGTATCGATCGTTCAATCGGACGATAATTTGTTTCGAATATTTACCTGGAACCTTCCTTTAGATAGTTCAAAATTTCTGTATTTTGGAGTCATACAATTAAACTTAAACGACTCCTTTCAAATTTTTGGACTTTATGACAGCAGCCAAACCATCAAAAATCCAAGTTACTCAACCCTCGACCATCGCCATTGGATGGGGGCGCTTTATTACCAAATCAAATCGTTTAAACACAAAAAGAAAACCCATTATTTGCTTATGGGATGGGATGGTGAAGATGCTAAAGTAAACAAAAAAATAATCGATGTATTGTGGTTCGATCAAAAAGGCCAGCCAAAGTTTGGTGCGCCAGTTTTTGATAATGGTGGGGATATACAAAGTCGTATGATTTTCACGTTTTCGGATAAGGCGGTTATGCTATTGCGCTACGAAAAAGAAGAAGACATGCTTGTGTTTGCCAACATGGTACCCCCTAACCCCATGCTAAAAGGCATGTTCGGGTATTATTTGCCCGATGGGACCTATGATTTTTTTAAACTCCAAAAAGGATTTTGGGTTAGGTACGAATATTTGTTCAAGGATTCAAAATCTCCCCAGCTCTATCGCAAAGAATAAGCCAATACCGCAAAAGGTTTTTTTTGTATTTCAAAATTGGTAATTCCAATTTCTCGATTAATTTTGACCCCATAAAAATCAACTATGGAAACGTTTAATATACTCCTTCATCACCTTCACAATGTATTGCGTTGGGCATTATTGTTATCAGGCCTTTGGGCTATCATCCTAGCGTATAATGGCTTGAGTAAAAAAAGAAATTGGGAAATAAAAGATCAAAAAGCCGGAATGTGGCTAATTTTATTTTGTCATATCCAATTGCTTATTGGTTTAACCCTTTATATCTATTTAGGGCAATATTCTATTTTTTCGAATATGGCCAACGGAATGAAAGATCCTGAAATTAGATATTGGGGAATGGAACATTTATTAAGCATGATCATTGCCGTTGCTGTAATACAATATGGACGAATTGCTACGCGAAAAGCAACAAACGATTTGGTAAAGCATAAAAAGGCAGCCATATGGTTCACCGTAGGTATATTAATTATGCTAAGCAATATCCCTTGGCCCTGGCGAGAAATAGGCCGAAGTTTGTTTCCAGGGATGTAATTTAAGGTTAAGATTTAGGTTTAGGTTTAGGATTTAAGACTGAACTGCCAATAATTTACACTATATACCTTAACCTCTCTACCTCAATCTTAACCTCAATCTTAACCTAAACCTTAATCTTAACCTTTATTTCTCGAATCCAACCAAATGGTTACTGGCCCGTCGTTGACGAGTGCTATTTTCATATCTGCTCCAAAAATTCCGCTTTCCACAGGCTTTTCGAAATCGCTTGTTAATTGATTTAAAAAATTATCATAAAGGTTGATGGCCAGTTCAGGCCGAGCGGCATTAATATACGAAGGTCGATTCCCTTTTTTGGTACTTGCATGAAGTGTAAACTGGCTAATCACCAAAATTTCGCCAAAAACCTCCTTTACCGAAAAATCCATAAGACCATTATCGTTGTTAAAAATTCGAAGTTTCACAATTTTTTTGGTCAACCATTGAATATCTTCGTCGGCATCGGCTTCTTCTATGCCCACAAAAACTAATAAACCTTTATGGATATTGGCCATTATTCGACCATTAATTTCTACCGAAGCGCCGGCCACTCTTTGGATTAATACACGCATAAAGGCTCAAAAATACTTCATATTCTTTTGGCGAAACATATTATTATTGTAGTATAAATACATAAAAAGATGATTCTAATATTTTTTGGCATAATTGCCCTCGTAGTTTATCGTTTCTTTGGAAAACAAATTCCAAATGTTCGTTTAGTTAAAGGCATTCAAATTTTTGGGCTTATATTAATATCGGTTGGTTTAATGTCGGCCAGTGTAAAGCAAGTAAATCCGGGAGAAATAGGTGTAAAGGTATTGTTTGGCAAAGTAAATAATAATATTCTAGAAAGTGGCTTACACTTTATTAACCCTCTTATGGAATTGCAAAAATTGGATGTTAAAACCCAAAATTACACCATGAGCGGCATTCACGACGAAGGCGACCAATTGGGAGATGATGCCATAAGGGTTTTAAGCGCAGATGGATTAGAGGTGGTCATTGACTTAACGGTTTTGTATAGAATAATTCCTTCGGAAGGGCCAAATATCATTAGTCAATTGGGCTCCGATTATACCAATAAAGTAGTTAGGCCAATTACCCGAACCAAAATAAGAGATAATGCCGTTTATTACGATGCGGTATCCTTGTATTCGAAAAAACGTGATGAATTTCAGGTTCGAATTTTCAAAAGCATTGAAAGTGATTTTAAAAAAAGAGGCTTGCTTTTAGAGCAATTATTGGTGCGTAATATTACACTTCCACAATCGGTAAAAACCACCATCGAATCGAAAATAAATGCCGAACAAGATGCTCAAAAAATGCAATTTGTATTGCAAAAGGAGAAACAGGAAGCTGAGCGAAAGCGTGTAGAAGCGCAAGGAATATCCGATTATCAGCGCATAATCAGTACAAGCTTAAGCGACAATCAGATAAAATATGAAATGATAAAAGCCTACAAAGAATTGGCCACTTCGCCTAATGCAAAGATGATAATCATGGGCGACAATAAATCTCCCATTATTTTAGATGGAAAATAACTTTATCCTTTCCCCTTTAACCTTTAACCTTTATCCTTTAACCTTTCCACTTTAACCTTTATCCATCCTCCCCCGCTATTAAATAAAAAAAGCGTAAACTTGCAGCTTTGATAATTAATGGAGACTATAATAATTATTGCCTTTAGTATTTTATCGTATTTATTAGGTTCATTGCCAAGTTCGGTTTGGATTAGCAAAGCCTATCATGGCATAGACATCAGAGAATTTGGTTCGGGAAACGCCGGCGCTACCAATACCTTTAGAGTATTAGGAAACAAAATTGGGATAATTGTACTAACCTTAGACGTGCTTAAGGGTGTTACGGCTGCCAGTTTGGTTATGTTTTTAGGAAGCATTAGTCATGGCACCGATCGCTATATCAATATTCAATTATTGTTTGGTTTATGTGCAGTTTTGGGCCATCTGTTTCCGGTTTACGTTAAATTTAAAGGAGGAAAAGGCATTGCCACTTTGCTTGGTATGGCCATTGGAATTGATTATGCCTTGGCATTGGCGTGCATAGCCTTATTTATTATCGTTTTAATATTAACTCGATACGTTTCGCTTAGTTCAATTTTAGCCACCACTTCGTTCCCTGTTTTTGCTATTTTTCTGTTTAAACGGCACGAACCTTTGCTTATTGCTTTTGGCATTGTTGCCGTAATTATTGTAATTTTGACTCATCAAAAAAACATTAAAAACCTTTGGTTTGGCGATGAGAATAAAGCCAATTTATTTAAGAAAAAGTTTAAATGAATCATAGCAATAGCAGCACTAAACACGAAGAAAAAACCGTCTCACTCGAAGAGTTAGTTGGCACCTATTATCTTATATTGTATAACGATGATCATAATACCTTCGACTGGGTTATTGAATGCCTAATCGACCTTTGCCAACACCAAGCCGAACAAGCCGAACAATGTGCTTTGTTAGTGCATTTTAAAGGCAAGTGCCAAATCAAAAAAGGTTCGTATAACGAATTAAAACCAATTTGTGAAGCCTTGCTTGATAGAGGCTTATCGGCTAAGCTCGAAGATTAACATCCTATAAAAACTCTATTTAGGTTTTAATAAATTTTTATTTATCCAAATGACTTCCTATTCCATTAAGGCCGATTTTGAAAATGTAGAGCCCCAAGAAATAATTGCAGCGTCCTTATCTATTTTGCAAAAAGAAGGATGGTTTGTAGCCGATTATACCGATTCGAAGCTAAAAGTAACTAAAAATACATTTGATACTCAAAAAGCCGAGTTAATACTTCAGGTTACTAAAAATGAAGTATTTATAGAATCGAATTCTGAATTAACAGAAGCGGCCAACCAATTTATAGTAAATTCATTGGCCGACAGCTTACTCAAAATGTTAGCTTCGCCAACATTCGATACAGAAATAAACGCCTTAAAAAATCAGTTTTTTATAAGCGTTCCCTTTCAAAACGAAGAGGATGACGACTCCAATACTTCAAAAAAGTCGGTTTTCAAGACGGTATTTAGTTTTGGTAAAAATTTAAGAGTCACCCCATTTATTATCATTTTAAATATTCTGATTTTGGTGGCAATGGTACTGCTAGGCAATAGCCCTATGTTGCCCGAACCTTCGGCCATCTTAAAATGGGGAGGCGTAAATAGAAGTTTGGTTCTAAGTGGAGATTGGTGGCGATTGCTCAGCTCCTGTTTTTTGCATTATGGAATCATACACCTTGCTTTCAATATGTGGGCATTATATAGCATTGGTCTTTTTTTGGAACGCATGATTGGAAGCTGGCGATTTGCCTTTGCCTATGGTTTGGCAGGATTGGCTGGAGGACTCAATAGCATTGTGTGGCACAATTACGGTGCCGGCGCTGGAGCATCGGGGGCCATATTTGGGATGTTTGGCTTGTTTTTGGCCTTACTAACCACCAACCTTTTAGACAAAGGCTATCGAACAGCCATGTTGCGCAATGTGGTGCCCATGATACTTTTTAACCTTTTGATAGGAACCGCCGGGCAGATTGACAACGCGGCTCATTTGGGCGGATTATTATCGGGTTCGATTTGTGGTTATTTGTTTGCGTGGCATTTTAAAAATCCTAAAAACCGATGGATAAACATTGCTTCCATCCTTCTGCCTCTGTTATTCATACTCTTTTCGGCTTTTGTGGTAAAATCAAAATTACCCGATCCATTTACGACCTACAAAACACTCATGACTTCGATTTCAAGCTTGGAAAAAAAAGCATTAGACATCGAATCTCTTAAAACGAATCCTACTCAAGAAAGCATAAAAATATGGGAGGATGCCATTAAGCACATTAAAAAAGCACAAGCGCTAGAACTAAATGCCGATATTGAATTGCGAAACGAACGCTTGCTGTTTTACTTGCAAAAAAGAAAACAAATGGCTGTGCTGTCTACTAAGGATTTAACGGAATCTATTTTAGCTATTAGAAAAACCACTCAAAGCATCGATTCAATTTTAAGTTTATTGAATAAAGTATCAGAATAGAGTTTAGGTTTTTGAATTTTGTGATGACTAAACTATAGAGAGTTGTGTGATGTTATAACTTTTCCAAAGTTTTAAAACTTTGGAAAAGTTGAACATTGTACGAATATTTATAATACCTATCTTTCAATTACAAATTCGCCACTCACTCTTTTTAAATCATTCGAAATAAGGGATACAAAATAGTGCCCCTCTGTTAAATGACTTGTATTAATTACCTCAACGTGTGAGTTTTTACTTACATCCATAGCTACTATTTTTTGCCCCTGGCTATTAAAAATTTCAATGTACCTTGGGTTCAAAGTATTAGCCCACTCCAGTTTTAGGGTTTCGTTGGCCGGATTGGGGTAAATTTTTAGTTTATGGTTTTCCGAAGGTATGGCGCCATTGCCAGCTAATATTCCTTTTACACCAAAAGCATATTCTCCTTTTTTGAGTTCATTTAGTGTAAAACTTCCTTTTTTATCGTTTTTCGATAAGCCAGTCGTTTTTACAGCATTAGCTTCTATCTTCCAATAACTTTGGGCATTGGGGCGGTAAAGCAAGATGAGGCTATCTTCCGTTCGCCCTTCCAAAAGCTGATTATCGAGCCACCCCGATGAAAAATTAGCGGGTTTGCTTCCATCATACGTTAATATAGCCGTCGCCTTTAGCGAAGGATCAAAAATTCCATCTACTGTCCAATAGCGTTCTTTTGAAATTTGCATATTCGGAATGTTCATAAACCAAGCGTCGGGATAAACCCAATTATGTTCGACACGTATCAAGGACGTATCCTTGTTTTGAGCAATATTTATGGTCATCATCGAATAGTTAAAAACATGAGCGCCTATTGAGTCGGTTAATATTACATCGTCGCTTATGGCATCCGAAAATTTTTGGTCATAATCAAAACAAATAAATTCGGGTTTAAACTTGGTAGTAATCGCAAAGGGATCACTGCCCAACTTAATTTTAAATACCTCTTTTCTGAAATTTTTATCAAAAGCAAATACTTCGTAAGGCATATTCTCGTAAACATGATGACCAAAGCGTTTTTTTTGCTTATAGCTTATGTCCGTTTTCCAAGTATTGGATTCCTTTATTGAATTGGCACTATACAGCGAGAAATGTGCAAAACCGGTGTCGCTAATGATCTGATTTACAAAGTGGTCAGGAATATTAAAATGATTGCTAAAATCTAGTGTACTAAAGTTTGCCATACGAAAGGTATCCATCAAACTTTGGCATTTTTTTATAAATAGGTCGTCACCCATTACCCCGCGAATGCAATGCACCATGTCGGCTCCTTTTTTATAAACATGTCGCCCATAAGTATTGGTATGGCTAACATTATTTACCCCCGTTGCTGCACCATCGGCCAAATGAGCAAATTGAAGAACGCTTTTGTGCAGGTTGTTAATATAATTCTGATAGGCTTTTTTACCGTAAACGAATTCTGTAAATAACGCTTCCGAATAACTTGCCCATCCTTCGTTGAGCCACATGTCGCTGGCCTCCGAACACGTTGCATTATTGCCCCACCAATGGTGACTTAATTCATGAGCCATTAAGGTTTCAAACGTCAAACTTCCATCGGTATACAATTTGGGATAGGCAATGTTGCAGGCGTGTTCCATAGCTCCGGCATCAAATGGCACAAGGCTATAGCCCACACGTTCGAACCTGTAGGGCCCGTAAAATTTTTCGAAGGCAGCCATTGCTTTTGGTAAGTTGGCAAATGATTTTTTGAGATTAGACGTATCTTTGGCCTCAGCGTTAAGTATTATGGGAATGTTGCGTTTTATGCCTGAATAATTGCTATAAATAAATTTGTAAGGCGCCACAGCTACCGAAGCCAGGTAGGTAGGTATAGGATTAATATGCTCCCAATGCCAAGTGGTTGTATTATCAAAATTTTGTACAGTATCTCTAAAATTTCCACCACATACAGCGGCATAACCTCTTGGCACGCGAATAAAATAACTGTAAAGGGCTTTATCCGTAAAATTGTCGATGCAGGGAAACCAAACCCTTCCATAATTGTGAGGATTTGAGGCAAACCCTACTCCCATATTATAAGCATATTCGCCTTGAAAATAAAAGCCTCCCCACTGCAAATCGCGAATAGGTGTACCCTGATAGTAAACTACAATATCGGCCCCTCCTTTTATTTTTACTTTAAGAATTAGTAAGGTATCGTTATGTGTAAAATTTACGACCCTGTAAGTGCTGCTATCGGCTGATTTATACAAAACAGAATCAACCTTGAGTTTAAGCAAGTGAAAGGTAATATTCCAAGGATTTATACCTTGCAGTGGCTTGCATCGGATTTTTGCAATACCTGTAATTTTTTGTGTCTTAAACTTTGTAAAGTCTAAACTTAGCTTATATGTTTCTACCTCAACACTGTCGTAGTTTTGAGCAAAAACAGGGTTGGCCCTAAAAACTGTAAGAAAGAGTAGATAAAAAATACATTTTATTTGTATACTTTCGAGAATTCTTTTAATCATACTATGAATCATAATTTACGCAAAAGTATTTCATTAGCAGCACTTATTTTGGCAACCGCACATGCTTTTTGTCAAATAACAATAACTAGTACCGACATGCCTTCGGCAGGCGATACTGTTCGTTATAGTGTTGCCCAAAACCTTTCAGGTTTCGATTTTAAAACAACAGCAGCCAACAACAATTGGGATTTCAGAGCACTTGAATCTTCCTCGCAAGGCGTTTATGAATATAAAAATTCAACGTCAACACCCTATGTACTTAGCTTTGGATTTGCCGCCCTTGGGATGAAAATTGCCGATTCGTTAGGTTCGGGGCAAATGAGTTTTAAGAATGTATATGCCTTTTACAAAAAATCGACAAGCAAGTGGGAATCCGTAGGAATTGGATTTCAATTAGGCGCCTTGCCATTGCCTCAAGCAGGCAAACACACCAACACCGACGAAATCTATCAATTCCCATTAAATTACAACGATAAAGATAGCGCCACCTTTGCTTTAAAAATCCCATTAACAGCCATCGTTTTACCTATTGGAAGTTATTTTCAAAATGGAAACCGAGTAAATCGTGTAGACGGTTGGGGAAAAATATCAACGCCCTATCAATCTAATATTGAATGCATTCGATTAAAATCGGTTATAACCGAAACCGATTCGTTGGCGGTGGCTATTACCGGTCAAGATCCCATCAATTTTGCGTTTCCTAATAATCGCGTAGAATATAAATGGCTTAGTAAAACCGAAAAAATTCCTGTTTTGGAAGTTAGTGGTACTGAGTTAGGAGGCACATTTACCCCAACTTCCGTTCGGTTCAGAGATAAATATATAGCAGATACTGGTTCTATTGGAATAAAGACAGTCCATAAATCTCAATTAAAAACCTACCCAAACCCTGCCAATCAAAATTTTATAATCGAATTGCCGCTAATGCAATCCAAAAAAATCAATGTTTTTGTGTTCGACATGGATGGAAAAAACTGTGATCAAATTGACTTGCACCACTTAAATCATGCCATTGAAATCAATACGTCTCGATTAGCCTCGGGGAGATACACCGTTTTAACACTAATTGATTCCATCATTTATTGCAATTCATTAACCATTTTCCACTAATTAGGCCTATGAAATTATTAACTACCTTATTCACAGCGAGCTTGTGCTGTTTTTTTGGCACAGTTTGCGCCCAAACTTCAAAAGATTATTCGGTGCAAGCATGGGCCGAAGTAAACAAACAAACACCTTCTATTTCCCTTAAATGGCAGAAATTAAGCGCTGGGATTACTGGGTATGCCATTTATCGCAAAACAAAGGAATCGAGCGCCTGGGGAACAAGCAAAGCAAATTTAAGCGCCACCGATACTAGTTGGACAGATGTTGATGTAAAAGTTGGATTGGTGTATGAATACAATTTAATAAAATTGAATGGGCAAACCGCTTTAGGTATTACCTATTTTCAAAGTGGAATAGAAATTCCGGTAGTGCACAGCCGAGGAAATGCCTTAGTAGTGGTTGAAAAAAACCTGGCGTCAGCTATCCAAACCGAATTAGA
>CAMDXE010000011.1 GCA_945878925.1 Chitinophaga pinensis
AATTATTTATAACCAAATACGCAAAAAACAAAACCTGCTTTTAAAATCCCTCAATCCCTTATTTCCTCCCTATGAAGTAAAAATTGGCGAAGTGAGAGAACTCTGGAAATTTAAATATTATTTTACCCAGGAAATGCCTGATGAACTGAGTACCAACGAGCTTTTGCTTTATAAACTTACGGGGATTGATGAAAAGTTGGGAAGAATGAAATAGCCCCTTTTTAATTAAAAATTACGAATTACGATTGAAAAACCTTAATTTAACATGTTTCATACATTGTTAAAATTTGTAACTTTGTATGGCTGTATTTTTTAAAAAAGAATTGTGAAAGAAATTCAATTTGAATCCATTCTTGATAAATTTGGACTTGAAAGATTAAGGATTAGATTGAAAATTGAAAAAGGAGAGTTAGTGGATGTAATGTATCAGTACGAAACCTTGATTAATGAAAAATGGGTTTCAATTGTAAGATATGATTGTGCTCATGGATTTTTTCACAGAGATATTTTAAGCCCAAACGGGGATAAGGAAAAACAAGAAATAGCCATTGATAATTTAAAAAGTGCATCAAAATATGCCGAACAAGATTTGAAAGACAGATGGGAATGGTATAAAGAACGATTTATCAAAAAATTAAAAAAGCGTTAGATAATGACAAATAAAGAAACTATTGAACGAAATATTGGATTAACTTTTGATTTTGTAAATTACTTAATTGAGAATCCTAGTGTTGCCAATAATTTTAAAAACAACTTTGAATTGGAATTTATTGAAAAAGATTTCCCAAACGTTGAAAAAAAGGACCTCATAGAATCTTCAACAATCAACTTAAAAAAATACGTTAGGGTTAGAAATACCTTTGAACTTGCTAAATAGAGCTTAATAACCAACCTTATCTTGGGTTGCACTTATTGTTTGAATTTAAGGGCTCTGATTTTCCTATGCCATATAACATTTGCTCTTTATATTCCCTTATTTTTGTGATCAATTCATGGAATCAGTTTCCTTAAATACACTAAAAAAAGAGCTAAACTACCTTTCTCCGGAGCAATTAGCCGAATTGTGCCTGCGCTTATCGCGCTACAAACGCGAGAATAAAGAACTGCTAAGCTACCTTCTTTTTGAGGCCCACGATGAAGTAGCCTATATCGAAAAAATTAAATCCGAAATTGACCTGCAATTTTCAAATATCAACGCTACAAACCTCTATTTGGTAAAGAAAATATTGCGAAAAATTTTAAAATCCCTTAATAAATTCATCAAATTTTCAGGAATAAACCAAACCGAAACGGAATTACTTCTTTACTTTAACCTAAAAATGAAAACGGCAGGATATGCCGATACAGGCAATATTTTGCTTACTAATTTATACAATCAACAGCTTTTAAAAATTAATAAAGCTATTGAAAAACTGCACGAAGATTTGCAATTTGATTATCAAAGGGAGGTAGAAAAATTGGGTTAAACCCCAAACTGACGAAGGTGATGATCTAAATGTTTGAGTTGCAAAATATCCCATTCTCCGACTGTTAATTCTCCAAAAAAAGGATGTATTTCTTTGGTAATTCCTTGCGGTCCTGAAGCGGCAAAACGCTCAACCAGTGTAATCAGTTTTTGTTTTTCTTCTTCAAATGGACCATGACTTTTTACAATAAACTGAGGAGCAGTTGGCATGTTTCTTTTGAAAGGCTCAGGCTTTACCATTGATTTTTTGGCCATGTTACCAAATAAGATTCCTATTAATCCACGTTTCAGTTTCATATCGCCAAAGGCTACCAATAAAGGCCTTTGAGCATGAGTTACCATTTGCGAAACTGTCATTTTGCCCCATTGATTTTTACAATCGGCAGTTAATAAATTTATGCGCTTGATTATTTCCTTATTGGTTTCTTTGTCAAACAAACTACTCATTTTTCTTAGTCTTTCTTTGCTTCAAACAAATCTTCTTTTTTTACAATTTTCACCTTTCGTCCGCTGTCTAAAGTCGTTGATAAAATATCGTAAGGCCCAGTAATTACCTTATCGTTAATGCTAATACCCGACTTAATTTCGATGTACAAATTGTCTTGAATACCCGTAACTACATTTCGTCCTACGGTTGAGCCATTTTTAACCACAAACACCATAATCTGTTTCTCGTCCTTTGTGTTTGATTCGCCTTTTGTGTCCTTCTCAATTTTGGCACGTGTGGTTACGCATTCAATAGGAAGGCTTAAAATTCCATCGCCCCTATTGGTTTGAATTTCGACATTGGCCGACAAACCAGGCAAGAATGGAATGGTATTATTCACCATCAAATCGATATACGAAGCCTTTATCATTCTGATTTTAACTTCGAACGTCGTTACCTGATCGGTGCTCATTGAGGCCGCCGATTTATTGGAGGCTTTTGCAATTTGGGTAATTACTCCCTTAAACTTGCGCTCTCCATAGGCATCCACTTCAATAATGGCCGAATCGCCCTTGTTAATTTTTAGAATATCATTTTCATTTACATCCACTCTAACTTCAACGTTATTGAAATTCGAAATTCTCATAATTTCAGTTCCTTGCATTTGAGCCGTCCCCACCACGCGTTCGCCACGTTTGTTGTTTATTTTCGATACCGTTCCATCGGTTGGGGCATATATAATGGTTCGGGCCAAATTTTGATTGGCCTCACGCAAGTTTGCTTCGGCATTTTGGATGGAATAATCGGATGCCGTTATTCTTTCCTTAGCAGTTTCAAGGTCAGCCAATGCCATTTGATACGCTAAAGTCACTTTTTCGAATTCAGATTTACTTAAGGCCTTTTTATCATACAATTCCTTCGATCGGTTAAACGATGCACTCACCTCTACCAGTTTGGACTGCGCTTGGCTTAGAACCACCAAATCCATTTTTTTACCCGATTTTGCGCTACTAACTCCTGCGTTGGCTCTGTCGACCGACGACACATAAAGGTCGGGTTTTATTTTTAAGAGTATCTGACCTTCACGCACGGTATCACCCTCTTGTACATAGATGTCAGTAATTTCGCCCGACACATCAGGGCTGATTGCCAATTCTATTTCGGGCTGTACTTTTCCATTGGCCGTTACCGTTTGAATAATCGAACGTTTTGCAGCTTTCTCAACCGACACATTTAGTTCTTTTCGTCCTTTTCCTTTGAATACAAATAGCAAAACAATTACGATAACAACGAGAAGGCTTATAATTACAATTCTTTTTTTCATGAGTAAAATTCTTATTTAGGAGATGTTATTAATTTTTAAAATTGTGTCAAATAAGGGTTGTGGTTTATTTTAGGGCGCAAGCGCTAATGGTTTCCCTCTATAAAAATCAAGCATTACTTTTTTGAAAATTAAATCATATTTTCCTTGCGTCAGATTAAATTCGGCGCTCTCATAATTTGTTTGCGATGTTATTAAATCGGTCGAGGATAAAGCACCGGTTTCGAAACGCAAGATATTAAAATCATAATTTTTCTTTTGTGCATTTACGGCCACTGCCAATGCTTTGTATTTAACAAGGGCTCCATCGTAATTGGCTACCGCTGTAGCTATGGATGTAAATAACTCATTTTCGGCACGCAATATTTCAAGTTTTTGCTGCTGGCTTTGTAAGTCGGCCTGTTTAACCTGGGTTCGTATTTGGGCATTGTTGTATATAGGAATACTAAGGCTAAACCCTATCGATTTTCCAAGATTGTCGTTAACCTGATTTGAAAAAGAGCGTGTTTTGGTTCCATCGTAGCCTATACTTTTGGCCAATACCAAATCATTTGTACTTTGCACATATCCAATCGGCACAAGAATGGTTTGCGGATTAATAACATCCTTAAAATTATCGGAAAACAAACTGCTAACATTAGCCGTTAAGCTGAGGGTGGGAAAATAAGCACCTTTGGATATAGATTGTTGGATTAGAAATGCTTTATGTTTTAATATAGAGCGTTCTATTTCTGGCATCGCTTTTTTTGCCTTTTCATAAATGCTATTTGTGTTTTCTAAAATAATTTCTTCGGGTATTCCAATGTTCGGTCTTTCGACGGCAAACGATTCTTCGAACGGAATTTGAAGCAATTGAGTTAGGGCTATTTTAGCCAATCGCAAACTATTTTGAGCCGTAATCAACTCTAATTTATTACTCGCCAATTTGGCATCCAATTCTAATACCGCACTCTGATTGGTAGTTCCTACTGAAAATAAAAGTTTAGCTGTTTCTAATTCTTTTTGGGTGGCGGCCAAGGCTAATTCTTCTATTTTAACCGTTTCGTCGGAAAATAGAATTTGCAAAAACTGTGTAGCAATTTGCAAGCTCAGGTTGTTGTTAATTACATCCAGATCCTTGAGGCTAACCGCATCGTTCACTTGGTTTAATTTGATGCTATTTGAGTTTCGCAATCCACTAAAAAGTGTGAGCTGGCTGCTAATTCCAAGTTGACTGCTCTGAACATTCTGCTGAACATAGCTGTTATTAACCGGATTAATGTTTCTACCAAAACTAAAGTTATAATTGGCGAAGCCCGAAACACTAGGCAGTAAATTTTCTTTGCTCTGACGATAATTCAAATGGCTATTGGCTACATTTAGCTGTGCTTGCTTTATCGAGATGTTGTTTTGCAAGCCAACTTCTAAACACTTTTGTAGAGTCCAATTTCCTTGGGCCATGCTCAATGAAGCCCAAAAGGTTAAAACAATAAAATTTCGTAATCGTGCCATGATTTTATTAATTCAATTATCAACTGGGGAAAAGCCCCGGTTTAATTTTTTTCTATCTTTATTTAAATAATCATAAAATTAATGCGATCGATATTCCCTAAGGCCTTAATCCACATTTGTTTATTTTGTCATGTGCTTAGCTAAAAATTTTTCCATGGCTTCATAAAACTCAAACTGATTCTCCTCATTTCCAAATCCATGGCCTTCATTTTCTTTCACCATATATTCAACGGCAACGCCTCTTTTTTTCAAAGCGTCGACGATCTGATTGCTCTCGTTAATATTTACACGGGGATCTTTGGCACCTTGCGCCACAAAAAGGGGTGTTTTAATTTTATCGACATGAAAAACTGGTGAAGCGGCTTTTAACATATCCAACTCGGTATTGGGATTGCCAACCATTTCATACATCATATCTAAGTATGGTTTCCAATACGGTGGTATGGTTTGCATAAACGACAATAGATTGGATACCCCAACATAATCGATAGCTGCGGCATATAAATTTGGAGTGTACGTTATTCCAGCAAGTGTTGCATATCCTCCATAACTTCCGCCATATATAGCAATTCGTTTTGGGTTTGCCACACCTTCGCTTATCAGCCAATTGACTCCATCGGTAATGTCATCTTGCATGGCCAATCCCCATTGTTTAAATGACATTTCCCAAAACTGACGTCCATAACCCGTTGAACCTCTAAAATTTAGTTGCAAAACGGCATAGCCGCGGTTAGCCAAAAATTGCACTTCGGGGTTAAAGCCCCAATTATCGCGCGCCCATGGGCCTCCATGTGGATTTATAACTACTGGCAGATTTTTTGGATCTACGCCTTTTGGCAGCGTTAAATACCCATTAATAATATACCCATCGCGTGTGCTAAAGGAAACGGGTTTCATGTCGGCCAAATTTTCCTCTTTTAGCCAAGGGCTAACTTCTCCAATAGGAACCAAAGTATTGGTAGAAACTGTATAAATATAGTGCGCACCTAAACTTTTATCGCTATAGGTTCGAACAATAAACGTTCCTTCATCTTTTGTATATGAGGTTATTCCTATTTCATAACCGGGCAACAAAACACTGAGGTTTTCAAACATTTTGGCGGTTGTGGAATCTAAAAATTTTCGAAACCTTTTCCAGGTGGTAAATGAAATAGCAGTTAAAACTTTGCGTTTATGCGAATACGATAAATTTCCGGCATCCACCTCAGGATGTTCAAAAAGCACTTCCAATTCTTTGCCCGAAATAGGATCTAATTTAACAATGGCTGCTTTGTCTCTGTTAATATTTGAGCTTGCGAATAGATTGACATTATCGAAATCGAAAAATAAGGGGCTTGCCGATTCTTTAAAATTAGTAGTCAACACATTGCGAAACGTATCTTTTTCTGTTTCCCGAAAAAGCAAACTCGAGGATGTTCCATCTGTGGTTACAGCAATTCTCAGTTTTCCGTCGTGGTCAGTTACCCATCCAGTTATGTTTCCAGGATTTTGAGCAATTTTTATTAATTCGCCTGTATTAATATTTATTCTATAAACATCAAAAATTTCTTTATTGTCCTTATTCATTTGAATGATCATTTGGTCGTCGTTATTTTCCAAAACATCAACAAAATCGGCTTTCACGCCTTCAAATGGGGTTAAGTCTTTTAAATTTGTTCCATCGACATTAACGGCATACAGATGGAAATTTTCATCGCCCGCTAGGTCCTTGAGGTAAACGAGTCGAGAGCCTGATTTCCAAAAATATCCATTCAAATCTCTATCCGTAACATTGGTAATCCGAGTAGCTTGGTTCTCATTTATTGGACGAACAAAAATATTCATCCTTTTTTTATAAGGTCCTAAATAGGAAATATGTTTGCCATCGGGCGAAATTTGATAAGCACTTTTCTCTGGATTTTTAAAAAAATCTTTAAGAGGGATGGTCTTCTGTCCTTGGGCCGAAAGGCCAAACGCTAGTATACTCAAAGTAAGGGTTGTAATTTTTTTGAATGTAAAAATCATTATGCAAATTAAAAGTCATTTTAGAATGAAATGGCTTATTAAGGATAAAAAGAAATATATTTTAGACAAAAAATGGTTCTGCCTTTTTTAGAATGCCATTTTAAAGTGCGGCATTACTTAGTGAGTCATGGTTATGGTAATTCCATAAACATTTCCACTGGCAACCAACGTATAACGAAGGACCATTTTTGTACCTGTTAATTCCAAAATTGGATAATTAGAAGAATTCCATGTTAAGGTTTTTTCGACATTGGTAAATATCCAGCTTCCTTTATAACTCACCTTCTCGTTTGCATTGCATTTAACATTGGTATACTCGGTGGTTGTTGAATCGGATTTAAACAAATAGGTATCGTCGTTTTGACAAGGCAATTTTTGACTTAATAAATCTTTAGAGGCGCCATCTTTGCCATCGGTATCTACGGCAGTATCGCAAACCATGGATGTAATCTTCCAAACCGAAGCCGTTATTAATTGCGTTTTTGTTCGTGGATCGGGTGTTGGTTCTGGCTCTTTATCCTTACAGTTTACCAAAAATAAGCTGCATGCTACAAAAAGAACGGTCATCAGGTAAAGTATTTTTTTCATCGCTATAGATTTTTGTGCAATTTAATTATTTTTTTTAAAGTGGAAAGTGCGCTAATTATTTATTTCAAAGGCATCGCTATCTTTCCAAAATGGAATATTAAGCTTTATATCGCTGAGTTCTTTTTTGTTTAATTTTACAATTCCGTATCCCTGACGGTCATGCATTTCTAGGATGCTATTTCCAAAAGGATCAATGGCACAGCTCTGTCCCGAATAGTGATGCTTATTAAAATCGGAACCCACACGGTTGACCCCAACAACAAAGCATTGGTTTTCAATAGCTCTCGCGGGTAATAATTTTTGCCAATGTGCTATGCGTCGATCTGGCCAATTGGCCACAAAAATCATTACATCCGCGTCGTTGGTATTGCGGCACCAAACCGGAAACCTCAAGTCGTAGCAAATAAATGGATTGATTTTCCATCCTTTATAGTCTATCGTTTTTTTGGTTTTCCCTGCCGAATAATGCTCTTTCTCTCCAGCCAAACCGAACAGATGCTTTTTATCGTAATATTCTATCTCCCCACTTGGTTTTACGAATACAAATCGATTATAAACTTTCTTCTTTTCTTCAATAATAATGCTTCCGCAGATGGCCAATTCCATTTCGGCAGCAATTTCACACATCCATTCGACGCTTGCGCCTTTCATCGTTTCGACAAAGAGTTCGGGATTCATCGTAAATCCAGTCGTAAACATTTCGGGCATCACAATTAGATCGATTACAGGATGCTCGTCCTTTAATTTTTCAAGGGTTAAAGTGAGATGATTAAGATTGTCCTCCTTATTTTCCCAAAGCGTATCGGGCTGTATGAGGCCAATCGTTAATTCATCCGAATGTATACTTTTCATAGATAAATTTTTAAGGTATTCTTACGTTTACTAATCATAGCATTTATCAAATATTTGGGCTTTATAGGTCATAAACGATTCAGAATCTCGGCAGCTTTTATCAACGTTTCATCTTGCTTTGCAAAACAAATCCTTAAAAGTTTATGGTCTTTTTTGTTATGATAAAACGAAGATAATGGAATCATGGCAATTCTTTGCTCTATGGTCAATCGTTTTGCAAGAAGATAATCGCTCTCGGACGAATAGCTTGAATAGTCGAGCAATTGGAAATAGGATCCTTTTGAAGCCAGTACTTTAAATTTTGAGGATTCTAAAAGCTTGGCCATTTTATCGCGCTTAGCTTGATAAAAGGCCGAAACATGGAGATACGATTCAGGATTTTGAAGCATGGTATTGAAAGCCCATTGCGCTGGCGCAAATGAACAGAACGCATTGTATTGATATACTTTCCTAAATTCTTTCATCAAATTTTCGGGCGCTAATACATAGCCTGTTTTCCAACCCGTTACGTGATAGGTTTTGCCAAAGGATGAAATTATAAAACTTCGTTCGGCTAATTCATTATTCAATGCGACACTTTGATGGCTTTGTCCATCAAAAATTATATGCTCGTACACTTCGTCGCTCAGTATTATTATATTCGAATGGCGCGTTAGGCTTGCCAATTGTTCCAAATCGTCGGCATCGATAACCGAAGTGCCTGGGTTTTGCGGCGAATTAATAATTATGGCCCTTGTTTTGGGCGTTATAATAGATTTAATTTCCTCCCAATTAATTTTAAAATCAGGATACGTTAAACTGCTAAAAACCGGCACTCCGCCACAAAGTTCAATAGCGGGAACATAGCAGTCGTAGGCAGGTTCTATTACAATAACCTCGTCGCCCGGATGTACAATGGCTGTAATGGCCGTAAATAAGGCAAGGGTTGCCCCCGGAACTACCGTAATTTCAGTTTCTGGATTGTAATTTTTTCCATATAATTTTTCGGTTTTGGCTGCAATAGTTTCGCGTAATTCTATGATGCCAGGCATGGGGGCATACTGATTGTGCCCGTCGTTCATGGCTTTGGTTAAGGCCTCGCGCAATAAGGCCGAACATTCAAAATCGGGAAAGCCCTGCGAGAGATTGACAGCTTGATGTTGCTTGGCTAAGGCACTCATTTCGGCAAAAATGGTTACACCCGTATTGGGCAGTTTAGAAACTAGGTTCAAAGGTTTTGTGGGGTTAAATCAGTTAAATATGTTTTGAAATAGATTAAGCTCCAAATCTAAATAAATAGAAAATAAAACTTTCATACTTCGTCCATCAAATTCAAAAAAAAAGCCCCGATAATCGGGGCTTTTTAGTTTATCGTTTTTCTATCGATAGTTTTTTTGTAAGTATGGCGTCCTGAGTTCGCACTTGTATCAAATATAATCCCGACGGAAATTTAGACAAATCAACACTATTGATCCCATGCTCTAAAACCCCGGTCTGAATTATTTGACCTGTTGAATTTGTTAGAATATAATTGGATGCCCCAATACTCAATTCAAGCGTAACGATGCCATTTGTGGGATTAGGATACACTTTCAACATTTCGGAATTTAATCCAACTTTGGAAATACCCGATGGCACGCAATACACTTTTAAGTAATTGCAAAATGTGGTATCGCATTTATTACACGAATCGCTAACTTTAACACATATTCTATACGTGCCATTTTTCGAAACGGCATAATTCATATAATAATTTGTGCCAACATTGCTGCCGTTAACCGACCACTGATAGCTATAGCACGATTGTGTACCCTTCAAGGAAATGTATCCGTTGACCGAATAATTTTTAATATTCATAATGCACGTATCCTTGGTAATAAAATAGGGGCTCCTGTTTTTCCAATTGCATCCTGTATTAACACATGTTATGTTTCGGGTGCTGCAAAACGTTGTATCGCAATTGTTGCAAGTGTCGGTTACTTTCATGCAAACCACATAGGTTCCATTTTTAGTAATTGGGTAATTAAACATTCGGGCGTTCGAAACTTTGGTTCCATTAACGGTCCATTGATATTTAAAACAGGTATTTTTACTGTAATTAAATCCAACATATCCATTAACTGAATATTTATTTAACTTGCCTGTACAACTATCCCAAGTTGAAAAATAAGGGGCTCTACTTTTCCAATTACACCCACTTGTATTGACACAGGTGATGGTTCGGGTTGTACAATACGTTGTATCGCAATTGTTGCACGAATCCGTAACTTTTACACATATATTGTAAGTACCGTTGGCCGTTATAGGATAATTCATGGTAGGTGAAAATCCTGCTTTAACTCCATTTACCGTCCATTGATATTTAAAACATGATTTATAAGGCCAATTGGTAAAATACACATACGCATTTAATGAATATTTATTCTTTTTGCCAGAGCAGCTATCCCAATAACCATTAGCAGGGGTTCGGCTTTTCCAATTGCATTTGGTACTGGTTCCAATACACGAAATGTATCGCGTTACGCAAAAAGTCGTGTCGCAATTATTACAGCTATCGAGAACCTTCATGCACACTACATAATATCCATTTGTGGTTACCGAATAATTGAGCATTCGGGTGTTCGATACTGTTTTTCCATTAACCGTCCACTGATATTTATAGCAACTTGTATTGGTAGAACCAAAATACACGTATCCATTGACACTGTATTTTTTGGTTTTGGTGTTGCAGCTATCCCAGGTACTAAAATAGGGTTTTCGGTTTTTCCAATTGCAAGTGCTTCCACTCACACATGTAATTGTACGAGTGCTGCAAAATGTTGTATCGCATTTCGAACACGTATCGGTTACCTTCATACACACCACATAAGTTCCGTTTTTGGTAATCGGGTAGTTAAGCATACGTGAGGTAGAAACTACCGTATTATTTACCAACCATTTATATTGAAAGCAACCTGCTTTGCTATAATTAAATCCAACATAACCATTAACTGAATATTTATTCTTTTTGCCGCTACAACTATCCCAGGCCGAAAAATACGGGCTGCGGCTTTTCCAATTGCATCCTGAACTGGTAGTGACACAGGTAACTGTTCGCGTGGTGCAATATGTTGTATCGCAATTATTACAGGTATCGGTTACCTTTACACACACCCTATATGTGCCATTGGCTTTGATAGGATAAAACAGTGTATTGGTATTCCCAGCTTTTATGCTATCTACCATCCATTGGTATTTCAGGCACGATCTATAGGGCCAATTGGTAAAATAAACGTAAGCGTTTAACGAATATTTGTTCTTTTTGCCAGCGCAACTATCCCAGTATCCGTTTGCAGGGGTTCGGCTTTTCCAGTTGCAGCTTTTACTGGTATTCACACACGTGATGGCTCGAGTGGTGCAGTACGTTGTATCGCAGTTGTTGCAGGTGTCGGTCACTTTTACACACACCGTGTATGCCCCATTTGCAGTAATTGGATATTTAAATGTATAAGCATTACCCGCTTTGTTTCCATTTACAGTCCATTGATATTTAAAGCATGCTTTGGCATAAAAATTACAATAGCCGTTTAAAAAATATCGGTTCTTTTTGTTGTCGCAACTGTCCCAATAATAATGTTTTGCTGAATTGTTTTTCCAATTACATTTAGTTTTTACACACGTAATGGTTCGCGTACTCAGAAAAGTAGTATCACAATTATTACAGGTATCGGTCACTTTAAGGCTTATCTTATAGGTACCGTTAGCCGTTACATTATAATTTAACAGTCTTGATGTGCTAGCATTGGTTCCGTTTACAGTCCATTGATATTTAAAACAACCCATTTTGCTGTAGTTGAACCCTATATAGCCGTTGACCGAATAAGGAAATCCTTTGCCGGCACAGCTGTCCGAAAGTATAATTTTATAATAACGATAATACCAATTGCATGTATTTTTAACGCAGGTTATGGTTCGAGTAGCACAATAAGTAGTATCGCAGTTGTTGCACGAATCCACCACTTTCACGCATATATTATAGGTGCCATTAGCAGTTATGGCATATTTCATAATATTGGAAGTTCCGGCCGATTTACCGTTAACAGTCCATTGGTAAGTATTGCATGATGCACCTGATTTGAAACTAATATAGGCCTGCAATGAATATTTATTGGCCGACGTATTGCAACTGTCCCAAAAATAAGTTGCAGCATTCCTTGCTTTCCAATTACAAGCGCCTTTTGCTATTGGAGCAGTTAAACTGATAAATAATAAAGCGCAAATAAAACTTAGAGAATTGGTAATTATTTTTTTCATAAACTTTCTAATATGGGTAATAGATGTTTTTTGTATAAATTTTGTTGCAGGCAAATCTAAATATTTAATGCTTAGAAATTGATAATTTATTAACTGCACTTATTTGATTAACAACTCCCTAAAAGAAATTATACGTCCAAGGTTGTACCTAATGGAGATCCGATAACGCCATACGGAGTTTTTCAAACATTTGACCAATCTCTTCTTTCCTGCAGGTTCCTACACTAAGCCTATACCAACTGCTTGAGGCCGATGCCCCAAATGCCGAAAAAGGCACAATGGCTAAACCAGTTGAATTTAAAAGAAAGGCTGTAACGTCAGCCTGGGTTTTAAGAATCAACCCTTGGCTTGTTTTTTTATTTACTAAATCGAATTGTATGGTTAAATAAATTGCAGCTTGAGGCACAATGGCATTTACTAAAAAACCATCGCCTTTAAGTTTTTGAAATCCATCGTAAATTTCAATTAATCGCTCATGAATTTTGGTTTTAAAAATCTTAAGGTACGTTTCGATGTCGCTGGTTTTTGCAAGAAAATTGGCAACGGCTTTTTGTTCGGCCATTGGCGCCCATGCCCCAATATGCGTCAACAACGGTTTCATTTTTGCTATGACAGATGGTGGCCCCATAGCCCATCCTACCCTCACCCCTGTGGCCGCAAAAACCTTGCTGATGGCATCAATAAAAATTGTATGGTTTTTCATTTCAGGCCTAATACTTACCGGATTATAATGCACAATATCGCCAAAAGTTAAACTGCAATACATTTGATCAAACATTACATACAATCGTTTTTCGGTGGCCGATCGGCTTTTGTTTTCGGCAATAACTAAATCGCAAATCTTAATCAACTCGTCATAACTAAATGTGGTTCCCGTTGGGTTTTGTGGCGAACACAACGAAATCAACGACGCCCCTTTAAGGTGGGGTTGCAAATCGTTGGCGGTAAGCATAAAATTTGTTTTCTCGGTGGTTTCGATGGCTACATGCTGGGCATTTACAAAATGCGAATAATGATTATTATTCCAAGAAGGCACGCTGTATATTACTTTATCGCCCTCGTCGACTATGGTTCTAAAAAGTGAGTAAATTAAGGGTCGTCCCCCGCTGGCTATAATAATTTCGGATGCCGAATATGTTAAGCCCTGCTGATGATTTACAAATTGGCCAATGGCCTCACGTAAATCGAGATTGCCTTCGGCCGTTGGGTAATTGGTATATTTATTTTTATAAGCCTCTATTATTTCATTTTCTAAACTTTGTGGGATTGGAAAAATAGAAGGCTCAAAATCGCCAATTGTATAATTATAAATCTGCTGGCCTTCTTTAATCTTTTCACGTATTTCGGACCCAAGTTTTACAATTTCTGATCCAATTAAGGTTTCGGCTAATTGCGATAATTTTAATTCACTCATGCACTTTGATTTTTTAAATGACTATTGTTATTACAAAAAACTATGAGATAGATGCTATTCATCGCTTTCGTCAAATTTTTCGACAAATTTAGAAACCGTTCGTGTTGTTGCTGGCCTAATGGTATAATCTACTTTTTGCACCTCGCTATATTTGTCGCGTATTAAATCATTAAATTCTTTATCAGTACTTATGGCCATTAGGTTATTTCTAAAATATTCGAAATAAAACCAATCGTACTTCGATATTTCAATATAAATTTTTAAACTCACTCCGCTTCGTTTAACCTGCATTTGCATACGGCTGCTAAATCGTTTGTTGATTTGTTGGCCATTAATTACCGAAACACCAATTGGTGAGGTTGAAAACCACGAACGGTTAACGGGAGAATATTTAAACTTTGTTTCCGAAAAAATGAACTTGCGTTTAATATCGTCCGACACTTCAAGCTCCCCAATTTCAGTTGCTTTTTTGTAGGTTGAAGCCAATCTTTTATCGCTTAAAAATTCACCTAAAGCATATTTAAAATCATCGCCTGAGTATGGAATACTTGGTGAATTTGCGCCTTTATCGAGCATAACGTCAATCATTTTTTTGTAGGCATCTTTTGGCAATAAAATATCGAGTGCCATAAAAGCTTCTAAAGTATAACCGCTGTCCAATTCTCTCTTATATAATTTTCCGGCCACCAAAGGATCGAGTACGGGCATTGATAGGCCCATATTGAGCTTTCCTTGTGTGCTAATCATTCGCGTGGTTTCATTAAAGGTCATTATATTTCCTCGAGGCGCTTGATTTAAAATACGGTCTTTGTTGCCAACTCTAAATTCATTGGCAGCCTCGTCGTAAATAAAAATCCCCGTATCGTTGGTATATTCTAAGTCCACATATTTTCGCTTAAAATTAAAGAATGTTGGGTAAATCATGGCCGTGTCTAAGGCCGAATTCATGCTTACTGAAACAAATTTATTTTCCTCATTTTTTGGCGATCGAATGTCGACGATGATATTCTGAGGATCGGGTCTTTCTTTATACCTTATCCAATTGCTTCCAATTTTAAAGCTGTGCAATGGTTTTACATAGCCATTAAAGCTAAGAAAATCTTGATTCGAATTTAATTCCATGGGACCCTTATATCCAATTTTTGGGTAAATTTTAAAACGCAACGAATCCGAAACCTGCCCTAAGGCCTGAATTGTGCTATCGGGCATGACGCGCAATTTGCTAAAAAACAACTCTTGCCCTGTTTTGTTTTTATCCTTGAATTTGTATTTTGCTGTGCCACTTAGTGCTTTTCGTCCCATTATTTTGATAGAACAGCCGTATAAATCATGGTACTTATTGTCGCGCGAAGCCAAAAGTTTCGAATCGGCCAAGGGCAATATATCGGCATTTTTGGCAATGGTAACATACCCATTTTTTGGAAAAACTCTAGAATCGGCCACATCGATATAAGGTACATTTTCAGCAAATATTTTGCCTTCTTTCATATCAAAGAGGGCTTTATCCGAATCGAACTTCAAGCCATCTTGATCGTGACGTTTGCTAATAAAATATGATTTTGCGAGCTTTGGTCCTTTGGATAAAAGAATGGTTTGTGCATCCATATCCCAAAAATATTGATCCATAGAACTTGCAAATTGGTTGTAACCAAAATCGGTTAATTGCCCTGGAATGTTGGCTTTAAAATCGCCGGTACGCTTCGTAAAATCTACAAAGCTTTTAACATTTTGGCTCGAAAAAGCGATTTTTTCTTTGTCTATCGATCCAATTTCAATTTTTGAGGTATCGGCTTTAACACTGTTTGTGGCAAACACCATTAAACGGCTGCTTAATTTTGCGTTATCCCATTCGAGCAAACCCTTTCCTGTAATTTGTTTTGGGGTCATCACCATATTCCCGGTATATTTTTGGCCCGCCTTAAAAACATCAATAGTATGGCCAAGGGTGTTCATATAGAGGCTATCTTTTTTAGGCACCCAATGATTTTTCACTTTTTCGGCATAAATTTTCGGATATTTTAGCGATTCGTCCAATTTAAAAATATCGGTGTTCGAGTTCATCGAATCGGGTAGCAATACCATAGACTTCGAAATTATTTTGGCCCCTAAATATTCTACTTCTCCTTTGGCTGTAAGCCCTTTATCGTCCAATCGTATGTCAATATTTGCATATCCTTTGGTGCCGTACATGGGGTATCCTTCGGGGGGCGATACTTTTTCGAAGCCCAATGAATAATCGCGCATGATTTTGGCTTCAAACCTAAATTCAGGCAGAATGCCGGCCGAAACAAACGATCCTGGAAATTTCAAACCACTTATTGTAAAATTATCTAAACTGTCGATGGTAAAGGTATCGACCTTAAAATAGAAATCTCGTTCGTTGTATGCCCCTTTGTAAATGCTATTTTTTTGATAGGAGATTTTTGAAGGTTTTTCGCTCACAAATATTGGATACTCTCCATTGCTCGTGTCTGTTCCCGATTTATTATTGGGTTTATCGATATAAATGGTGCCACTTATATCCTTGAGCAAAGACGTAACCGGCAATAAAGTATTGCCGGTTATGGTATCTGGAAAATACAATCGCATAGAATCAATGCGATTGGCATGCACTTTAAATTGGTTATAATCGAATTCAAATTTATCGGAGTAAAAATCGAACCAGCCGGCAGTGAGTTTACCTCCAAAGTCGATGTTTCTTTTATTTTTAATGTTTAGGGTTTGCTCATGTGGATAGGCTGCAACTGTCTGCGAATCGCTAAAATTAAATGCAGCTACCCCTTCTAAAACAAAATTGTTATTAATTAAATTCAAGTAGGCATTAGGCCTTCCTCCTATTATGGAACGAAAACGAATAACGTCGTAATCTTTTAATTTAAAATGAGCATTTACAAAATCGAAGACCTTGCGTTTTACTTTTATTTTTCCATTGTCGAGGTTAAAATACAAGAATCCATTGTCGGCCAAATCAATAATTTGCATTTTCATTTTCTCGGGGGTACTTCCCATCCACGCGGCATATTCGGATATGGTAAATACACGTTTTTTGGACTGAATGCAAAAGGCTTGCATTTTATTGACCGGGTGATAATTTAATAAACCCTGTAATTTTTCATAATTAAACTCTCTGTAATAATTGGCCGATTCGAATCGTGCCGTTCCATCCTTTTGATCCATTGAAAAATCGATTTTTGGTTGGATTAATTTCCATTTTACTTTATCGACATAAAATTCGAGCCCGTGGTCGTTATCAAAAAACGGTGACCGCTCTATTCCTTCCACTCCACGGTTCAAAACCATCAAGGTATCGGCCATGTTAAAATTTAGTTTTAACATGGGGTGAACGATGGTTCCACTATCGGTATAAATTGTAATGGCCGTTTTTTGGGATGTAATTTTATTGTCTCTTACAATAAACGATTGAGACTCTGCCTTCAGTTTTAATTTATTTTTATAATAAAACCCAAACGATGCTGGGCTTTCTGGCGATCCAATCCCTACTATATCACGCCCTTGCATGCTAAATCCTCCCAAATACTTGGCCAATCCTCCCGAAAATTTTTCGACTACCATATCGGTTTTATACGCTGTAAATTGAGGGTATTTCGAATCTCTAAAATCTTTTTGCGCTTCGCTTAAACGTTCAAACATGGCTTTATCTTTTAGCCTGCCCATGACCGGTGCAGGTAAAATGGCCTTATTGGTAAACATTACCGAATCGGCTTCGACTTCGGCCTTGTTCATGTCGATAGAATACGATTTGATTACAGCAAATACATCTTCGGCCGCATAACCAACCCTCGACCAATCAATTTTACCTTTTTGCCCCTTCCAAACCGATTTTTCGATATCGTAAACGCCCGATGTTCCTTTTATTTCAATTTTGTCGTCAATGGTTACACAGGTTAAATTAATGTTATTAAACTCAATCAGATATTTACCTGCCTTAAAATTATACTTAAATTCGGTAGGGCTGTAAAACCATTTCTTAGACTCGGATACATAAACGGCATTTTCTTCAAACATTCCTTTTGAAGTTTTAAGCAATTGCCTAACTTGGTTTGTTCCAGCTTTTGATGCAATGAGTACGGCTTTTATCCAAAAATCAAATTTCTGATCGCTTAAGCCTTTGATGGTATCTTTTGCGCTTATTAAGGTTCGGCAATACAATTCGAAATCTGGCGTAATTCTCATCTTATTCAGCAACATTTCGTCGCCAACTTTAATTATGAGCAATTCATGATCGCTTAAAAATTTATTGGTTTTCCAGATTTTCTCAAATTTGTCAAAGGCTTCTATGGCTGTTGGCTCTTTGGTGCTATTCATAAAATCCTTAAGTTCTACAATAAAAACTTCTGATTTTTTTGAAAACGATTTAGGTTGGCAATAGGCTATTATTCCTAGTGTCAATACCAAAAATGTCAAAATAATTTTCTTTAACATGGTTCGATGATTAAACAGGCCCAATCGTTCATTTCTTTTCTAAACGCAATTTTTAAGCCAAGAGTATGGGCCAAGATTTCGAAAGCCGGAATATCATGTGTATAAAAACCGCTAACAATAATTTTACCATTTCGGTTGATATTGGAAGCATATTTTTCTAACATTTCTAAATTGATGTTTCGGTTAATATTGCTGATAATGATATCGTATTGTCCGTTAAAATCGGCGTCTGCTTTTACAATAGAAATGTTATTACACGTATTGGCCAAACAATTTTCTTTGGCATTTTCGATGGCCCAATCATCATTATCAATGGCCAAAACCGATTTGGCACCTAATTTTTCGGCTAAAATGGATAAAATAGCTGTGCCACAACCCATATCCAATACCGTCAAATTTTCGAGATTTAGCGACAATAATATCTCAGCCACCAAATACGTTGTTTGGTGATGGCCGGTACCAAACGACATTTTTGGTGTAATAATAATGTCGTAGGGCAAATGGGTTGGCTCATGAAATGCGGCTCTTATACTGCATTGATCTCCAATAGTTAGGGGATGAAAACTGCTTTCCCATTGGGCATTCCAATTAATATTTTCAATGGGTTTGTACGAATAATTTTCAATTAAATGGTATTGACCTAAGATGGACTTGATGAGCTCCATATCCAAGTCTTCTTCTTTTACATAAAAACACAGATGATCGTTGTTTTCCCAAACACCTTCAAAGCCTGCAAATAAGAGTTCGGACTCAACTATTTCTTTGGTGTCGTCGTTACAAAATATGGTAAATTCGAGATATTGACTTTTAAGCACTGGTTTTGGTGTATTACTTGAGGTTACTATAAATTAGTCAATTGCTTTTATTATATCCAAAAACGCCCTTGATTCAAGTGACGATCCGCCTATCAAACCACCATCAATATCTTCACAACCTAACAATTCACTGGCATTGCTAGGGTTCATACTCCCTCCGTAAAGAATTGAAATAGACCCTGCCGTTGCTTCTCCATATTTTTCAGTTAAGGCTTGGCGCACAAACCTATGAATTTCCTGAGCTTGTTGGGGGCTTGCAGTTTTGCCTGTGCCTATTGCCCAAACCGGCTCATAAGCTAAAATTACCTTCTGAATTTGTGAAGTATCTAGATGAAACAAGCCTTCCTTTATTTGCGATAAATTTACCTCAAATGCATTTCCTGCGTCTCGTTGCTCTAAGGTTTCGCCAAAACAATAAATGGCTTGTATTTCATTTTCCAAAGCCCTGTTAATTTTATTTGCCAATAGGGCATTGGTTTCGTTCTGAAAAGTTCTTCGCTCCGAGTGTCCTATTAAAACATACGACACGCCTACACTTTTTAAAATCTCGGCCGATATCTCGCCGGTGTAAGCTCCAGAATTTTCATGATGACAATTTTGGGCTCCCAATTTTATTCCTGAATCTTTCAATAAACTATTCAAACCACTAAGGTGGGTAAAAGGTGGAATAAGAATAATGTCGCATTTGTTGCTAACTTCATCCGAAACCATCCATTTAATTTCGCTGGCTAAACCATACCCTTGTTCGAGGGACAAATTCATTTTCCAGTTGCCAGCTATTATATTTTTACGCATCGCTTATTTTGAAATGCAAAAGAACTAAAATTGAAAGGATTTTTTGGGTTAAACTTTTGAGAAGTATTGCACAATGCGAGCTACTTTATAGCAAAGGTTTTTTAAAAATTTACCTTCTACTATTCCTGTATATTTAACCTTGAAGGGATAACTCATTACAGTTTAGAATTCGTGCGGCCATCAGAACAAACAAACATTCAACTTAATCAAAATTAAGCTTCTTTACCTAAACAAGGTGCTGTGTAGCTCAGGCTATTTGGATATTGGTTTCAATTTAGTTTTTTCCAAGTATGCTTTCAATTGCTCAAAACTCATACCTTGGATGTCCTTTGAAATCTTGTCTTTAATTTCTCTGAAAGTTTTGACTGTGTCAAACTCTTTCAATTTTTTATCTGTCGTTTTCATTTCCTACTATTTCTTTTGGCGAACGTATATCAATGGTTGAATATCCTAAACGTAAATTTACAATATTGTGTTAATATGTCCAAATGGTCCAAATGATTGGAGGATTTTTGCTTACGCCAAACTATATGCCTAAATCAATGGTTTTTTAATGGCCATCTCCCAGGGTCGGTATTTTTGGGTTTCGTTAAAAACATAGGTTAAAATTTGCTGTTCAGCCTCATCAAATTGTAAGCCCCTGCGGTTGAAAACTATTTTTGCCACCTCAAATGCTTTGGCAATGCTAAAAGTTTCGAACCCATGAGCGCCACCCCAACTAAAATCGGGAATAAAATTGCGAGGAAATCCCGAACCAAAAACATTGGCCGAAACCCCAACAATAGTCCCCGTATTGAGCATGGTATTGATGCCAAATTTACTGTGATCGCCAATAATAGTTCCGCAAAACTGAAGGCCTGTTTTTAGATATTTTTCGGCGGGGTAATTCCATAATTTAACTTCGGCATAATTATTTTTAAGGTTCGAGGTATTGGTATCGGCCCCTAAATTGCACCATTCGCCAATAACCGAATTGCCAATAAATCCATCGTGCGCTTTATTGCTATAATTAAAAAAAACCGAATTGTTTACTTCCCCTCCAACCTTGCAATGCTTGCCGATGGTAGTGGGACCATAAATTTTGGCCCCCATTTTCAATTGACTGTTTTCGCCTAATGCAAATGGGCCTCTCACCATTACTCCCTCCATCAGTTCGGCATTTTTGCCAATATATATTGGGCCATTGGTAGCGTTTAAAACCCCACATTCCATAATAACGCCTTCTTCAATAAATATCTTTTCGGGGCAAATTAAAATGTTTCTATCGCTTAGCTTAGCCGAAATTCTTCCGGAGGTAAGCAAATCAAAATCACGTTCAATTTCTTGTCCATTTAATGAAAAAATATCGGGACATTTTGAAATATGAAGGAGCTTGACGCTTAGTTTTATTTGGGTAAAATGAGCAAAACTGAAATTGTCGTTTACAAATTGTAAGGCCTCTTGGTGATTTAGCACACAGGCTACAAGCTTATCGCCATCCGAAATAGTTTCACCCGATTTTAAAGTTTTTATCGCCTGTACTAATTCTGGGTTGGGCAAGTATCGGCCGTTTATAAAAATATTAGTAGTTTCGAGATTCGTTGGATATTTAAGGCTTAGGTAGGCCTTGGTTTTGTACGAAACTTTGGCACTAAGGTGCTTTTCCCATTTTTCGGCTATTGTTAATATTCCAACTACAAAATTTGCACTTGGCCTTGTGGCGCTTAGAGGTAAGAGATTAACTCGCCATTCGTCATCAAATAAAACTACATTCATTTTTCAAAGTATTGGGGGTGTAAAATTGCGGAAAATATTGTGGAATTGCTATTTTTTTTACAATAGGTTTTCGTAGATACGCTTTATCCATTTGGGCATTTACGCCATTGAGTTGAGAATTAAAATATCAAAAAAAAACCACCAACTAACGTTGATGGTTTTTTGTTAATCTCTTAAGCTATGATTTTACTTTTTAGCGTAACGTTTGTTGAATTTATCAATACGTCCGGCAGTATCCACAAAATTTAATTTGCCGGTAAAAAACGGATGCGACAAATTTGAAATTTCTAATTTGTACAATGGATATTCGTTGCCATCCTCCCATTTTATGGTTTCTTTAGTTTCAACTGTCGAACGTGTAAGAAAGGATTCGTTGTTACTCATATCTCTAAACACTACTACGCGATAATTTTTTGGATGTATGTCGGCTCTCATTATTTTTTCTTAAAATAGGACTGCGAAAGTAATATTTTAACTTAAAAATTCAAACACTTATTTCGAAAATTTCAGAAGTCATCCTTTCCTGGCAAAAATGCATCTTCAATATGGAAAATTTCGGTTTCATTTTTCCTTACAATTACAGATATACAATCGAATCGGATGCTGCATTTTTCGTCATATTCCTTTTCAAATTGTTCGGCTGCTTTGCCCATAAGATCTATTTTTTTTTCATCAATAGATTCTTCGGGATACCCAAAATAATCGGAGGTTCTTGTTTTTACATCCACAAATACTATTTCATCTCCAATTTTTGCAATGATATCAATTTCGGCTTTCCCAAATCATTTGTTGAGTCCAACGATTTGATAACCCTTTGTTTTTAACAATTCAACGGCAAGCGTTTCCCCTTTCTCGCCTAAACGATTATGATCAGCCATTAAGTTCGGCCAAAGCTAACCAAGCCATCAAGCCCATTCCTATAGGCAAGGCATCTTCATCAATATTAAAAGTGGGAGTATGAACATGGGATGTGATATTTTTGGCGTCGTTTCGTGTTCCTAATCTATAAAAACATGCAGGCAACTCTTGACTGTAATACGAAAAATCTTCGGCTGCCATCCAAATATCCAAATCTACTACGTTATCAGCACCCATATATTGGATGGCTTGATCGATGGCGCGTTGTGTTAAATCAGGATCATTTTTCAGAAAAGGATATCCTTTTCTAATTTCAAGATCACATTCGCATCCAAAACTTTCACTAATTCCTTTGGCTATTTTACGAATGGATTCGTGCGCTTTCAATCGCCAATCTTCATCTAAGGTTCTAAACGTTCCTTCGATATATACTTCATTTGGAATAATATTGGTTGCGCCATTTGCCATGACTTTGCCAATGGATAAAACTGACGGCAAAATTGGGCTAGCCACTCTGCTAACCACCTGCTGTAGGCCTATAATAACTTGAGCCATAGCCACAACAGGATCAATATTTTGGTGCGGTTGTGCGCCGTGTCCTCCTTTGCCTCTTATGGTCATATACAGTTCGTCGGTACTTGCCATATACAATCCTTTGCGAAATCCAACCTTACCCACGGGTAGAATTGGCATAACATGTTGGCCAATAATGCTATTTACAGATGGATGCTGCAAAACGCCTTCTTTAATCATGAGCGACGCTCCTCCTGGAAGTTTCTCCTCGGCGGGTTGGAATACTAATTTTACGGTACCTTCGAATTCATGTCGCAGCTGATGAAGAATTTTGGCAGCGCCAAGCAAACAACTGGTATGCACATCGTGTCCGCAAGCATGCATAACGCCATTATTGATGGATTTATAAGGCACATCGTTGGTTTCTAAAATGGGCAAAGCATCCATATCGCCACGCAAAGCCACTACCTTTTTCGATGGATTTTTACCCTCGATAAGGGCCACAATTCCAGTGTTTGCCAATTTTGTTTTATTCACGATACCGGCATCTTCCAGGTGTTGCCAAACATAGCTTTGCGTATTATATTCTTGAAACGATAATTCAGGATTTTGGTGAATATGCCTTCGGATGGTTCTTATTTCTTCGTGAAGATTGTTGGCGATGGATTTTATTTTATTTATCATTAATCTTACAGTTTAACAAAATTAGAGAATTATTATTAAAAAGAACTTTCAAATTTAATACTTCTCATTAATGCATTATTTTTAAATTTGCACGAGCGCCAGCATCCTAATTTTAAGCCCATAGCCCATAGCATTGATTGCACAAACTACCATAGAAAAAATACTTGACACCGCTGATATAGCCGATGTAGTTGGGGAATTTGTAAATCTAAAACGCCGTGGCGTTAATTTAATGGGCAATTGCCCTTTTCATGACGAAAAAACTCCTTCGTTTGTAGTTTCGCCCACCAAGGGCATTTTTAAATGCTTTGGGTGTGGAAAAGCGGGCAATTCAGCCGGATTTGTCATGGAGCACAATGGGCTTAGTTATCCCGAAGCCCTGCGCTGGTTGGCCGCAAAATACAATATTGAAATTGAAGAAGAACGGTCTAATCTTGCCGAAATAGCTCAACAAAAAAGCGATAGAGAAGCCCTCTTAACGGCCATTTCGTTTGCTAATAAATATTTTATTGATCTTTTGCAAAACGATTCTGAAGGCCAAACTATAGGCAAAACCTACTTTGCCGAACGGGGATTAAGAGAGGACACCATCGAAAAATTTGAATTAGGATATAGTAAAAAGGAGTGGCGGCATTTTTTTGATAAGGCAGTTAAAGGCGGCTTTGATATTGCCATACTTGAAAAAGTAGGCTTGGTAAAAAAGAAAGACAAAAAAGCAGAAACCGACCCCGACGATTATTTCGATGTGTATCGCGAGCGGGTCATTTTTCCTATTCACGATATCATTGGGCGGGTGATAGCCTTTGGCGCACGCCAACTCAAAAAAGACGATCGCAGTCCAAAATACATCAACTCGCCCGAGAGCGAAGTCTACCATAAATCGAGGGTATTATATGGTTTGTTTCAGGCCAAAAAAGCCATTCGCGAAAAAGATTGTTGCTACCTTACCGAAGGTTACTTAGATGTTGTAACCCTTCATCAAAATGGCATTGAAAATGCTGTAGCCTCTTCGGGCACTTCGCTCACACAAGAGCAAGTGAAATTAATCAGCCGGTTTACCGAGAACGTAACCATGCTTTACGACGGCGACACCGCTGGCATAAAAGCCGCCATGCGCGGTACCGATATTATTTTAGAAAATAACTTAAACATCCGAATAGTAGTTTTTCCGGAGGGCGAAGACCCCGATAGCTACTGCAAAAAAATGGGTGGCGCTGCGTTTGAAAACTACATTCAAACCAGTCAGATGGATTTTATTATTTTCAAAACTCGGCATTTACTTGATGAAAGTGCTGGCGACCCCATAAAAAAAGCAACGGTGATAAGGGAAGTGGTTGAAAGTATTGCCAAAATACCCGACCCCATAAAGCGAAGTGTTTTTATAAAAACCACCGCAAGCATGCTCGACGCCGATGAGGCGGTATTAATTGCAGCTAGCAATAAAATAAGATTAAAAAATAATGAAAGCTATGTAAAACAAATTGATCGTGAATTCGAAAATCTGAGTATTAATGAAGATGGCATTACCCAAACGCCTATCAATATTGACGAACATCGCGAAAAAGCCATTATTCGATCTCTTATTTTATTTGGCAATTTACCATTGAATGATGACAGCTTGGTGGTTAAATTTATATTGGAAGAAATTGAAGCGGATGGATTAGAGTTTAAAAACTTTCAATACAATGCTTTAATTCATGCGACTAAAATTTATTTTGAGGCCAATGGTTTTGTGGACGAATATTTTTATAAAAACAACGAATCCACCACACAAATTGCCGCTGCAATTATCCTTGATGCACAAAAACATTTGTTGAGCCCGCGATGGGAATCGGATACCGAAAAACTGATTAAATCGGAACTCGACAATTATAAAAATGAAGTGGTTTTTAACCTCAATTATTTAAAACTTTCGCATATTTCTAAATTATTAAAACAAAACAACGAAAAACTTAAAATTACTGAAAATGTGGATGAACAAATTCAGTTGATGGAAATTCAAAAAACGTTGTTGGATGTAAGAACTCAATTGGCTTTTTTGCATGGTATTACCATACATTAAGGCACAAAAAATCAATTCTAATCGTTCATTATTTGTATCCTTTATCGAGCGCCAAAATTAGTTTTGACAGTATCGAACCGAAAATGTGGCTTTGTTAGCCAATCTATTTTGCCGTTCTTCGCAGCCTGTGATACTTTACTGGTTTTTTTTAAATGTACTCTCCCTTGCCTTTCGAACTTTTTTTAGACGAATATACATCGGCAACCTCGAACGAATACCCAAAGGCAAACCCATTTTACTTGCGCCAAATCACCCCAATTCATTTATTGATGGCATATTATTGTCTGTTCTCTTAAGGCGCAAATTGAATTTACTGGCTAGAGGCGATGTTTTTAAAAACCCATTAGCCAATTGGGCCTTAAGAAGCATGCGTGTTTTGCCAATTTTTCGATCGGAAGATGGAGCGGGCGCAAGTCAAGGTTCAAAAAACCAACTTACCTTCGACCAGTGTCATGCCATATTTCGAAAAAAGGGCATGGTTCTTATTTTTCCCGAAGGGTATTGTGTAAGAGAATGGAGGCTACGACCTTTAAAAAAGGGAGCTGCAAAAATGGCCTTCGAAGCCATTGAAAAATACCCAGATATGGATTTACAGGTAGTTCCGGTAGGTTTAAATTATTCGAACTCGGGCCAATTTAGAGAAGAAGTTTGCATAAATTTTGGGCACCCTATACCCATTAGCGACTACCTTCCACTCTTGCAAAAAAATCATCAGGCTAAGGCTACTCTTCAATTTAACGAACGGCTATATGAAGCCATGGAACGCGAAATGGTAATTATCGACCAACCTGCCAACGATTTAATAGGCAAGCACTATCTTATTATGAAGCGCAACCAATACAAATCGTCGTTCTTTGGTTTTATCAAAAAATCAAAACATAGATTTATAGTTGAAAAAAGAGCTGCAAATGATCTTAACGACCTTTCAAAAAACAACCAAGAAGGTTTCGAAACTTTTCGCAACGCCATTACTGATTATTTTAGCACCTTGCAAAATCTAAACGTAAAAGATAAATATTTTTCGTTGCCCCTACACGAAAAAATACTCTACTTTTTGTTCACGCTAATTTTTGCTATTCCTGCTTTTTTGGGATTTATGACCAATTGTATTCCTCTAACGTTTGCAAGAAAGATGGCGAAAAATAAGGTGAGGAAAATAGAATTTTTCGACTCTGTTTTTATTGGCGTAGGGGCTATAGCTTGGTTAATTTACACCCTAATTATTTTAATACTATGCACCTTGATTTTTGGAGCAAAGGGTATAGCCATTACCATTGCCATAAGGCTCTTGGGCTTTGTATATTACTTCTGGGAAGAGGCTGCACTTAATGTTAAATATTGGATGGTTATGGCCCTAAGTTCGAAAGGAAAACGCATGAACAAGAGTTTAAGAAATCAAAGGCTGATTATTTTAAACTTTTTTGAAACCAAATTTTAAACAAATTATTTTTGGGCCGAGGCGCAAATGTTTGAAATTTATACTTTAATTTGAACTTAATTTCGGTTTAATTCGTTATGCTTTAATTGACTAAACAATGAAACCCATTCGATTTTCGATATCAAAACATTCACGTATTCTATTCATCTTGCTGCTTATAAATTTGCTTGCCTTTTTTACAACTCAAAGTATGGCCGAAAAATATTCGCCTCAAAAACCATCGGTCGAAGAACTCAAAAATATGAACATACTCGAACAAGGATGGCAAATTGTAAATTGGAGTTATAACCTGTTGAAATATTTCAAAAAACCTCATACCACCTATAACCACGGTTGAAATTAAGCACCACTTTTTTCCTGCTAAAAATTATTCGCTACAAGATTCATCATGTGCTTTTTTGGTTATTTTATTTCACTCTATGGGTTTTGCTCTACAAATCGGCCATTGGCCTAAGCAAAGCCATCGAAAATGCAGGCTCAATAATTATCCTTCATGGGGTGGCAGCCTATTTCAACAACTATTACCTCATCCCTATATTTTTAAGAATTCGCAAATATTTATTATACATAATCTCCATAGTATTAACCATCACCTTTATATGTTTTGTACATATTGTTTTTTTATTGTGGACCGATACAATCGACGATACTGAAAAATACAGTTTATGGAGCCTCGAATTTTTTATTAACGACAGCATAAGTGTTAGCTATACTTTGGCTATAACCATGACGCTTATGTTTTTTAAACAATGGTTCGAAAAAGAACGATTAACAGATAAGCTCGAAAAACTTAATGCCGAAACCGAGCTTAAATTTTTAAAAAGTCAGATTAATCCCCATTTTTTATTCAATAGCCTAAACAGCGTTTATGCCCTAACCTTAAGCAAAAGCGATATGGCGCCGAAAGTAGTACTTAAATTGTCGGAAATACTTCGTTATATACTTTACGAGGGCGGCGATAAAGTGGTTGAACTTAATAAAGAACTAGATTATTTAGTAAATTATCTTGAGTTGGAGAAAATTCGCTACGGAAATCGATTGTCGACTAAGCTTGAAATAAATGGCAACCCTTCAGGAATAGAAATTGCCCCAATGCTTTTTTTGCCTTTTGTTGAAAACAGTTTCAAACATGGGGTTAATGCAACGGTAGGTATCGCATTTGTTGACATAAAATTAACCGTATCGAAAGCCCAATTGCTATTTATTATTGAAAATAATAAGGCCGAATCAAGCGAATTGCCTAAACCTGATTATTTAGGTGGCATTGGCATCGATAATGTTAAAAAAAGATTGAACTTGATTTATCCTAAAAAGCACCGCCTGCAAATTGAGGAACTTTCGCATGCATATAAGGTTATGCTGCGAATAGATTTAGACTAAACCATTGACTGGTCGAATATATAATTTTATTTATCCTATAAATTTTAAGAACTAAGCGAATACAACGTGTTTTGAACCCTAAATTAAACCCACCAAACAAATGAAATGTTTATTAGTTGACGACGAACCCCTAGCATTAGATATTTTGGAAGCCTATCTTAAAAAAATACCTTATCTCGAACTTATTGGCCGATGCAATAATGCCTTAGAAGCCTCCGAATTTCTTAAAAACAATAAGACGGACTTGATGTTTTTGGACATTCAAATGCCCGAAATTACTGGCATCGAATTTATGCGCAGTTTGGCCGATCCCCCATTGGTAATTTTTTGTTCTGCATTTTCTGATTTTGCTGTTGAGGGATTTGAGTTAGATGCCTTGGATTATATACTAAAACCCGTTTCGTTCGAAAGGTTTAATAAATCAATTGAACGCGCTAAGGAATATATGGTTTTGAAAAAAAATGATAGCATCGAAGAGCCTAACCTCGACGATGACTATATTTTTATAAAATCGAACCAAAAGCAAATAAAACTATCCTACGATCAAATTTTATACGTTGAAGCCTTTGCCGATTACGTAAAATTATTTACCGCCGAAAAACGTTATATTACGCTTCAAACCATGAAAAACATGGAAATCAAACTCCCTAACGAAAAATTTATAAGGGTACACCGATCCTTTATAGTTGGCCTCAAATACATCACTTCGTTTAACAGCAGCGAGCTGGAAATTGGTACCACTAAAATTCCTGTAGGCAAAAACTATAAAGATGACTTTTTGCAAAAGTTAAGGAGTAAGAATATTTTATAAACGATGGGTATGTTTTTTTATAAAAACAGAGCCCAAATAGGATTTAGTTTATAGATATCGAATTTTTTAGAGATGGCCTATGCCTACCATGTCTAACAAAACCGACTGTTGCACACATCCATTACATGGATCGTTGCAAAAACCGCGTCAATTCTCTTTTTAAATCGCCTAAAATCTTTCCAAATATTTCAACCTGATCTTTGTTAGTAGCATGATCGGTATCGGCAGAATCGTAGTTGGCCGACACCAATTTTTCATTATATTTAATGGTGTGCTTTAAACTGTTAAGTCTATGTTTTTGAATAACAAATTGATTTTGAAAATGTTCAATTTGCGGCAATACCGTTCTAAAGGCATAATTCGAAACTACACGCTCAATGCTTTCTTGCATGATGTTAATTTCCTTTGCATACAAAGCTAATTTTTTTAACCATTCCAAATTCTCGGAATGCAAAACATTGGTTTGATTTTGTGTTTCCATAATTTTTAATCGTTTTAGTATATCAAATGTAATACTATTAGAAAATAAAAAAAGGATTTTTTTGTGACAAATGAAAAAAATAATTTTTGTTAAAAAAATCAATGAAATTATTACGTTTCATCTGAGAGAAAGTTAAACTAAAAAACCCAAAAAATATCTTTTTACTTACAAAGTAATTCCTACATTTGTTATCCATTATATTAAACCAACAGTATCATGGAAAATCAAAATCTTAATTACCAAACACTTACCCATCCAAACACCATTTTTGGTGTTGCCAGCAGGGCCGCCTTCACTATGAAGAATCGTGGCAAGCTCTACAGAAGTTTAACCCTGAGCTTCTGCTTTTTATTAGGATCTATGTGCTGTTCTCAAAACTCTTTTGCGCAAACAACAGGAACCTGGAGTGGAAGTACTACCGTTGCCACCACCACCCCTGACGATGTAGGTATTGGCACCATTGGACCTGATGGAAAAACCGAAATATTCATAGCCTGCCCTGAAAAAAACGGATTAGTAATTACAAAGGATTTAAGTTGTCCGCCTTCAATGCCGGATGAAAGCAGCGGAGGAGGAACCGAAGGCGGTTCATCGGTAAATAATGCGACACCCATGATTAACTTACCTTTTAATTTTAAGGTTGGTTCGGTTACCGTAGCATCAATGGCAGGCCCTTTGTTTACAACCTCAGTGGCTACTAACCCATTACTTTGGGTAAGAACAAAAAGCTTGACAAGTGGTTTATTGTCTTCCGAAACCCGATTTATAGTAACGCCAAGCAGCAAAGTGGGCGTTAATGTTTTTAATCCCAGAGCTACTTTAGATGTAAGAATTAAGATAGCGGCAAAGGACTATCCTGTGGCCATATTTGGTGTAAACTCCACTAAAATAGGAACAAGTGCATTTGCCGAATATTATACAAGGCATATCCAACTTGTACCGAGATGCAGCGAAAATGGGTTCAATCAAATCACTCAAGATGAAGATTTAGGAATTTTTTTTACTGACGGTAAAGCGCCCGATGGCGCCAATTTATCAGGCGGAATGGTGATTGCCCCTTGGGCAGTAAGCAGCACTACTAACCCGGTTGGAGGCATAAGAATAGATAAAGATGGCAATGTAGAAATACATGGAAATACCCGTGCAACAAAACTTACTGTAAATGCGATATGGTGGAGCGATTTTGTATTTGCTCCCGATTATAAAGTTATTAATTTACCAGAACTGGAACTTTTTATCAAGGCCAATAAACACCTGCCTGGTATGCCTGTAAATCGTCAGCATAAAGTGGACTAATATTATTCAAATATAAGGGAGTGTTTCCAAAAAATTATAATTTTACAAAAGATGGAAACAAAAAAGAAACAAACCACCGAAAATTACATCAAGGAGATC
>CAMDXE010000012.1 GCA_945878925.1 Chitinophaga pinensis
TGTCACGTGTAGGAAAAAATCCGATCAGCTTACCTAAAGGCGTAGAAATTCAAACGTCAGGTGATACGATCACAGTAAAAGGTGTAAAGGGCCAACTTTCGCAAAAACTATCCGAAGGAATATCGATAGATTTGCAAGAAGGGGTAGTACTTGTAAACCGAAGTAACGAAAGCAAAAGCCAGAAAGCGCTTCACGGTTTATACCGGTCGCTTATCAACAACATGGTTAAAGGCGTAAGCGAAGGTTACATCATCAAACAAGAAGTTGTGGGTGTAGGTTACAAAGCAACCAATCAAGGAAATTTGTTAGAATTAAACTTAGGATATTCACATAATATATTCTTAGAAATTCCCAAAGAAATTAGCGTAAAGACAGAATCTGAAAAAGGAAAGAATCCTCTAATTATTCTTGAAGGAAACGATAAACAATTAATTGGTCAAGTGGCCGCTAAGATTAGATCTATGCGCAAGCCTGAGCCATACAAAGGAAAAGGGATTAAATTCCAGGGTGAAATATTGAGACGAAAAGCCGGTAAATCAGCAAGTAAAAAATAAAGGATATGGCAACGGATAAAGTATTAAGCAGATTAAAAATAAAGAAAAGAGTAAGGGCCAAGGTTGTTGGCAGTGCCGAAAAACCGAGGTTGTCTGTTTTTAGAAGCAACAACGATGTTTACGCTCAATTGATAGACGATACCGCTGGAAAAACCTTATTATCTTTTTCATCGCGTTCCAAAGGATTGGAGGCAAGCAAAACTACCAAAACTCAAAAATCGTTTGAAGTAGGAAAAAAAGTAGGAGAAGCGGCAGTAGCCAATGGGATTACAAAAATTGTTTTTGACCGTAATGGATATTTGTACCACGGTCGTATTAAAAGTCTTGCTGACGGTGCAAGAGAAGCAGGATTAATTTTTTAAAAAATGGCAACACAAACATTATTACGCGTTAGAGCTACAGATATCGAATTAAAAGAAACTGTAGTAAATATTAATAGGGTAGCAAAAGTTACCAAAGGAGGACGAACCTTCAGTTTTACAGCCATTATTGTGGTTGGAAACGGAAAAGGAATCGTAGGACATGGATTGGGCAAAGCAAGTGAAGTAACCGATGCCATTGCCAAAGGAATTGAAGATGCAAAAAAGAATCTTATAAAAGTACCAGTAATTAACGGTACCGTTCCTCATGAGCAAACCGGAAAATTTGGAGGAGGGCGTGTGTTTATTACGCCAGCTTCGCATGGTACAGGCGTAATTGCTGGTGGAGCTATGCGTGCAGTGCTCGAAAGTGCTGGTGTACACGATGTGTTAGCCAAATCAAAAGGGTCTTCAAATCCTCATAATGTGGTAAAAGCAACAGTTGATGCCTTGGCAAAATTGCGCGATCCTTATACCATTGCGGAACAGCGTGGCATTTCATTAGATAAATTATTCAACGGTTAATTAACGATGGCAAAGATTAGAATTACACAAATAAAAAGCGGTATCGATAGAACCGAACGAGATAAAAGAACTTTAGTGGCTCTGGGTTTAACCAAAATGCATAGGTCCAAAGAAGTGGAAGCAAATCCTGCCTTGGTAGGAATGATTAATTCAGTAAAGCATTTATTAAAAGTAGAAAACATTTAACCATGAACTTAAGTAATTTAAAACCAGCTAAAGGATCCGTTCGCGATAGAAAACGAAAAGGACGTGGTAATGGATCGGGAACCGGTGGAACATCCACACGAGGACATAAAGGAGCAGGCTCACGTTCGGGACACTCCAAAAAAGTAGGTTTCGAAGGTGGACAAATGCCATTGCAAAGACGTGTACCTAAAGTGGGATTCAAAAATCCATTTAGAGTAGAATATACCAGCATGAATTTGGATAGATTGCAGGAATTTGCCTTGAGCTTAAATACCGATACGCTTTTGTTAGAAAATTTCCTTAAAGGAAGAATTATTAGCAAAACCGAAAAAGTAAAAATATTAGGACGCGGTGAATTAAGCGCTAAACTAAATGTTACTGCTCATGCATTTTCGGATGCAGCGAAAGCAGCGATTGAAAATGCTGGAGGAACCACAACCGTAATTTAAGTTAAGGGATGAAAAAATTAATAAGCACCCTAAAAAATATTTGGAGTATTGAAGAGCTTCGCACAAGGATTATACAAACCTTGTTGCTCTTAGCTGTTTATCGTATTGGAACGTTTATATATTTGCCCGGTATCGACCCTGTGGTAATGAATGCTAAATATGGCAACTCTACCCAAGATGGACTATTAGGACTTATTAATACGTTTTCGGGCGGTGCATTCGATAGAGCTTCTATCTTTGCATTAGGCATCATGCCTTATATCTCGGCTTCGATTATTGTGCAGTTGTTAACCTTTGCCTTACCTTCATTTCAAAGAATGTCGAAAGAAGGGGAAGACGGACGACGAAAAATCAACCAAATTACACGTTACCTTACCATTGCTGTGTCGGCGGTTCAAGCCATTGCATACATAGTTCAATTGAAATCATCAAAAGCCGATGCGGTTTACGCCTTGCAGCAAGGTGCACCCATGTCAATAGCTACCTTTACCTTTATAGCCGTTATTACCTTAATTGCAGGCACCATGTTTACTATGTGGTTGGGCGAAAGAATAACGGACAGAGGATTAGGAAATGGAATTTCACTTATTATTATGGTAGGTATTATTTCACGATTGCCTTTTGCCATACTTGGCGAATTAAACAGCCGATTGGGTGGCGCAGGTGGGCCAATTATTTTCTTGGTCGAATTGGTAATCTGGTTAGTAGTTATACTAAGTGTTATACTTTTAATTCAAGGCACTCGACGAGTACCGGTTCAATATGCCAAACGAATTGTTGGAAACAAACAATACGGCGGGGTGCGTCAGTATTTGCCTTTAAAGATAAATGGAGCAGGCGTTATGCCAATTATTTTTGCCCAAGCGCTTATGTTTATTCCATCTACTTTAACAGGATTATTGTCCGACAAATCGTCGTCGGCCTCTAGTTTCTTTGCAAATTTTATGGACATAACCTCTTTTGGTTACAATGCCCTATTCTTTGTGCTTATTATACTGTTTACCTATTTTTATACAGCCATTACGTATAATCCGGTTCAAATTTCAGAAGATTTAAAACGCAATAGCGGATTTATACCAGGGGTAAAGCCGGGTAAAAAGACAGCTGATTTTATCGATACCATTATATCAAGAATTACGTTTCCGGGTGCTATTTTTATAGGCTTGGTTGCCATTATGCCAGCATTTGCCATAATATTTGGTGTAAACGATCAGTTTGCTCAATTTTTTGGAGGCACATCGTTGCTTATTATGGTAGGGGTAGTTTTAGATTCATTGGCACAAATTGATACACATTTATCCATGCGAAAATATGATGGTTTAATGAAGTATGGTAGAATTAAAGGCCGAACTGCTACGGGTGGTTCGATGACATAATTTTTGGGAATTTTAAAATATTAAATACTATATTTGCAGCCCGTTAAAAAACGATATGTCTAAACAAGATTCGATTAAGCAAGATGGCATGATAGTAGAGGCCTTGTCGAATGCAATGTTTAGAGTAGAATTAAAAAATGGACATAAAATAATAGCCACAATAAGCGGAAAAATGAGAATGCACTACATTCGAATTTTACCAGGAGATAAGGTTCAGGTTGAAATGTCGCCTTATGATTTAACAAGAGGAAGAATTAGTTTTAGATATAAATAAAAAGGCATAAATTTTCAAATCTTTGAAAATCGAATGCAGAAAATAAAGAAAATAATCAAATGAAATGCTTTGCATTCCATTTGGCCAATAAAAAAAGAAAATAATCAAATGAAAGTAACATCATCGGTTAAAAAAAGAAGTGTGGATTGCAAAATTGTAAAACGCAAAGGTGTGGTTTACGTTGTGAATAAAAAGAACCCTAAATTTAAACAAAGACAAGGTTAAAAAATGGCAAGGATTGCAGGTATTGATTTACCAAGAACCAAAGTTGGCCCAGTAGGATTATCATATATTTATGGTATAGGGCGTTATAACGCAGTAACAATATTAAAAAATGCTGGAGTAGACGTAAACAAGAAAGTGAATGAGTGGAACGATGAAGATCTTACCGCCATCCGTCGTGTTATTACCGAAGAACATAAAGTAGAGGGCGAATTGCGCTCGGAAGTCCAAACCAACATAAAGCGGTTAATGGATATTGGGTGTTATAGAGGCTTACGCCATAGAAAGGGTTTACCTGTTCGAGGACAGTCGACCAAAACAATGCGCGAACCCGAAAAGGAAAGCGTAAAACCGTAGCCAACAAAAAGAAAGTAACTAAATAAAAAATAGCAGAATAATTAAATGGCTACAGGAAAAAAAGTTGTTAAAAAACGAAAAGTAATTATTGAAGCTTACGGACAGGCGCATATTAAAGCCTCCTTCAATAACATTATTATTTCAATAACCAATAATCAAGGGCAAGTAATCTCTTGGTCGAGTGCTGGTAAGATGGGATTTAGAGGTTCGAAAAAGAACACACCCTATGCCGGTCAAGTTTCAAGTCAGGATTGTTGCAAAGTAGCAACCGATCTTGGTGTTAAAAAGGTTGATGTGTTTGTAAAAGGACCTGGAGCTGGTCGCGAATCGGCTATCAGAACATTACAAGCCGCCGGATTGGAAGTAATGTCTATAAAAGATATTACCCCAATGCCACACAATGGTTGTCGTCCACCTAAACGAAGACGTGTTTAATTAAAAGTTTACACTTTAGTAAGTAAAATAAGAAATGGCAAGATATACAGGACCAAAATCCAAAATAGCCCGACGTTTTAAAGAGCCAATATTTGGCCCTGATAAAGCGTTGGATAAGAAAAATTACAAGCCGGGGATGCATGGAAATTCTCGTCGTCGTGGCAAACAATCGGAATACGCCATACAGCTTGGCGAAAAACAAAAAGCCAAATACACTTATGGTGTATTAGAGCGACAGTTTGCCAATTTGTTCGACAAAGCGGCTCGTAAACATGGTATTACAGGCGAAAATCTATTAAAATTCCTTGAAGCTCGATTAGATAATACCTGCTTCAGACTTGGATTATCGACCACTCGCGATGGCGCACGTCAGTTAGTTTCGCATAAGCATATTTTGGTGAATGGAAATTTATTAAATATTCCGTCCTATTTGTTAAAGCCAGGAGATGTGGTTACCGTTAGAGAACAATCGCAGTCTTTAGAAAATTTAAACAATTCTTTGGCTCGCCGTAAAACTTACAATTGGTTGCAGTGGGATGCAGCCACCTACCAAGGTACTTTTTTGTCTTTGCCCGAACGTGAAGATATTCCCGAAAAAATCAAAGAACAACTTATCGTTGAACTCTATTCAAAATAATAATTTAACAAACTAAAAAATAAATATGTCAATATTAGCATTTCAAAGACCAGACAAGGTTATAATGCATAAAGAAACAGACTTTTATGGTTTGTTCGAGTTTCGTCCTTTAGAAAAAGGATACGGTGTAACTATTGGAAATTCGCTACGTCGAATTCTTTTATCTTCTCTCGAAGGCTATGCTATCACCTCGATAAAAGTGCCAGGAGTGGATCATGAATTCAGCAGTATGAAAGGTGTGGTTGAAGATTTAACCGAAATAATTTTAAACCTTAAGCAAGTTCGATTCAAAAAAATTAGCGGAGGTGCAAATACCGAAAAGGTTTATGTAAACCTTAAAGGACAAGATCAATTTACTGCAGGCGATATTAGTCGTTATTCATCAATGTTCGAAATTCTAAATCCTGATTTAGTAATTTGTAACATGGAGCAATTTGTAAATTTTGAATTAGAAATGGTTATCGACAAAGGCCGTGGCTATGTTCCTGCCGAAGAAAACCTTCCATCGGACGCTGCCATTGGTTTGATTCCGGTTGATTCAATTTATACGCCTGTAAAAAATGTTAAGTTTAGCGTTGAAGATTATCGCGTTGAGGGTCGTACCGACTACGAAAAATTGATGATCGAAATTGCAACTGATGGATCCATTAATCCTGAAAATGCATTAAAAGAAGCTGCTAAAATATTGATCCAACATTATTTATTGTTTTCGGACGATAACATGTTGTTGGATACGCAAGTAAAATCGAAAGCTCAAGAAGTGGACGAAAATTTACTTCAAATGCGTAAAATACTTAAAACACCATTATCCGACCTCGATTTATCGGTTAGAGCCTACAATTGTTTGAAGGCAGCTGAGATTAGAACACTTGGAGAATTGGTAAGTTTCCATATTGAAGACTTGTTGAAGTTTAGAAATTTCGGAAAGAAATCGTTAACTGAATTGGAAGAATTTGTTCGTGAGAAGGGGTTAAACTTTGGTATGGACGTAGTAAAATATAACCTAAACGAAGATTAAATAGCAATGAGACACGGAAATAAAATAAACCATTTAGGCAGAACCACGAGTCACCGACATGCGATGCTATCAAATATGGCAACATCTTTGATAATTAGCAAACGCATCGTAACAACCCTTGCCAAAGCCAAAGAATTGCGCAAGTATATCGAACCATTGGTTACCAAAGCCAAGGACGACAGCACACATTCGCGTCGAATTGTATTTAGTTATTTACAAAATAAGGAAGGCGTTAAAGAACTTTTTGGCAACGTGGCCAACAAAGTTGCCGACCGTCCAGGAGGATATACCCGCATACTTAAAACCGGAAACCGTTTGGGCGATAATGCCGAAATGTGTATGATGGAATTTGTAGATTTTAACGATTTGTTGGGTGGTGGAAAATTAGTAGCCAAAGAAGCTGCTGCAACCAAACGAACACGTAGAGGATCGAAAAAAGAAACCACCGAAACAGCCGCTCCAGAGGCCAAAGCTGCCAAAGCTGCGACAGTAGTTGCTGAAACTCCAGTTGACGAAATACAAGATGCCGAAGTTATAAACGAAGCAGAAGTAATCAACGAAGAAGAAGTAATCAGCGAGGATGTAGTTTTGGAAGAAACTCCTGTAGTTGAAGAACCTGAAAACGAAGGTGAAGAAAAACCAAATACAGAAGCCTAAGATAACCCTAAAAATATTATAATATAAAGAGGCTCCGGCCTCTTTTTTTATGCCTTCAACTTTGATGAAAGGTGAATAAAAAGGTCTTTGTTCACAAGTTTTTTGTCGTGTTGGCAAAAACGACTCAACAAAAATAGTAAGAATTTATAGTTGAGCTAAAGCAATTGGTTTAGCTAGAGGGGCTCTTTATTTTATCAAAAAGAAACCGCAATCGAACTTACCAAAGCAAAATTACTATTTACAAAATGGTTATGTTTTGTAAATATATTATCTTTACTTTTAAGCCAACGGCCCTCTACGCGGCAAGCGATATTTTTTGATGGCAAATAGTCGAGGTTTAGAGATATGCCACTTGTTTTAAAGCCGTTATATGTATTTGTAGGAATAATAATGCCGCTTTTATCAGCATAATATTCAGCACGCAGCGCAGTAAAAAATTTATCGCTAACAAAAAAACGAGCAATCAATACTGGACTAAACCACGTATTGTATTCGCGACTGCCTTTTTTAATTTGCTGAATGCCAATATCGAAACCTGCTATGAGCCCAATTTTTTTGGTAAGCTGCGATTGCATGTAAAAATTGTTGAAATACCGCATTCGCCGTATCGAATCGGGATAGGCGCTGCCAATAAAGGTGCTCCAATTAAGGGTAAGTTTATTTGTGTTGCTGTATTTGATTTGTGTGCAAAAACCTGGCATAGCATAGCCAGGTAATTTATGAATACGCTGCCAACCATTACAAATAATGCCTGCCATTTCCCAGTTTTTGTTTGGGTTGTAGGTTAATTTTGCTCCCGATAAATAATAAGGCGAATTTTCGGCAAGTAAGGATCGTGTAAGCGTCCAATTATCTTTCGATATAGCGCTTTCGAAACCAATAGGGGAACCAAAAATTCCAGCATCCAGCCATAAATTATTTTTTTTGTTGAGCGAAATTCCTGCATTGCTTTCAAATACATGCTTTAACGTTTCATCTTCAGTGGCGTAGTTGTCATTTACGTAAGTACCTGCTTGCAAGGCAATATTGGCTCTGTATTTTTGGTGCTTTGCGCTTACTTTAATATAGCCTAAGTTAAGACTAAACGCGTTATGACGGTTGTGGTTGTAAAGGAAAGTTTGCCGATAAGTGGTATTGGGCTTATTAAAATCGTAGGCAAAATAATTGTCGAGATACCCTGAAAATGAAATTTCAGGATTTTTAATCCATGCACTGCTGTCGTATTGGGCCGAGGCAAATTGCGAAAAAAATAAAGTGTATAGGGTAATTTGAGAGAGGCGTATAATGGGCTTCATTGAAAGGGGTATCGATTTTTTTTTGGAAATTATTCCCTAAATTGTTTAAGTATTAAAGTTAATATTTTAATTATTTTAATTCATTTATTTTTAGGCTGTTTAGGGGCGCGTTTGCTAGTAACAATTCCTGCATCTTGCAATTTTCTACCCAAAGGATCGGCTGCAGCTACCAAGGATAAATCTTTTTCTAATCCCAATACAAATAACACTTGCACATAACTACCAATAGCAACTGTTTGGCTTCCTTGCTCTATGTTGTAAACCGTTTTTCGGCTGACACCTGTTCGTTCTGCTACCTGCTCTGCACTTAATCTTCTGCGTAAGCGAGCCAATTGAATATGCTCGCCAAGATCCCTTAGGATTCTTAAATTCTTAGGTAAAATGGTTGGGGCTATTTTCATATAATGAGTCTTATAGGATACAAAAATAGTAATTTTTATCCTTTTTATGACACATTATGTATTTTTTAGTCCATATAGTTCTTTAAATGATTTGTCTCCTAATGAATTTTATAACTGGTATACAAATTATTCTGAAACTCTAATTTATTTTGTTAGTCAAATAGGGAAGATATAATTCAGCTTTAGCGAAGCCAACTTGGCCCATAAATATTAGGTATGGCGTAGCCGAATTAGGATTTGTTTTTTAAACAGGTTCGGCAAAATGTGTTTTCATAATATCGTCGAGCAGGGCATAAGTTAATGGTTTACTCTTGAATTCGGTGATTTCAAAAATATTGTCTGCCCTTATTTTGTCATCAGGATTACAGGTACTCGAAAGCATAATAATTTTGGATGTTTTATTAATTGGTAAATTTCGATACGCATCTACAAATTCCCAGCCATCCAATATCGGCATATTTATATCGAGCAATATTAACATGGGCTCAGGATTTGGGCAGTCTATTTCTTTTTGATATTTCCCGCAATTGGTAAGATAATCAATGGCTTCTTGCCCGTTTAAGGCTGTTACTATAGCATTGGCTACTCCAGCTCTCTCAATTATCAATTGGCTGATAAAGTTGGTTCCATCATCGTCGTCAACCAAAAGCACCGTATTCAATTTTTTATGCATTATTTTTAAAATATGTTTATTGTAAAATTAAAAACAGATCCCTCATTTATTTTCGAGTCCACCCAAATTGTACCTTGGTGTAGTTCAACAATTTTTTTGCAATACGACAAGCCAATGCCACTGCCCTCGTACTCATTGCGGTTATGAAGGCGTTTGAAAATTATAAAAATTTTATCTTGATCTTCCTTTGCAATGCCTATTCCATTATCGCTAAGGGCAAATTGCCATTCATGGCCTTTTTTGGTTGCCGAAATGTTAAGTTTGGGGCGTACGCCTTTAGCTACATATTTTATAGCATTCGAAATTAAATTTTGAAAGAGCTGCCTCAGTTCTATTTCAAATCCTTTGATAATTGGCAGCGTATCCACGGTAATGATGGCCTTAGTTTCGGTTATCGATTGGGTCATGTTGGATAGGATTTCGGTAATAAGTTGGTTGCAATCAACCAACGAAAATTCGCGTTCTTTTCCGATTCTCGAATATTCGAGGAGTGCTTTTATCAGATCGCGCATGCGCATCGACGAAAGTGAAATATAATTGATGTAGGCAGCGGCATTTTGATCGAGCTTGGTGGCATATTCGGTTTTTAGCAGCTCGGCAAAACTCATGAGCGAATGCAGGGGCTCTTGCAAATCGTGTGACGAAATATAGGCAAACTGCTCGAGCTCGTTGTTTTGAATTTGTAATTGCTTGTTTTGAATATGAATTTCCGTTTCAATCTTTTTTCTTGCGGAAACATCTCTAATGGCGGCCGAAAAAAGAACCCTATCCTTTAATTGAATAGGGCTTAAGCTAATTTCGACCGCAAATTCGCTTCCATCTTTTTTGGTGGCCCAAAGTTCTTTTTTAGCACCCATTTCGCGAGGCGTTGGGTTGGATGCGTAGTTATTAAGGTGTTGCGAATGATGGTGATGGTAGCGTTGAGGAATAACCATTTCTATGTGTTGCCCAATAAGTTCGTCTTTTTCATACCCAAATAGTGCTATAATTTGATTGTTTACCAAAACAATTTTACCACCTTGATCGGCAACGATGAGCCCGTCGGGCGACGATTCGAACACGGCTCTGTAGGTTTCTACTGAATCCATACTTTACATTATTACATAAGGATAAGGTTGCGATTGGAGGTTAATTTTGCACTAGTAAAACGTGTCCAACACAACAAATATATTATTATTGCTTATAAATTTTTATAAATGGCAAAATAAAAAAAAGCGTTACTGTCTAGTAAATTGCGATAGGGGTTTGCAGAGCTAAAAAAAGATAGGGTTTTCAAAAAACCTTCATCAAGGTTTTGTGAAGCTTAAATTGTGTTATTTTTAGCCTTCATTACATAAGCCTATGGTAATATTCGGTTTCAATCCTTTAATTTTGTAAATTAATTATGCAAAGCACTCCTTTAATTTCGCCCGATGCTATTAGCGATTTTCTTCCGTTGAAAGGTACCGATTTTATAGAATTTTATGTAGGCAACGCCAAGCAGGCTGCCCATTTTTATAAAACTGCCTTTGGGTTTCAAAGTTTGGCTTATGCCGGGCCCGAAACCGGGGTAAAAGACAAAACGTCGTATGTTTTAATTCAAAACAAAATGCGGATAATGCTTACCACACCTTTAAAATCAGATCATCCCATTAATGCCCATATTCAAAAACACGGCGATGGGGTGCATGCTTTAGCCTTATGGGTGGATGATGCTTACGATGCGTTTGAGCAAACCGTAAAGCGAGGCGCCAAGGTTTATATGGAACCTCAAACCTTAAAAGATGAAAACGGAGAAGTGAAAATGTGTGGCATTCATACCTATGGCGATACCGTTCACTTATTTGTGGAGCGCAAAAACTATAGCGGCCCTTTTATGCCGGGCTTTGTTAAATGGGAGTCGAGCTACAATCCTACCGACGTAGGCTTGCTTTACGTTGACCATTGTGTGGGCAATGTGGGTTGGAACCAAATGAATCCATGGGTAAAATTTTATGAAGATGTGATGGGATTTAAAAATATCCTTACGTTTGACGATAAAGATATTTCTACCGAATACTCGGCTTTGATGAGCAAAGTGATGAGCAATGGCAATGGCTATGTTAAATTTCCCATAAATGAACCGGCCGAAGGCAAGAAGAAATCGCAGGTTGAGGAATATCTCGATTTTTATGAAGGCGAGGGTGTGCAGCATATTGCTATTGCCACCTTGGATATTGTTGATACAGTTACAAAATTAAAAAGTCGCGGCATCGAATTTTTAAGCATACCCACAACCTACTACGACGAACTGATAGACCGTGTAGGCAAAATTGATGAAGATATTGAACCCCTTAAAAACCTTGGAATATTGGTAGACAGAGACGACGAAGGCTATCTTTTGCAAATATTTACAAAACCTGTGGAAGACCGACCTACTTTGTTTTTTGAAATCATACAACGCAAGGGCGCCAAATCTTTTGGAAAAGGAAATTTTAAAGCTTTATTCGAATCCATAGAAATGGAGCAAGCCAAACGCGGAAATTTGTAGAGCTTGGATAAACAGATTGTATTAAAATCGGGCGATTATACGGCCACAATCAAATATTTTGGTGCCGAATTATGCAGTTTGAAGCACGGGCCTAGCCAAACTGAGTTTTTGTGGCAAGCCGATAAATCCATTTGGCCAAGGCATTCACCCCTCTTGTTTCCATTTGTGGGCCGACTTAAAAATTTTGAGTATACCCATAATGGCAAACAATATAGCATTGAGCAACATGGGTTTGCCCGCGATAGCCAGTTCACGCTCATCGAACAAAAGGAAGATTCGGTTGTGTTCCAATTGTTAGATAATTTGTATACCCATTCGCGCTATCCTTTTCAGTTCAGTTTAAAGATGCGCTATCAATTGACTGCTAATGTATTGCGTACTGAATTTGAAATTTCGAATGCGGGATCCCAAATAATGCCGGTATCGTTCGGGGGGCATCCTGCTTTTGCTATAAATGACCCAACAGATGCCTATATTGTTTTCGATAAGGATTTGGACCCCCTCTCGTGGCAATTGGATGAAAATTTTATTTCAGATACACAAATACCGGCGACCAATGGCCGGGGGCAAATTGATGTGGACGAGCATACTTTTAAGGCCGATGCCATGGTTTTTAAGCATTTAGAATCAAACTGGATTTCATTGCGCTCGCACACTAGCACAAGGCAAGTAAATGTAGAAATAAAAGGATGGCCCTATTTAGGCTTGTGGGCTAAAGCCGCCGCTAAGTTTATATGCATCGAACCTTGGCAAGGAATTGCCGATGCCGCTAATTTTGAGGGGGATGTTAGCCAAAAGGAAGGTATAATTATGCTGCCCCCTTTAAATACCATAACAAAAGGATTTAACATAGAAGTAAAGCTTTAAAATTAGATCATAAGATGACCTTATGGGGTTAAAACTCCCCAAGCTTATTTCCTATTTTTGCACCCTAAAATAAATATAACTAAATGACCACCTCATCCACCACAAAAACCCAATGGAACCTCGACGCATCGCACAGTGAAATAGGATTTAAAGTTAAGCACCTAATGATATCGAATGTTTCGGGCAGCTTCGCAAAATTTGATGTATCTGTAGAAACTCAAGGCGACAACTTTTCGACGGCTCAAATTGCATTTAGCGCCGATATTAATTCGCTAAGCACTGGCAACGATCAACGCGATGGCCATTTGAAATCGGGCGATTTTTTTGATGCCGAAAATTATCCTGAAATGGTTTTTAATTCTGAGAGCCTCGAAAATATTGATGAAACAAATTATAAGCTAAAAGGAAATCTATCCTTAAAAGGAATTACGGCTCCCGTAACTCTAAATGTAGAATATGGCGGCTTGGGCACCGATCCTTGGGGCAACCAAAAGGTAGGATTTACCTTATCGGGGCGAATAAACCGCAACGATTGGCAACTCACTTGGAATGCACCTTTAGAAACAGGAGGTGTATTGGTAGGCGAAGAGGTAAAAATTTATGCCGAACTTCAATTTTCTAAAACCATTTAAGACTCGTTTCTTTTTTTAATCTTTTTTAAATAAACGTTTCCAAAGTTTTAAACTTTGGAAACGTTTTATTTTAACGAGGTTTTAAGTAATTTTTCATAATGAAGATCGAAAGCGGGGGAAAGGGTTAGTCAAGGTATTTTTGTCTAATCAGGTTTCCAGTTTCAAAAACACCGAACTTAGGTGGTCGACGATATCGGAGGCTATAAGCCCCGTCTGTGAATTTTGTTGAGCCGCCAAATCGCCAGCCAACCCATGCACATACACCCCAACAATGGCAGCGTCATTGGCCGTATAACCTTGCGCCAGCAATGCAGTAAGAATACCTGTGAGCACATCGCCGCTTCCGGCTGTAGCCATGCCCGGGTTTCCTGTACTGTTAAAATACAATTTGCCATCCGGTTGGCATATGGCAGTATAGGCACCTTTTAAAACCACCACACAATTTTTTTGTTCACTATAGAGTCGAGCTTTTTCAAGACGTTCGAAGGCATTGGCCGAAATTCCAGCAAGGCGATCAAATTCTTTTGGATGCGGGGTAATAATGGTATTTCGAGGTATTATAAACAGTTCGGGGTTTTGGGCAATAAGTGTTAAGGCATCGGCATCTAGTACCATTGGGCACTGGCTATTTGTTAAAAGGGTTTTTAAGAGCGAAACTTGAGAGGGTGCTTTACCTGTTGCTGGCCCAATGCCAATGGCTGAGAAACGATTTAATTTTAATAATTCATCCTCAATATCTTCAATCATTACTTCAGGAATGGCGCTATGAATGGGGGCAAAACAGCACGAAAATGTGCGCAGGGTTACCAATCCTACTCCACATTTCATGCATGCTTTCGAACACAATATCGATGCCCCGCATTGGCCTTTATTGCCGGCTACTATCAGGGCGTGGCCATGAATTCCCTTATGCGAAAATTTTTCTCTTTTTTTAAACCGAGCTTTAATATCGTCAATCGTAATAAAGAAGGTGTCGCTAGGATGGCTGCTTATAAAATCGGAGCTTAGGTGTATATCTAAAATATTTATGCTGCCGCAATAGTTGCCCCAAGCGGCGAGCAACATACCAAGTTTAGGCGTTTGAAACGTTAGGGTGTAGTTGGCCTTGACAATTGGAGATTGGAGTTGGGGATGATTATCTGAGGAAGGGTCGGCGGATAAACCGGATGGAATGTCGATACTAATAATTTTACAACCCGATTGGTTTATGCACTCAATTACATTTTCCCAAAAACCATGAATGGCTTTGTTTAAGCCAGTTCCAAAAATACAATCGACGATTGCGTCAGTGTTTTCGAACGGATTTTTGTCGTTTTCATTTAATGGAACAGTATCATCAAAACCATAAGCTTTCAGTTGTTTTAATTGAAATTTATTTTCTGAAGATTTATGATCATTGGGATGGATATAAACCTTTACCACATAGGTTGAATGCATCAACAGGCGGGCTATGGCTATACCATCGCCTCCATTATTGCCGTTTCCACAAATGATGGCTATATTGTTATGTGCGGGTATATTTTCTGTAATCCATTGCACACACCTCATAGCAGCCCTTTCCATTAAATCGGTAGCCGAAATGGATTCGTTTTCGAGGGTATAATTATCCCACTGACGAATGGTATGGGCATTGTATATAGGCAACATCGTTTCGTTTGCTTTATTCAAAGGTAAAATTTTAAGTGTTTAATTATTATACAAGTCATTAATCAAATTTGTAAGCTGGAATTTGAATATTAAGAGAAATTAAATTTTACACAAATTCACTTCAGTAATCCTAGTTATCTTTGCGGCCAATGATAGAGATGCTGCATCATAAAATTTTTAAAGTGGTAGCCGCCGTTGCAGCCGAAAGCGGTATAAAAGCCTATGTGGTAGGGGGCTATGTGCGCGATATATTTTTAAAACGATTTTCGAAAGATGTTGATTTTACGGTTATTGGCGATGGTATTGAATTTGCCAAATTAGTGGCCCTTAAATTGGGAGAAAGTAAAAATGTAACCATCTTCAAAAATTTTGGGACGGCCATGATTAAAAGCGATGAGTGGGATATTGAATTTGTGGGCGCGCGAAAAGAGTCGTACCAATCGGATAGTCGCAAACCGAATATAACACGAGGTTCATTTGAAGACGATTTGAGCCGTCGCGATTTTACCATAAATGCAATGGCCCTAAGCATGAATGAAAGCGATTATGGCCAATTGGTTGATGTATATCAAGGCATGGAGGATTTAGAGGCCGGCGTGTTAAAAACACCTTTGGAACCTGGTATTACATTTAGCGACGATCCGCTGCGCATGATGCGGGCTATACGATTTTGTTCGCAACTCAATTTTACCTTGCATGCCGATACCTTGCAAGGCATTAAGGACCATGCCCATAGAATTGAAATTGTATCTATGGAGCGCATATCGGAGGAGCTTAATAAAATAATACTAAGCCCAAAACCTTCCATTGGTTTTGGTTTGTTATGGGACACCGGTTTGCTGCAAATTGTATTTCCTGAAATGGCCTTACTCCATGGCGTCGATACCATTAATGGACTTTCGCATAAAGATAATTTTTACCATACCATTCAAGTGCTCGACAATTTGTGTAAAGAATCGAATGATATTTGGCTCAGATGGGCCGCCATCTTGCACGACATAGCCAAACCCCAAACCAAACGTTTTGTGGAAGGCGAGGGGTGGACATTTCATGGACACGAAGACAGAGGGTCACGCATGGTAAAAGGAATATTTAAGCGCCTTAGACTGCCCTTAAATGAGAAAATGAAATTTGTCGAAAAAATGGTTTTGCTGCATTTAAGGCCTATCGTACTATCGCAAGAAATTGTGACCGATTCGGCGGTGCGCCGATTGATTTTTGATGCAGGTGAAGATGTATTTGAATTGCTTAAACTTTGTCGTGCCGATATTACCACTAAGAATGAATTTAAGGTTAAGAAGTTTTTGAATAACCTAAAAGTGGTTGAAGATAAAATACGGGATGTAGAAGAACGCGACAGGGTAAGAAACTGGCAGCCCCCTGTAGATGGAACCGAAATCATGAATTTATTCGGACTCAGCGCGGGCAAAGAAATTGGAATATTAAAAAATGCCTTGCGAGAGGCTATTTTAGATGGCGAAATAAAGAACGATTACAACGAAGCCGTTCGATATATCACCCTTAAGGGGCAATCCATAGGATTAAAGCCCGTGTAAACTCCATCAATATAACTTGGCTTTAAGTACTACCTCAATTATTGGTTTTTTGGGGTCGTTGGTATAAATACTTATTGGTTTTTGAAAATTACCGGCATTGCCCAATAAATCAAATTTGACGGATAAGGTGGTTGATTCGCCCTTTTTTAAAATTGTTTTTGCAATGCTGGGGTCGGTGCAATGGCATTGTGCCCTAAGGCTTAAGATTACCAAATCGGCTTTACCAGTATTGGTAACCACAAACTGAGTATTGACAAACGATCCGGAGGCTTGTATTCCAAAATCGTTCTCCTTGCGATCGATGCTAAACTTTGGTGCTTTTTTGAGTTCTTTTTTGGTTAAATGACCAAAATTGTATTTTAAATTACCCAACATAAAAAGTGGTTTTTCTGAATATTCGGGGTCGTCGGTTATTAGCCTGAAGGTTTTGTTGAAGGAGCCAAATTCCTTTAATTGACTGCCATCCAACGTAACATATAGCCTTACCTCTTCGCTTGGCGCTACTGTATTTTTTTCGGCACGAATGCTATAACCCTTAGGCAAATTCGAAATATTATTGATTTTAATTGGATATTGTCCGTCGTTGTACATTACAATAAAAGCCGAATCTTTTTTGTTGTGTAGCACATCACCCAATTCAATCATTTCTTTATCAAACATTAGGTTGCCAACGCGATAAGGGAAAACGTCGTCCATGGTTTTGTCTCTGGGAATAACTTCGCCGCGCAGTTCAAGCACAATGACTTTCGAAAAGTGAGCATTGGTATATACCCCAACTGTTTTGTCGATTATTCCAACCAGATTTTTTGGGTTAAATATGGCGGTGACAGTTCCCGAGTCGCCGGGGGCAATTGGGTCTCTGGTCCAATCGCCAAGGGTGCAGCCACACGATGGTTCGGCATTATAAATTAGTAAAGGGGTAGGGCCTGTATTTCGGATCGAAAAAATAGCTTTTACTTTGCCTCCATCCTCCTTTATTTTTCCGAAATCATGGAATCGTTTATTAACTTCAAGGGTTGTTTTGGTGAGTTGCGAAAAGCTTAGAATTGGGTATGCAAGCAGTAAAAATGCGCTAAAAAAGTGTTTCATGTATTGCTAAAAAAGATGTGGATTATAGGTGGTAGGTTGCCTGCTAATATTATTTAATTTTGTAAGGTGCAAAATAACGTACTTGACCCCAATAAAGAAAATCTTTCGACCCAAGAACAGGAATTAGAAAAAGTTTTGCGTCCTGCCAATTTTAATGATTTTTCGGGGCAGGATAAAATAATGGAAAATTTGCGTGTATTTGTTAAGGCGGCCGTTTTAAGAGGCGAAGCTTTAGATCATGTGTTGTTGCACGGCCCTCCAGGATTAGGCAAAACAACCCTTTCGAATATTATAGCCAACGAATTAAAAACGAATATTCGAATAACTTCTGGACCAGTTATCGAAAAACCTGGCGATTTGGCTGGATTGCTTACCAACCTCGAAAAAGGAGATGTGCTTTTTATTGATGAAATTCATCGCTTAAGCAATGTAGTTGAGGAATATTTATACAGTGCGATGGAGGATTATAAAATAGATATTATGATTGATACAGGGCCCAATGCCCGGTCGGTTCAAATATCCTTAAATCCTTTTACCCTCATTGGCGCCACTACAAGGTCAGGTTTGCTTACATCGCCATTGCGTGCCCGATTTGGCATTAACTGCCGCTTAGAATATTACGATTCTAAGTTGTTGCAAACCATTATCAAGCGATCTTCTAAAATAATAAACACCCCCATTGAAGATGAGGCCGCACACGAAATAGCCCGTAGGAGCCGAGGAACCCCAAGGGTGGCCAATTCGCTGTTGAGGCGCACACGCGATTTTGCTCAAATAAAAGGCAACGGAATTATCACTTTAGATATAGCGCGTTTTGCCCTAGATGCCTTAAATGTTGATAAACTTGGGCTTGACGAAATGGACAACAAAATATTGGTAACCATTATTGATAAATTCAAAGGGGGCCCTGTAGGTTTAAACACCATAGCCACTGCCGTGAGCGAAGAAGGAGGAACCATAGAAGAGGTTTATGAACCCTTTTTAATTCAACAAGGATTGCTCATGCGAACCGCCCGAGGAAGGGAGGCCACCGCATTGGCTTATGAGCATTTGGGGCGAATACGGATGAATGGCAATAATCCAACTTTGTTTTAATAGTAAAAATTTCTACTTGATTATCAATCTTATAGTTCTGATTTCTCTATTTTGCTCAATCCTTAAATTATAAATACCACCAGCAAGGTTTGCATCAATTGTATAATATTTATCTGAATTGTTTTTAATTACCTTTTTTACAAGGTTTCCCAATGCATCATAAATTGCAATAGAAACATCCTTCGAAGGATCTTCAATTTCTAAAGTAAAATGCCCTCTGTTTGGGTTTGGATATAGTTTAAACCCTTTTAATTTATTTAGGTCATTAATTCCAACAGCAACTAACACCTCTTGACAGGTTTTTGAAAAACAAGCAGCAGTATTTATTACTTTTAAGCAAGCAATGTATTTGCCTGATATTGAATAAGTGTAGCTGTAATCCTTATTCGTTGAAGTGGCGCTATCGCCATTTCCAAGTATCCATTTGTAAGTAGTATGGCCGTTTTGGGTGGCCTTAAAATCAACCTTATTATAGTTAGCAATATAGGTAAAATCAGATTTTGGGTTGGTGTTAATGGTTACAGCTTTTATAACAGAATCAGAACATCCGTCAATTACCAAAGCTACCAGAGTTACATTAAATGTCGTTGTACTTGGAATTTGGTATTTGTGTTTTGGATATTGTAAATTGCTTGTTTGTCCATCCCCAAACCGCCAGTTATAACTTGAGGCATCCTGCGATTTATTCATAAAAACTACAGAATCACTCTCACAAACATCCTCCGCCTCAAACCCGGCCTTGCTCTGTGGTTTTATTTCCATGGTTTTGGTTAAAGTATCCATACATCCATTATTAGAATATACTACAATGTTTATTTTTTTACTTCCTGCGGAACCAAACAGTTTGGAAGGGTTTTCTAAAGTAGAAGTACTTTCATTGTTGAAATTCCAGTTAACTATTGTTACTATTGGCTCGGTAGGCCTTGTTCCCGTAAAACTAAAATTGGTAGCTGTCCGGCTGCAAGCCAAATCCCAACTAAAATCTGCCTTAGGACTTGAAAGGATGGTGATGGATTTGGTAAGGGTGTCTTTGCAATTTTTATCTGTTTCACTCATCAGGCTTATCTTATAAATCCCCTCTTTTCCATATTTTTTCCCATTAACATCGCCGCTATTTGGGATTTGAACATCACCCAAATCCCAACTATACATAATTTTTCCGGTGTCTTTAGTTATTTTAAAATCAAAGCTATGGGTATTAAAACATTGCGTGGCTTGATTAATGCTAAAGTCAATCTTAGTTTGAGGGTAAATACTTACAGTTTTACTAATGGAATCCATACAACCCAATTGGCTTTCGCTTACAAGCTTTACGGCATAAACACCAGGTTTTATAAAGCTTTTTGAAACAATACTATCTGTTTTTGAAGTGCTATCTGAAAAAACCCAATTGGATTTAGCTTGTTTATCATTGGTGTATTTGGTTGTTTCTTTAAAATTAAAAAGGTTGTTTTTTAAACATTGACTTGTGTCTGCAATGCTAAAGCCCGCTTTAATACTACCACTTTTTATCTTAATAGTATCCGAACTTACACAGCCATCATAATCGGTAACTGTCACATCATAGGTTCCGGCTTTACTTACCGATAAGGTTTTGGTGGTTCCCCCCCCGTCCATAGATATTTTTTATATACACCTTTCGGATTTAAAGTTAGCTTTTTCGAATTACAGATAATAGCATCATTTCCTAAAAAAGGTTTCCCATAATTTACTGTAACAGTTTCATAAATAGTATCTCTAAATTCTTTATGATAACTTATAAGCTTTGATGTATAATCTCCTGGCGATTTATATAAATGAAACACATTACTTGTGTTTGTTGAATAATTTAATGCACCACTTGCTGTGTCCCCAAAATCCCATTTGGCAGAATCTAAATTATATGTATTTGAAATTTTAAAAAAAACAGTATCCCTTCCACAATTTGGGATAACTGCAAAGGTCTTTTTTTGAAAAAAGGATTGAACCATATCAGGTAAACCTAGACTACTTAATTTACCATCCAAATAAACATAATTACGCTGCGGGATACATCGTTCACCATCAAAATCGGGAAAAAGTATAGCATGCAAATAATTGTGAACAAATATTGTTATGTATATTTTACCATCCGGGCCTAATTGTAAAAGGCCAGGTCCATTGCTATAAATAGTGTCAATTGTAATACGGGAGTTAATAAAAGTTTTGTTATTTTTTGCTGAAAGATTATATTGATTTAACCTATCATTCCCAATGGTATATAAAAATTTGCTTTTAGCAGAAAATTCAACTCCTATTTCATTATTCATAAAACGCCATACATTACTAACCCTACCAGTGGCTGCATCAAAATCGGCTAAGATAGAAGAATCATAGGCGTTCAGAGAACATATTTTTTTTCCATCAGGTGATACTTTCATTACATAATTTTGCCCCTGAGCATCCGTAATTTTAAGCCCGGTTTTGCTTATGACCGGAATAGTATCCACGCCTGAGGATTTAATGCGATAGGCATAAATACTATCAGAATTATATTTATGAGTAACAACCCAAAAATCTTTCCGATTGGCATGTTTTACCGCTGTTATTTTACCACAGGAAGGGTATAGTAATTTTATGTTTAATTTATCCGAAACAATATCCCCCCTACCTGATCTTAGCCTGGTATCAATTTCAGAATAATTAAATCCATTTACAGTTTTTGTAGTAAATATGAAAATACGGTTAGCACTATCCGGACGGGGAACAAACATGGCATTTTGAAGACCTCCTTGCGTGCCTTTTAAGGTAACACCTAAAGAATTATGAAAGCTATCAAATAAATTAACACCATCAGAATAATACAATAAGCGCCCATTAGGAGTGCTTATTACAGCACTTCCACCATAAGTTATTTCACTTTTTTGTATTGTTACAGGTTTTCCATAATTAAAGGTTATCCCGGCCTTTTCAGCAAACACCCAATTATTTCCTTCTTTTTGAGAATAACCCAAATATGAATATAAAAGTATTACTATTAAGGCTATCCGTTTCATTAATGGGATTACTGTAACAAAAATAAAGATTTAATGTTAAAAAAATCTATTGCTCGCAATTATGATCATTCTTTGAAGGATTTGTATTTGTAAAATCCAAGTTAACCAGTTCAGGCTTAACCATTACGTCATCATTTGTAATATTAATATGGGTATCAGCTGGAATAAAATCGTAAGTAATAACTGAACCTGATTCTCGACCACATGGATTAGTATCATTACTAAATACCCATACTTTATCCTGCCCAATTGAATAGGTATTAGCATCTGAACCGGCATCTAGTGTAATAGTTTATTCATCGGTGCCACAATTAGATAAACAAGGAAGCGTATTACTTGCTACATAAAAAGGTGGATAGAATTCAAAACTAGGACAATTGCCAGAACCCCAAAATGTATATGATAAGAAATTTTGAGGAGCGTTTAAAAGCTGTTCTGCGGATTTATAAAAGTTTATATTTCCAAATTGACTAGAATTTTCATAATAAATAATACTAAATGGCATATCAAAATTACCCAAACTTGCACCTCCGTTATTTTTATCCGCCACATTCAACTTAATATACTTTCCACTTACAAATACATCTTCATCATTACTGTTAAAATATATATTTTGGTAAATAGTTGGAATATGAAGGCTAATATGTGTGTAATAATTAATTCCGTTTAATTTAAAGTTAGTATTTAAATCCGGGCCTTCAAAATAACGCCTTTTAATAAAGTTACCACCCCTGTCAAAAAAATTAAGAGTGCAAAACCTATTGAGATTCTCTTCGTTTGTAACCATTACTATCTTTGTCGCCCCATTATTAAGTGCCAATCGAGTCCCAATTGATTTTTTAAATATTGCTCTGTGCCATACAAATGCACCATTGGTAAGATCAATTTTAGCAAGAAATGCCCTGGCTTGGAAACTATCAGCTGGCGAGCAAACCGTTTCATTTGCAGTTCCACAAATGAACGCAGAATCGTCATCAAGTACTATCGCGTCATGTACTATCTGATAATTGTGTGAATTGATACTCTGATTTAAATGTATGTAACGCATCCATTGAGCTGTAAAATTAGTTGGGTCCGTTCTCATAAGCCACCCTACTCTTGTTGGGGCGGTTATTTTAAGTGAATTAGTTTGGGCTCCTGAAAATAATAGATCTTCGGAAGGCAATTGATCTACATCTGTAAAAAACCCATAATGATCATAAAAAATCTTAAAATCTGTTGCCGCTAAACTGGCATCCGCTTTAATAACAAAAGGGATGGGGAGGCCCGGAGTACTTAAATGACTTACATATCCTGTAATTAAATATTGAAGGGTTCCTCCAATAGTAATTGGTATTATTTTAAGCGGTATTATGTTGTGGGTTGGTAATGAATTTCTAATCTGATCAAAACTGCTTGTCAACATTGTACCATCATTCTTTATTCTGACACCTCGGATAGATAAGGATGTTGGTGTTGTGGCCCTGTCTAAATAAGCTTCCACTCCTGCATATGTATAGTTGTTAGGGTCAATAGAGGCGCATGTTACAAAATCAGTAATGGCTTCATCGTTTCCAGCAGTATTAATGCCGTGGTGTGTTTCAATATTGACTTGTGCTATAGCATAAAAATAAGATAAAAAGAAAACAGTAAAAGTTAGCATTTTTAGGAGCAAAATAAAATTGGGCTTAGGATTTTGAGTAAAATATTTCATAGTTCTTTAATTAATGGTGTTAAAAATTAGTTTAAAATACCTTACAAACTTTCGCTTTTTTTTTTTTTGTATTCAAGTAAAAATTTTAGTTTCCGTGTTTTTATGGCATAAAAATGATTTAATGACATGATATTTTAAATCCCATCGAGATAATATAAACAAAAAAAGACCCGACGAATCGGGTCTTTTTATATAATAAGTTTTTTTTTGAATTCTATTCTATTCCTAAAAGCTCTACTTCAAAAATAAGTAAACTTCCTCCTGGGATGCCCGAATTGCCTTGAGGTCCATAGGCTAAGTTAGAGGGAATATAAAGTACCCATTTTGATCCAACAGGCATTAATTGCAAGGCTTCGGTCCAGCCTGGAATAACTTGGTTTACACCAAATACGGCAGGCTCATTGCGCTCTACTGAGCTATCAAAAACTTTGCCATCCAATAATTTGCCGGTATAGTGTACTTTTACTTTTTGCTCGGCCGTTGGTTTCGAACCAGTTCCTGGCTTAATAATTTTATACTGCAAGCCACTTGCTGTTACAATAACCGAAGGGTCGGTTTTGTTTTTATCTAAAAACGCTGTGTTAACTTTTTCATTCACTGCCGACTTTTTAGTCATTTCGGCCGTAGATATTCGTTGTAATAGCATGCTCGATTGTTGCTTGTCCATGGTTAACGAATCGCCATTAATGGCGCTTTGCATGGCAGCATTCATTACCTTGTAGTTGAGTTCCGAAAATCCACCTGATTTTAAATCTTGGCCAATTAATGAACCTAGGGCGTAGCTAACAGAATCGACCGTGGTTTTTAGTTTAGGATTTTCAATACCACCTTTTTGAGCTTTGATCTGCACCGATAAGCCAAGAAGGGTTAGAATGGCGATAAATTTTATTTTCATGAGATCTAATTATTTATTTAATGGGTAACATTTCCTTTAGGAGCGCTTGCTGCAGGAGCAGTTGCGGCTTCAATTCCCAATAATTCCACTTCAAAAATCAAAACACTTCCTCCTGGTATGGCTTGGTTGCCTTGAGGGCCATAGCCTAATGCCGATGGAATATAAAGTTCCCATTTCGACCCAACAGGCATTAATTTTATGCCTTCGGTCCATCCAGGTATTACCTCGTTTACGCCAAATACGGCAGGTTCGCCTCTTTTTACTGAACTGTCGAATACTTTTCCATCTAATAATTTACCAGTATAATGAACTTTTACTTTTTGCCCATCCACAGGAATAGCACCGCTGCCGGCTTTAATTATTTTGTATTGCAATCCGCTTGGGGTTGTTACTACGCCCGTTGCTTTGCTGTTTTTGGCCAAAAATTCAGTGGCATTTTTTTCGTTCGTCGATGTTTTTTTCTTCATTTGAGCCATAGCAAATGTTTGAAGAATGGTACTCGCTTCGTTTTTGGTCATCATCACCGAGTCGCCATTCAATGCGCGTTGCATGGCAGCATTCATCACATCATAATTAAACTCTTCGAATCCTCCGCTTTTTAAATCTTCTCCAATCAAGGATCCAAGTGCATAACTAAGGCTATCTACATTCGACTTTAAGGTTGGGTTAGCAGGCGATTTTGATCCTGACCCTTTTTTGCATGATACTGCTCCAAAAAGAGCGACCATCATTGCTAGTGTTACTAATTTTGATTTCATGGTTTTTTTTATGGTTTTTTAAATTAAAGTGTGTTTGAGTTCTATATGGTTTACGCGCTTACGGCTGAGCTGTATAATTCGGCTTTTCGCAGGCTTACTTCTTTGTTTTCTAAATAATCGTCGTATTCGCAAACTTTATCGATCATGCCATTGGGGGTAAGTTCGATGACGCGTGTGGCAATGGTTTGCACAATGGTATGGTCGCGGCTGGTGAACATGATGGTTCCTTCAAAATTATTTAATCCATTGTTTAAGGCCGTAATCGATTCTAAGTCCAAGTGATTGGTTGGTTCGTCCAATACAATTAAATTCGGATTTTGAAGCATTAATTTCGAAAGCATGCACCTTACTTTTTCGCCACCCGACAACACTTTACACGATTTTAAGGTTTCTTCGCCCGAAAATAACATTCGCCCTAAAAATCCGCGTATAAAGGTTTCGTCTTTTTCGGCTGAATATTGGCGCAGCCAATCAATTAAATTTAAATCCGATTCGAAAAAATGATCCTTATCGTTTGGTAAATATCCCTTATTAATGGTTACCCCAAAATCAAAACTGCCCTTATCTGGTTTTATTTCGCCCATTATTACCTTAAAAAAATTGGTTAAAGCAATGCTTTCTCTGGACAAAAAAACTACCTTTTCGTTTTTATAAAGGCTAAAGTTTAAATCCTTAAAATAGGGTTTTAAGGTAAGGCCCTTTACATTTAATATTTGATCGCCGGCTTCGCGTTCCTGTTTGAAAAATATGCCAGGATATTTTCGGCTCGATGGATCAATCTCATCAACATTGAGTTTTTCAAGCATTTTCTTTCGACTCGTTGCCTGTTTCGATTTTTTAACGTTGGCACTAAATCTATCAATAAATTCTTGAAGCTCCTTTCGTTTATCTTCGTTCTTTTTGTTTAAATCTGATTTTTGACGCGATGCCAACTGGCTAGCCTCATACCAAAATGTATAACTTCCTCCATAAATTTTGATTTTTCGAAAATCAATATCACAAATATGCGTGCATACCGAATCTAAAAAATGCCTGTCGTGCGATACCACGATGACCACATTTTTGTAATCGGCCAAAAAATTCTCTAGCCAACTAACGGTTGCAATGTCAAGGTCATTCGTTGGCTCATCCAATATCAAAATATCGGGATTGCCAAATATGGCTTGCGCTAGTAATACTCTAACTTTTTGATTGTTGCTTAAATCGCTCATTAAAGTGAAGTGGTGTTCTTCGCCTACTCCCAAAGAGCCAAGCAATTCGCCGGCTTCACTTTCGGCATTCCACCCATTCATATCGGCAAACTTTTCTTCAAGATGGCTGGCCTTTATCCCATCCTCGTCGTTAAAGTCTTCCTTGGCGTAAATTGCGTCCTTAGCTTTCATTATGCCATATAACTCTTTATGGCCCATTATTACGGTTTCGAGCACCGTAAATTCGTCGAACTCGAAATGGTCTTGTTTCAAAACTGCCATCCGTTTTCCTGGAATTATTGAAATATTGCCAGATGTAGGCTCGGTTTCGCCCGATAAAATATTTAAAAAAGTAGACTTGCCTGCACCGTTGGCCCCAATGATGCCATAGCAGTTGCCCTCTGTAAATTTTAAATTTACCTCATCAAATAAAATCCTCTTGCCAAACCTTAGCGATAAATTAGAAACAATTAACATTAACTTTTTAAAAATTGGGTGCAAAAATACGCTTATTCCCTCATTTTTTTAAGCTAAAAGTGAATGGAAATACTTCGTTGTGACAGGCTGCTTTCGGCGATGTTCGTAAGAATGAAATGATAGAAAAAACAAGAGCCTTTTCTATGGGTTTAATGGAGGGTTTTGGCTGTTTATAATGCCTTGATAATACTCCACAAGTTGGGCAACCACTATCTCGGGTTTTAACAAGGCGATGCGTTTAATGGCCTGTTGCCCCATAGTTTCTTTTTGAGTTTTATCCAATTTCAATCCATGTTCAATGCAATTGAGCAAGCTTTTAGCATTTTTAGGTTCGCACAATAAGCCCGATATTTCATGATCTATCAATTGTTCAAAGCTGGTTTTGCAAGTGCCTATCACCACTTTGCCAAATGCCATAGCCTCGATACACGTGTTAGGGAAATTATCAATACGCGATGGCAAAACAACAAGATCGGCGGCTTGTATTACGGGGTATAATTGTATATGGGGAATACTATCGAACCATAGGATGCGATTTTGATGATGCCCAGATTTTGCTCTGAGATGTTGTACTATTGGTTTGCCATTCAATCCGAGGTCTTTGCCAATAAAAACAAAATAATGGGTCGGATATTTTTCGAAAAATTCATTAAGAATTTCCGCAATTTCCAAAACGCCTTTTAAGGGGTAAAGCGATCCAAAATAAAGCAAATAGGGCTGATGATTCGTTTTTTGAAGAATCAGATCAAACAAGCTATTGTCGAGTATTGCATGGTCGAGGGTAAATGGAGTTTCAATGGTAGTGATCGTTTTGGTTAATTGTTGGGCAATGTGGTTGCCAATGATAATACTGGGGCCAAAAATATTTTTAGATTTTTTCAACATCCAATCCTGTAAAAATTGCTTTTGCCAAAGCCTAAAGGTTTGTTTTCGGTCGCTGGCTTGGTCTATTAATTGCTGATAGCTCGAAATTCGAATTGTGCACGGGATGTGTTTAGGCCTAAAAAGTCCAAGAGCCTTTAAGTTGGTATATTGTATAATATCAATGGGCTGTGTTTTGTGAAAATTCAATATTATTTTTTTAAAATAAACTGATCTAACAATATAGAGCAATGCCGGATTTAATCGAAAAAATGTAAGTAAGTTGATGAGCCAATACCACCATGTATAATGTCTTTCGTTAATTTTTATAACCGTAATGCCTTTATAAATAATGGATTCATCTTTTGACGATGCCACAAATACAATGGGTTCGTGGCCCAAAACTTTGAGCGATAAACACAGGCGATAAATATAATTAGACAATCCACCGTCGTAGGTTTTTTCGGTCAAAAATTCGGTGGTGGCTAAGGCAATGCGCATGACTAATAATGGATATCATATAATTAGAATAAAAAAAGTAGTTCGCTTTGATTTATTCCTTTTATTTTGAAGCAATATTAATTTATGTGCGGCATAGCTGGAAAAATTTCTTTTAACACTCTTCAAAATAATGAACAGGAAGTTAGAAAAGCATGTGAGGCTATGGCCTATCGAGGCCCAGATAACACTGGTGTTCATGCCATTGGCAAAGCAACCTTAGGCCATTGTCGATTATCAATTATTGATTTAAGTGCCGACGCCAATCAGCCCTTTTATTCTGAAGATCGTCGTTACAGCCTTGTATTTAACGGTGAAATTTATAATTATCAGGAGCTCAGAAAGCAGCTTATAGACGAATTTGGATTGAATTTTACGACCAATTCGGATACCGAAGTTTTACTAAAAGGATACATCCACAAAGGACCCAAAATATTAGATAGTTGTAGAGGTATGTGGGCTTTTGTTCTTTGGGATCAACAAAAGGAGGAACTTTTTATGGCTCGCGATCGCTTTGGTGAAAAGCCTTTTTATTACAGTTTCGAAAATTCAGTATTTACGTTTGCTTCCAATCTGGCAGGATTGTCAAATTTGCTGCCGCAAACCGAACTGAACCCCAAAGCCATTTCCGAATTATTTGCCTATCAGTATATTTCACAACAGCAATCTGTTTTTAAAGGGGTGTGCAAATTATTGCCTGCTCATTATGGGTTGGTTACAAAAGACAGCATTTCGCTTGAGCGGTATTGGGAAATAAATTATCATGAAAAAATTGATATTTCATTCGAAAATGCTCAACAACAAGTTGAGGACATACTTCATTCTAGCATTAAGGAAAAATTAATAGCAGATGTGCCTCTTGGTTTGTTTTTGAGTGGAGGAAACGATTCGGGGCTGGTGGCCGCCATTGCATCACACTACAAAAAAGGGATAACAAGCGTAACCTTAGCCACCCCTCAAAATGCCGAATTAGACGAATCGGAATATGCCAAAAGAATAGCTCAGCTTCACGGATTAACCTACAATCAAGTGGATTTGGACGTGGATTGTATACAAAAACTGCCCCGATTATTGGCGATGATCGAGCCATTTGCCGATAGTTCTCTCATTCCTACGGCAGCGGTATCCGAAAAAGCCAAACATCATCTATCGGTAGTGTTGACAGGCGACGGGGGAGATGAAATTTTTGGAGGATATGGCATTCCTCCCTTATTTAATTCAAGTTCCTCCGCGATTTGGCCCATGAGCAAAGTTTTAAAAGAACTGTCAAATCAACGTTTTCAACCGGGATGGAAATATCTTCATAAAATTGCCAATAACCAACGCATTATAAAATATGGCGGACTCGAAGGGTATTGCAATTCTTTGGATTATGAGCCTTCGAATATTCGAAAATTACTGTTTCAGCCTTCCTTTATAAAAAACCTCGAAACCGAACAAGCCTATTTTCAGAAATCAATTATCCGCCAAGCCAATCCTAAAATAAGCCCTCACGACGCCATGCTCAACCTAGGCGTAATGGGGTATTTGCCTGATGATTTTTTGATGAAAGTAGATACGGGAACCATGTTTGCTTCCATCGAATCGCGTGCGCCTTTTTTGGACCATCGTTTAATTGAGTTTACCTCAAAATTAAAGCCTGAAATATTAATGCCCCAGGGGCAAGAAAAACTATTGCTAAAGAAAATTTGCGAAAAATATTTACCAAAGGATATTGTTTACAAGAAAAAAACAGGATTCAGAATTCCGGTTCGAGATTATTTTAACGACAAGTGGAGCCATTTATTAGTAAGGTTTATAAAGGAGGGTATCTCGGCCGACTTAGGTATAATTAACATCGAAGGCAGTTTGAAATTAATTAAATGGTACCAAACTGCCAAACCATCGCAAATGGAAAAATTGCTTTATAGCATGCTGGTCTTCGAAATTTGGTTGCGTGTTTTTTATATTAAGCAAAAAACTAGCATCGAATTGTAATCAATAAAACTTGAGGAATAGCGTAATTTTGACCTCGATTTATTTATGACAGAAATTATTTATAAAACTGAGAACGATTGGACCGATGAAGTAACCCAAAGATTTTGGGATTATAAAGTAACAGAAAATCATCCTTATTTTACCGAAGAAGTAGGCCTAGGCATTATTAAAATGCTAAAGCAAAAAATTGAATTAAAAGGCAAAATATTAGATTATGGATGTGGCAATGGAACCTTAATTGATTATTTGTCGAAAGATAAGCAGCTAAGTGAAATTTATGGATTAGATTTTTCGACCGATTCAGTAAAAGAATCGAATCGAAAGAATGAAGTCAATGAAAATGTTAAAAAGATAATTCATTTTTCGGAGTTAAACCAACACTTCGAGGATAACATGTTTGATGTTGTACTTTTAATAGAAACCATCGAGCATTTGAGAAGCGACTTGCTAAGCAATACTTTAAATATTATTAATAAATTATTAAAACCAGGAGGGCATATAGTTGTGACCACTCCGTTTAACGAAAATTTAATAGAAAATTCAATTTATTGTCCATTTTGTAATGCGGCTCATCATCACATGCAACATGTGCAATCGTTTACCATCGAAAGACTTTCGAGTGTTTTAACACAACACAACTTTAAACCCATAGAGGTTAATAATACCGACTTTCTTTATTATCAGGATAAAATGGCCTACTATAAAATCCATACCAAATGGTGGCTTAAATATAAATTGGGCATATCGAAACGATTGGCATTTCAGAAAAAACATCTTTTTGGAATAGCTCAGAAAAAACACTAAGCCCCATTTTTTGCCTCTAGA
>CAMDXE010000013.1 GCA_945878925.1 Chitinophaga pinensis
AAAAAGCTCGAAACCTTTATGAGCCATGTAGGCGACAAAAAGCGAGAGCCCCAACTGGCCATTAGCACTTTGGAAGGTTTAATTTTTATTAAGCTTGCCAATATTCTGTATTGCCGTGGCGACGGAGCCTATACTTTTTTCTTTTTAAAAACGGGCGAAAAAACCATAGCCTCCAAAAACCTCAAAGAATTTGAAGAAATCTTGTGCGACCACGGTTTTTTCAGAACTCATAAATCTTACATCATCCAATTGGCCGAGATGAAACGCTATGTTAAAGGCGATGGAGGCCATGTGATTATGAGCAATGGCGTGTCGGTTAACGTATCGAAACGACGCAAAGAAAATTTTATTAAGGCTATTTCAGCCCAATAGGTTAATAATTTAAATCATGCCAAAAAAAATCATGGTTAACAAAATCCTTCTGTTTACACTAATTTTATTCATAGGGAACATATCATATGCCCAAAAAGACCTCATCCGATTTCAAAATATTAGCATTGACGATGGCCTTGTTCAAGGTTCTATTACCGGCATAGTACACGGCAAGGATGGCTATATTTGGATTGCAACCGCCGATGGACTGCATCGCTACGATGGGTATTCGTTTAAAATTTATCGCCATAACCCTCTGGATAAAAATTCGCTTCCCGATAATTACATAAGTTGCTTGTTTGAAGATGGCAGAGGTACACTGCTCGTTGGATTGTATAGTGGCGAAATTTACAGCTTTAATAAAAACGAGGCCCGATTCAAACGCTTAAACGTCATGAAGGGGCATTCGCTCGAAAATGCAAATCCTGTGATGTGCATTAACGAAGATGGATTAGGCCATTACTTAATAGGCTATGATGGGGGTGGGTTGGCCATTTACGACACCCTGCGTCACGTAGGCAAAGTGCTCAACTCTGCCCAATCGAAAACCGTAAAAAGCAATTCGATACGCTGTATTGTGAAAGATAGGTATACTGGCCAATTTTTGATAGGCAGTAGCCATGGGATTTATCAATACAATTCGAAAAACGAAAGCCTCACACCTTATATTACCAAATGTGCTTTGGACTCTCAAGTAATCACATCTATCCTCAATCCCGAACCCGATAAAATAATTGTTGGCACATATGGCAAAGGCCTTTATCATTTTAAACGCGGCAGCGATTCGGCCATTAAGATAAAACTTCCCAAGGGAAAGGGGACACGTTTTATTTCTTTTCTATTAAAATCGCCAAATCGACATCAAATTTGGATTGGAACCTTAGGGGGAATTGTAAAATGGGAGCAAAACTCCTTTGTATTATACAGCAACCAGCCCCTAAATCCCGAAAGTTTGGTTGACAACAATACGCAAACGGCCACAATGGACCGCTTTGGTTCGCTATGGGTAGGTACAGTAAATGGATTAAGTCGTTTTGACCGAAGGCTTAAATTATTCAATTTGTTTCGCGAATTTAAATGGAAAGATTCCCTGCTCGATAATAACGTATACTGCATTTATGAAGACCCCTTAAAAAATATTTGGATGGGAACCCTAAGTTCGGGAATACTCAAATTTAATCCCTCCACAGAAGAAATTACGGCCTGGCCAGTTATCGAATATTTGGGTCATGAAACCCGAATGGTAAGAGCTATTTTTATGGATCGCACTAGGCAATTATGGATTGGCTCGCGCGACAAAGGCTTGTTTAAATTTTATCCCAATCAAAATAAATTTGTTCATGTTAATGGGGCTAAGGGATATGAAATAAGCAGCCAAACCATACGCAGCATTTATGAAGACCACAGCGGAATATTGTGGATTGGTACGGCCAATGGCTTAAATAGATACGACAAATACCAAAATCGGTTTGAGGTTTTTCGCTCGGCCAAAGAATCGCCTAACAATAACAGCATCTACCAAATTGGTGAATCGGCCGATGGAAAATTGCTTTACCTAGCATGTTTTAGAGGTGGGTTTCAGATTTTTAACAAGGCTACCAAAACCTTTAAAAGTTATAGCACAAACGCTATTTCCAAAAACAATAGTGCTAAAAGTTATGCCATGTGTTTCGAGATGCTTAGTAACGATTCGGTCATGGTTGGCACTTACGGCGGAGGACTATGTATTGTTAACCTAAAAAATAGGTCCTTGCGATTTGTTAGCGAAAAACAAGGCTTAGCCAACAATTCAATTTATGGTATTTTGAGGCAAGGGCCCAACTTTTGGCTATCTACAAATAGAGGTTTATCGTGCTATAATCTTACTACACACCTTATTCGCAATTTTGGACTAAAAAATTATATTCAAAGCCACGAATACAACGAAGGAGCTTACTGTAAAACCAGCGACGGCACCTTTTATTTCGGAGGTGTAAATGGGTTTAACTATTTCAATCCATCAAATTTTCCTTTAGAACGCACACCGTATATTACCGAAATCACACGCATCAAAAAAGGCGACGAAGACGTCATGTTTTTGACCAACAAAAAAGGCCAGCCTTACATAAAACTTCATTATAACGACAACTTAATTTCTTTTGAATTTGCAACGCTAAATTTTATGGCTTCGCCAAACAATGCCTATGTCTATATGTTAGACGGCTTTGATGAAACTTGGATTCATTCGGGGAAAAGAACCACAGCCTATTATACCAAACTTGCTCCCGGGCATTATACCTTCAAGGTTAAATCATTGTCGGCCGATTCGCTCATTCGCACATCGCAAGCCTCCATTCTGATAGTTATTGATCCGCCTTTTTGGCGCACTTGGTGGTTCTACAGCTTGGCTATACTTATAATGGTAGCCGGCATTTACTGGATTGTTAATTGGAGGACCAATATTATCAATAAAAACTATGGACACAAACTGGCGGAGCTTGAACTAAAGGCCTTGCGAAGTCAGATGAATCCTCATTTTATTTTTAACTCCCTCAACAGCATTCAGTATTTTATATTAAAAAAAGAACCCAAAGCGGCCTACGATTACCTAACGAAATTTAGCAGTTTGATGCGCATGATTCTTCAAAATTCCAAAAACAAATCCATTAGTCTTCAGGCCGAACACGATTGGCTGAACACGTATTTAGAATTGGAAAATTTAAGAATGGAAAATTCACTTCAATTTGCCATTAACCTTGAGCCACAAATGGATCCTAAACAAATTTTTGTGCCCACCATGGTTCTCCAACCCTATGTTGAAAATGCCATAATTCATGGCTTGTTGCCAAAGGTTGGGCCCCGTAATTTAAGCATCGATATTAAGGTTGAAAATCAAAATCTTAAATGCATTATTACCGACAACGGCATAGGCCGATTGGCTTCGAATGCCTTAAATAAATCACGGTTAAAACCTCATGAAAGCACCGCTATGAATTTGACCAAAGACCGTTTGGCAATTTTAAACATCGAAACCGGCAATGGGCTAGGCCCAAATGTGATTGATATGTTTGATGAAAACAAGAATTCGATTGGAACCAAGGTTGAACTTATTTTGCCATTGCTAATTCAAAACGACCGCATAAATTGACGATTATTTTATGAGTTTTAGAGGGAATGTAATTGGTAATTTTACGCTTAAAAATAAACATCAAAAAAAATGAGAAGGGCTGTAATAGTAGATGACGAGCCAAAGAGCATAGAAGTTTTTAAAACTTTGGTTGAAAATTTTATTGAAGGCGTCGAAATTATTGGCAGCGCTTCCGACATTGTTTCGGCCATTGAGTTGATTGAACGCTGCAAGCCCGATATTGCTTTTTTAGATATTGCCCTTAAAGAGGGCGATTCGTTTCAAATATTAAAACAATTAAAAACGATTGATTTTGATGTGGTTTTTATTACCGCTTATGACGAATACACCACTCGAGCCTTGCGGTATTCGGGCATACATTGTTTGTATAAACCCATAGATATTGCAGAATTAGAAAAAACCTTAACCCACCTTAAAATAAGAAGTGCCCAAGCCAGTGAATCTATCGAAATAGCAAGACAATTGATTCAAAGTAAATTTAGTCATATTCCGCTCATTACCCCAAAAGGCCTGAAGTATATAAGCCCCGATCAGATTAATTATATGGAAACCTTTGAGGAAGGAAGTCAGATTTTTTTTACTGATTCGTCGAGTTTGGCAACCAATAAAACGTTGCCCGAACTTTCGGCTGTAATGGAAAACACAGCGATGGTAACTATAAAAACTGGTTTATTAATCAACCTAAAAAATATAGTGATTGAGAAAACACAACCCAACAAAATTTGTTTTCAATCGGGGGTCGATTTAAAACTAGAAACCGAAGAAGTGAATACCCTTTTGCGCATGATGGGCAAAGGCGATGGTTTATAAAAAACTGAACACGCTTAGCTCTGCACGATGGGGCGATTGAAACTATTTTTTTAAACATAGGCCTTCGATTTATTCACAGATCAAAATTTTCGATGCCATTTTACTAATTTCACACCAAATTAAGGACTCTTGAAAATCATAGGCATAACCGGAACTTTAGGCGCAGGCAAAGGCACCATTGTTGATTATTTAATCACTCAACACCACTACATGCATTTTTCGGTTAGGGGCTATTTAATAAAATTATTAACTCAAAAAGGCCTCGAAATAAACCGCGATACGATGGTTGAAACGGCCAATAACCTCAGAGCCATTCATGGGCCAAGTTTTATTGCCGAAGAATTGTTCAAGGAAGCCTGCCTTAGCGGGCAAAATTGTATAATCGAAAGCATACGTACTTTGGGCGAGGTAAACGCGCTAAGGCTAAAAGGAAATTTTAAATTAATAGCGGTGGATGCCAATCGTGAATTGCGCTACCAACGAATTACCGAAAGGGCTTCGGAAACCGATAAGGTAAGCTATCAAACCTTTGTTGATAATGAAGAAAGAGAAATGGATTCGACGGATCCAAATAAACAAAATATTGGCGCATGTATGGCGTTGGCCGATATTAAATTTAGCAACGACAGAAGTTTAATAGATTTATATAAAGACATAGATTTGGCATTTGAAAAATTTGACGATTAGCAAAAAAACATAAGCATGAGCATTAAAAAAGAAGATCAATATGTGCGTCCCACTTGGGACGAATATTTTATGGAAGTAATGGAAGCCATTAGCAAGCGCGCTACTTGTGGCCGTGGCCGCAGTGGTTGTGTGATTGCCAAAGACAATCAACTTTTGGTAACAGGATACGTAGGCTCGCCCGTAGGTTTGCCACATTGCGATGAGGTGGGGCATCAAATGAAAAAAGTTATTCATGAAAACGACAGCATTACCGACCATTGTGTAAGAACCGTTCATGCCGAACAAAATGCCATTTGCCAAGCGGCTAAGAATGGAGTGGCTTTGGATGGCGCAACCCTCTATTGCCGCATGACGCCTTGCCGGGTTTGTGCCATGTTAATAATAAACTGCGGGATAAAAAGGGTTGTATGCGAACGCAAATACCATTCGGGAGGCGAGAGCGAAGAAATGTTTAAAACGTCGGGCGTTTGTTTGGAGTTTTTTCACGACGACGTGCAAACGTATGAGAAACCTAAGTAGAAGTTTGCAAGTCGTCGTACACCCCGCCTTGTGCGCTGAATACGCTGTTAGCGTTTGCCTTGCAGTTATAGTAAATTTGGTATGATTAACTTAAAGTAGATGTGTAGCTAAGCTGTCCGCGGAGACTTGGCGCTCTATTTGCCCTTTTCTTTTTTAGTTCACTGATTCGCTGTTTACTTTCAAAGGGGTTCATGAACCTTCGGTTTGCTTGCCCAAAAAAGAAACAAAAAAAGGCACCAACAAAACCAACTTCAAAATTTTCGGGAACCCTTTCTGTTGTCCAAAATTTCTCTACCGATTCATGCCCCTTCGCAGTACCAATTTCATCTCAAAAATTTTGCAGTTCGCTCTTTTCACATGTAATTTATGTTAATTTTCAATGGCCATGTGGAATTAACATTTGTTGGATGCCAGCCGCACTCCTTCGGATGATGCCTGATGGTTAATCAATTGTCGTTTCTTAAGTTTTGTTAAACAGGGAAATATCAATAAAACGGTCTAACTTAGGTTTATATTCTCGTTTCTTTCAGTTTAATTGCAACAGTTAACGAAACAGGCGATAGCAATGCTTATTTTTTTGTTTGTCAAAATGTTTAGTGCCCATTACCTTTATTATTATTAAAAGTATGGCAACTTCCATGTCGCACTTATTCAGCCCACTAATCGGTATAAGTTAATGATGCTTGAGGCATCAAACCTCGTTGGCATTCGGAAGCCTTATTACCGAATTGCAAATGGCTAACACATCGGCATCGTGCGATACAATGATGGTAATAAGCTGCTTTTGTTTGGTGAGGTCACTGATCAAATTTAGAACCTCATGTTTGACCGAACTATCCAGCGAATTAGAAGGTTCGTCTAATATAAGTAGGCCTGCATTTCGATAAAGTGCGCGTGCAATGGCCAATCTTTGCTTCTGACCTCCGCTTAGTTTTGTGCCATTATCGCCAATTTCGGTATTTAGGCCTTGGGGTTGCTGTTGCACCCATGTATCTAATTTTACAGCATCCATACATGCCTTTAATCGTTCAAAATCGGTTGATTTATCGTAGCCAAAAACAATGTTTTCGGCCACAGTTCCCGTCAAAAAATATGGGTCCTGCATAACATAGGCGGTTCGATGTTGCAAGCCTGATATTAATTCGGGGTTAAGGGGCTTGTTGTTTAAATATATACAACCCGTTTTTGGTGCCAACACGCCCGAAATAATATTAATCAAGGTGGTTTTGCCAACGCCCGATGCTCCAGAAATTCCCGTTATAAAACCAGCTTCTAACTTTAAAGAAAAATTATCTAAAACAAGATTTTCGGTATACGAATACGATATATTTTCTAAGCGCACGGATGCTATACTTTGGGGATCATCCGCTATTTCATCCATTGTATTTTTATCATTACTTATGCCATAAATAAAGCCAATGTATTCGTTATAAAGTTTTACATTTTGAATGCTGCCTATGATGCGATTGGCCGACGGAATGAAGCGAAATGCCGCGGTGGCAAATGCCGCCAATAGGTTGGTTAGCGAGCCAATGGTATGGGTTAAGGTGGTAAGAAAAAAGAGCGTAGCAATGCCTAATATGGCCGCAAATTCCAATACTTTAGGTGGAAAGTGATTTTCTAAATTTATGACCTTTTTGGTTTTTTGAAGGTTGTTTATCTTGGTATTAAATAACTCGAAAAAATGAGAAAATCGGCCCGAAAGTTTTATGTCCAATAAACCATGAATAAGCGTCATTACGGCTTGATGATATTGAACATTGTCGCTCAATATTTTTTTGCTCATTGCTTTTAGTTTTTTTCGGCTAAAGTGAAGCAATACCAAACATACAGGTAACAATACTACCAATAATAAAAGCAAGAGTTTAAAATTAAAAATCAAAAGCGCAAGCGCAATAAAGAGTGTTAAAATGAGCTCGCTAAAAAAAATCAAAACGGATTGAAAAATAATCTCCGAAAAATAACCTCCAATGGTAAATACCTTGTTTAGCGCATCGGCCAGCTGTGTGTTTTTAAATACTTCGGTAGGTTGTTTGTAATAGTGCGTAATGATTTGAGATGTTATATTGTAATTCAAATCGTAGCAATAGTTAAGTAAAAATTTGTTTTGCCAGATGGAAAAAATAAATTTAAATAAATAAACGCCAACCAAAATAAATACGGCATTCCACAACGAAAGGTTTAAATCTGTGAGCGGAATTGAAACTATGGGGCTTGCTTGAATAATGCCGGAAACCACCAAATATAGCCACATTAACCCTACAAGTTCTATGCAAATGCCCAATAAGGATACCCCAAAAACAAGGGTGAGTTTTTGGTTTCCACTCCTATAAAAAATGGCGATCAATTGCCGAAGTGAACCTACCAATGGCATAGGAAAATTTTATTTTATAAGATTCAATAGGTAGGTGCCATAACCGCTTTTGGTAAGTGGTGTGGCCAATTCAATTAATTGCGATTTGCTTATAAACCCCATGAGGTAGGCTATTTCTTCGATACACCCAATTTTCAAACCTTGACGTTCCTCAATAACCTGCACAAATTGGCCGGCTTGCATTAACGAATCGAAGGTGCCAGTATCGAGCCATGCTGTACCTCGTCCTAAAACCCCAACCTTTAATTTTCCTGCTTCAAGGTAATGTTTATTTACATCGGTAATTTCATACTCGCCGCGAGCCGAAGGTTTTAATTCTTTGGCTATTTTCACTACGTCATTATTATAAAAATACAAGCCCGGCACAGCGTAGTTAGATTTGGGATTTGATGGTTTTTCTTCAATACTTATGGCCTTCATGGAAGAGTCAAACTCAACCACACCATACCTTTCGGGATCGGATACGTGGTACGCAAAAACCATTCCTCCATCGGGATTGTTACTTTCATTAAGCAAGTCCTGTAAATTGCTTCCAAAAAATATATTATCGCCCAAGATGAGGGCTACCGAATCGGACCCAATAAATTTTTCGCCAATCACAAATGCTTGCGCCAATCCGTTAGGAATGTGCTGTACCTCGTATTGAAAATGGCATCCTAAATTTTTGCCATCCCCCAACAATTTTTCAAAATGAGGCAAATCGTGAGGCGTGCTAATGATCAATATATCTTTGATGCCTGCCGTCATTAATACTGAAAGTGGATAATAAATCATGGGCTTATCGTAAACCGGCATCATTTGTTTACTCATAGCCAAGGTAAGAGGATGCAAACGCGTGCCGGAACCGCCGGCCAAAATAATTCCTTTCATATTCGATAGCAAACTTACAATAAAAGGGTAAATGTTGATTAACTCCATGTATAATTCATCAAACGTTGGGTATTTGCAAACCTCTATATGCGAGTGTTTCTCAAAAAAAACATGCATACCCCCTCTGTAAAATAAGGCTCTGTCTTCATCCAATATTATTTACTTTTGTTCCTTTAATAAAATGCTTACCCTTAATCAAATCAAAGAACCAATAGCCTCTGAACTTGAGGTGTTTGAGAAAAAATTTCGGGAAAGTATGAAAAGCAGAGTCGCCTTGCTTGATGTAATAATGGGTTATATCGTGAAGCGTAAGGGCAAGCAAATGCGACCGATTTTTGTATTGTTGTCGGCTAAATTATTTGGACCCATACACGATAAATCGTATCGCGGAGCCGCACTGGTAGAATTGCTGCACACAGCCACTTTAGTGCACGATGATGTGGTGGACGTTTCGTTTACGCGACGTGGTTTTTTTTCGATTAATGCCCTTTGGCAAAATAAGATTGCCGTTTTGGTTGGCGATTATTTGCTTTCGAAAGGTTTGCTTCTGGCTTTGAAAAATAAAGATTTTGAATTATTAACCATTTTGTCGGAAGCGGTTGAAGCCATGAGCGAAGGTGAATTGTTGCAATTAGAAAAAGCCCGACGATTGGACATTACCGAAGCCATTTATTTTGATATAATCGGCAAAAAAACAGCTTCCTTACTTGCTAGTTGCTGCGCCATAGGTGCGGCGGCTTCGGGGGCAAAGGCCGATGAAATTAGTTTGATGCATGCTTTTGGAATGAAGGCCGGCATTGCATTTCAAATAAAAGATGATTTGTTCGATTATGGGACCGACAACGTTGGCAAACCATTAGCCATAGATATTAAGGAACGCAAAATGACCTTACCTCTTATTTTCGCCCTTTCAAAGGCCAGCTATTGGGAAAAACGCAAAGTGATGAGCATTATCAAAAACAACAACAATGATAAAAAGAAGGTAGCTTATGTTTTAGATTTTGTGAAAAACAGCGGTGGTATAAGCTATGCCAACCAAAAAATGTTGGCTTATCAAAATGAAGCTTTAGAATTGCTCGCTTCATTGGCGAAGCCTGAAGAAACTATTCCTTTAAAAAATTTGATTGAATACGTTGTGGGTCGAAAGCATTAAGTCCATCATCATAAAAAAAGCATAATTCTATGGAGAATTATGCTTTTGTATAGAGTAGCGATATTTTTATAATTTAACTTCGGTTTCCCAACCCTGATCGGTTTTCTTGATATTTAATCCAACATCGCAAAATATTCCATTAACCACCAAGGGCAATCGCGAATTGTTGAATCCTAAACTTTCTAAATAAAGATAGGTCTCGCGCTGGGTTTCAAAAAATCGGTGTTCAACTTTTGCGGCGCATTCAGCAGTATTTCCCGCCGCGGCCACTGGGCTGTGAAAGGTGTTTTTTAGCTCCGTTACACGAGCCTTAATCAATTCGATAAAGCGTTCGTCGGCATCGGCCGGAACCGTAAGGGTAATGATTCGTTGGTTGTTTTTACCCAACCAAAATCGAGATCGACACGAGCTGCCGCAATATTTTGCGTCATTGCGATTGGCCATAAATTCAATACCACAACACTGGCATGTTGACTTTGGTTTTGAATACATTTGTTTTTTTAATTCAATTACTTCCTCCATGTCTTTTACATTTTACTGCAAGCAAAGATTGGGTATTTGTAAGAGTATTCGAAAACGGTTAATAAACAGGTGTTTTATTTAATGGACAGCGTTAGATATGAGAATTGAGTACAGTAAAATGTGACGATGAATATTTAATAAGCGTTCATTTCTCTGTATTAAAATCTCTGTATTTTGTACTAATATTTATAAGGCTTTAATCTCAGCCACCAATTTGGTCAAAGTTCCTTTGGCATCTCCAAAAAGCATGGATGTTTTGGGTTGATAAAACAATTCGTTTTCGATACCGGCGTAACCTGCTTTCATGCTTCGTTTCATAACAATAATATTTTTTGCATTTTCAACATCCAAAATTGGCATGCCGTAAATAGGGCTGTTCGGATCGGTTTTGGCGGCAGGATTTACCACATCGTTGGCGCCAACAACCAGTACAACATCGGTGGTTGCAAATTCGGGATTAATGTTCTCCATTTCCACCAATTTATCATAACTTACATTGCTTTCGGCTAGCAATACATTCATGTGGCCAGGCATTCGGCCTGCAACAGGATGAATGGCATATTTAACCCCAACGCCCTCTTTTTCCAAAAGTTCTTCCAACTCGTGGCAAACATGTTGGGCTTGTGCCACTGCTAAACCATAGCCCGGTACAATGACAACTTTGTTGGCATATTTTAACAAAATGGCTGTATCGCCTGGGTTGATTTCACGGACGTGTCCGCCCGATTCGCTTGTTGAAGATTCGCCATTGCCCCCGCCTCCAAAATTTCCTATAAGTACATTTGTTAAACTTCTGTTCATTGCTTTACACATCACCAAGGTAAGCAAAGTACCGGCACTTCCTACCAAAATACCTCCCACCAACATCACCTTGTTGTCGTATAAAAACCCGCCCATGGCGGCAGCAACGCCTGTAAATGAATTGAGGAGTGAAATAACAACCGGCATATCGGCTCCACCAATGGGCATTACAAATAAAATTCCATATAAAACCGAAAGCCCCCAAATGACATAAAAATAAGTGGTGGTTTCGGGCGGGCCTACCATTATAGTATAGCACGCTATTCCAAGTATTAAAAGCAATAAGCCAATATTTACAATTTGCTGTATTTTTAAGGTTTTATCGCCTACGCGGCCACTTAACTTGCCCCAAGCTACCAAGCTTCCAACAAACGAAATGCTGCCTATTATTAATCCAAGCAAAATTATAAGCAAATGCCCTTTTGGCAAATCACCAATGGCGTAGTTGTGGGTTAGATGCGTAAATTCGACTGCCGAAATAAGCATGGCACAGGCCCCTCCCATTCCATTAAAAAGACTGACCATTTCTGGCATTTGAGTCATTTTTACTTTTTTGGCCGAAAGTGTTCCTAAGATGCTTCCAATTATTAAACCGCCAAAAATCCAGCCATAGTTCGAAACTTTTATCCCTTCGTACAAAAAAATGGTTCCAAAAATAGCTACGGTCATGCCAAAGGCAGCAACCAGATTCCCTTTACGGGCGGTGTCGGGTTTGCTGAGCATTTTTAGCCCAATCATAAACGAGACTGAGCCTACTAAATATATAAGTTGTAAAATTTCGGTGTTCATTTTTTCTTTTTAAACATTTCCAACATTCGATCGGTAACCACAAATCCACCTACTACGTTTAAGGTTCCAAGTATGACCGATATAAACCCTAAGATGGTAGCAAACATCGATTCGGCTTGGCCCATAATAATAATGGCTCCAATAATTACAACGCCGTGAATGGCATTGGCCCCACTCATAAGTGGAGTGTGCAGCACCGATGGCACTTTTTCGATTAATTCAACCCCTACAAATATCATGAGGATAACGAGGTAAATAATTTGAATATTTGAGTTTATAAATTCTAACATATTCTGTTTTTCTTTAATTTATTAAGATTACGCCATCCTTGGTAATAACCGTTCCCTTGGTTATTTCCTCTTCCATCTCCCATTTAAATCCATCGGCGGTAGATAAATGATTTAAAAATGTGGCCATATTTTTGGCATAAAGTTCGCTGGCTACATTGGCTAAGGTGCCTGGTAAATTTGTAATTCCTACCAATTTAACTCCATGTTTTACAACAATCTTATCGCTTTCGGTGAGTTCACAGTTTCCACCTTGTTCGGCAGCCATGTCCACTATTACGGCTCCAAATTTCATCTGCTTAACCTGCTCTTCGGTAATCAATACCGGCGCTTTTCGGCCAGGAACCAATGCGGTAGTAATGACCAAATCGGCTTGAAACAAACTTTTATTCACCGCTTCTTTTTGCTTGGCTAAATAATCGGCCGAGGCCTCTTTGGCATATCCGCCCTCGCTTTGAACAGCTGCTCCTTCTACTTGTATAAATTTTGCACCTAAGCTTTCGGCTTGTTCTTTGGTTTCGGGTCGCACGTCGGTAGCTTCAACCACCGAGCCAAGTCTTTTGGCCGTTGCAATGGCTTGCAATCCCGCTACACCTATACCAAAAATCAACACTTTTGATGGCGTAATTGTTCCTGCAGCTGTCATCATGAGTGGGAAAATTTTACCCATCTCATTTGCTCCTAATATAACCGCTTTATAACCCGCAAGGTTGGCCTGCGAACTCAAAACATCCATGCTTTGCGCTCTTGAAATGCGCGGAATAGCATCTAAACTTATGGCGCTTACTTTTTTTGCCGCTAATTTTTCGATTAATTCAGGATTCGATTTGTGTAGTAACATGCTCATCCAAATAGTATAGGCCTTTAATTGCTCGATTTCGGAATCCGAAGGCGCATTTATTCTAAGGATTACCTCTGCATTATTATAAATTTCGGAAGCCGAAACTATAGATGCGCCCGCAAGGGTATAGGCCTCGTTGCTATACGAACTGCCTAGTCCGGCGCCATCTTCTACACTAACTATATCGCCCCTGCTTATGAGGCTTTTTACTACATTGGGCGAAAGAGATACCCTGTTTTCATTCGATTTTGTTTCTTTCAGAACGCCAAGTTTCACGGTTGATTTTGAATTTTAAAAATTTTGGCACGAACCTACACCAAATTTGATTGAAAGACAATAGCATTTAAAAGACCTAATTAAATTTTACTTAAAAATCATAAAACTCTCATAATGGGGATAAAAGAATAATCTTCTCCCTCTTTTTTTTACTCCACTACCCCCTTTTTTTTAGCGTGATTTGCATTATACTATTTCAATTTAAGCATTTTGCCGTTAGTCACGCCTTGAGTAGCATGAAAGTGGGCACCGACGCTGTGCTATTAGGCGCTTGGAGCGATTGCTCGAAGGCAAAAAGCATTTTAGATATTGGAACCGGCTGTGGGATTATTGCGCTTATGATGGCTCAAAAAAACAATCACGCAAAAATAACAGCCATTGATATCGAAGAAAATTCAATTGTGGAGGCTAAACAAAATTTTATACGGTCGCCTTGGAACCATAATCTGTTTGCACAACACATAGCCATTCAGGATTTTGCAATAGTAGATACCGAAAAATTTGATTTTATCATTTGTAATCCTCCCTTTTTTAGTCGGAGCACCCGATCGCCCAATAAAATTAGACATCAAGCGCGGCATACCGATACATTATCGCCTGTCGAATTTTTTAAAAGTTGCGCTATCTTGCTAGACGAAAAAGGAAAAATATCACTTATTTTGCCCTACGATTCGTCATCAAATTGGATAAATGCAGCAGCAGATGTTGGCTTGCATCCTTCAAAAATGACAGATGTGTTTTCATATCCTTCAAAGCCCATTGAAAGGCTTTTAGTAGAATTTTCGACTAAAAAAGAGCCCATATCTCCTGTTCAATTCTATATACGACAAGGAAAAAACTTGCCTTATAGCGAAGAGTATGTCCAACTAACGGGCAACTTTTATTTATAGATGTTCATTTTTTTCTTCCCTTTTTAGGCGGTTGACCACTGTGGCTAATCGATTATTTCCCCCCGAGTGTAATGGTTTTTTTTAATACCTGTCGTTTGCCATTTAACCCAAATAATTCAGCATAAACAATATATATTCCGATGGGTGCTTTTTTAATGCCATCATAAGTGCCATCCCAAAACCATGTTTGGGTGTTTCCAATTGGCATATTATTGCTAATTATTTTAAGGAGCTTGCCCGAAACCTCAAAAATAATGAGGGTAGCTTGTTGATCGACACGATCGGTGGTGATTGTAAAACTTGCCAAATCGTCCATACCATCTTCGTCGGGCGAAAATAAAGAGGGCGCTATAGTTAACCAATCCTTGGTATCACCACCCTTAGTCATGTGGTGAGAATTTACCAATCCTGGAGTAGCATACCCGTATGATGCTGCTGCCGAAGTCCAGTTGGAGCGCTCCATACTTGGCAAATCGGCCCTAATACGCTCAAGCGATACCCCCTCAACATTGGTCAACAATTGCAAATGCATATAATCCGAATAGCTCATTTGATCAATAATGGCTCCATTATGATTGGCTATTCCAAAATGGCCTTCTTCATTGCTTAAGGCAGGGAGCGACGTTGTTTTAATAATATTTTCGGGACGCACTTTTAGGTAGTGTCCAATTATAAAAGACGGATTAACTGTAAAGGTAAAAATTTGATTTGGCAAAAAAAGCAGTCCATTTGTGTCGATAACACAAATATCTACAGGCAATTTATTTTCATCAAAATTAAAAAACATGAGGTTCCTTAGGCTAAGTATTTTGGACGAATTATTTATAAGCTCAATAAAATCATCCCCTCCAGTTTTGGGATCAAACATCACTTCATTGATGAGGATATCGCCTTCCAAAACCGCTTGTGGCAAGGCCATATTTAGGGAAGTGTCCATCAATGTATTTTGGCTGCAATCTGTTAGGCCTTTTAGTTCGATGGTATAAAGTTTATTATGGCTTAATGGTAAGGTAAAGGTAATTTCGAGCAGCTCATAATTACAAATTATCCGCTTGATCTGGTTATCGTTAATCCTATAATTTGATGAGATAACTGCTGAGATCGAGTCTAAAGGTTCGTCGAACAAAATGGATATCGATGAATCGGACCTTAAAAAGAAGGCCTCAATATGTGGCTTTATTGTATCTTGATTTACTCCTTTTATCGAATTGGCTTTACCTGGTGTAGCGCCCTTCGAATTTATAGATGCTCGAAAATTTTGCGGCAAGCAGGGCGTATTGGGGTCTATCATTTCTAATGACCACCCTCCGTTTTGTTTAAAAACATCGCCATACGAATTTAAGTTGTATTTAATCCTATGAACCGTCTGGCCTTGCGCATTTCTTAATGTAATTTCATCGCCCGTATTGTTCAATACCGGAAAATTATTTAGGCCTTTTGTTTTGCCATATTTTTGAAATTCTGTTTGGTAATCAGTATCGCATAAAATTAAAAAACTGTCGGGCGCCAAAATAATTTTAGGCAATTTTATACCCGAAGTTTTATCCTCTAAATGGCAGTTAGCCAAATCAATAAATTTTGAAGATCGATTGTACAATTCAATAAATTCATGATTTGGAAGGCTTTTGGCTGGTTCGGGGTCAATCATGCATTCATTAATTACTATATCGTGAAGTTCTGGTTTCTGATAATATTCCCATTTTATATTTAGAAAGGTGTCGTTTATGAAATTATCAGCCGTATCACGGCAATTTTTGATTTTGAGCTCATAAAAAATATTTGCAAGCATGGCTTTCGAAAATTTTAATTCAATCATTGAACTATCCAATGTTGGAAAACGACTATGAATCGGGAACCCAATGGATTGATTTAATTCAAAATTTTCGAGCCATAAAGATGCCTTATTTAGAGGCTCCGAAAAAAATAAGAGAAGGGTATCGGGGCTAAGTGCCGATACTAATTTTACCAATGGGGCAAGAGTATCGGTTATTATAGGGCCGCAATAAATATTATCGAAAAAATGCCGCTTATGAAAGCTCGCCGACGATTGGCGTATGGTAAGTCCAAAATATTTTGAGGTATTAAAAGTGGTGTCATGCGCCAAACCATCGGCCAAATAATGTTCTCCACTTCCGGTGCTGTCGCGCCATAAATTAAAATAACCCATTTTGTTGTGAATGACCTTGATTTTAAAACGCGAATTGGAGGAGTTGGTGATACCAAACTTTCCTAAAATCAAGGAGGTAATGACATTTCCTGATTTTTTGTAAAGGCTAATATTGTCGTTGGTCGACCCCAGGCGTATGAAGTATCCTGAGTTTTTGCCAAGTAAATTGGCCGAATCGGAGGCTAAAAAAACATCGACATAATTGGCCGACGAGGTATTAAATGTAAGGTTAATATAAAATTCCCACTGGGTATTGCTCGCAAAATTCGATTTTGTAGAAAGATAAAACTGATCGTTTACGACGGTACTTTGCGATTGCAGGGTTCCCGAAATAACCTTAAATTTTGAGGTATCGCCTGCCCATGTTGGATTTGATTTGAAATTTTCGTCGTCAAAACTTTCTTTTATTTGAGCCTCCGAATGAAAAGTCATTCCAAAAATAAAAATTGGCCAAAAATGCCCAAACAGAGATTTGGTTAATTTCATTATTATTGCATAAGGAATTCAAACTTATTAAATTTATATAGAACTATCCAATTAAAATCGGATACTTTTGATGCCCAAACTTATGAATGCTTTATTTGTTTTACATGGTTTTTTTGAACACTAAAAAATGACTCGCCTACAATATCTTGCCCTTCTAAAAAAGCTCTTCATTTTTTTTATGTATTTTTTGGGTACCGGCGTTTTACAGGCCCAAATCGTAAAAGTTGAATTGGTATCGGGTGAGGTTACCGTTTATAAAAAGGGGACCACCGTTACCTCAAAGGTTATTAAAAATGAGAAGCTAGCCCAAACCGACCGAATATATTTAGGCGAGAATGCCTTATTAGTTATTGCCGATCAAAATCAAAAATTATTGGCCCTTAAAAAGAAAGGGTATTATACGGGGAAAGACCTTTTATTAAAGCTTTCGAATGCCCCAGAAACTGAGTGCTACCGCTATTTGACCTATATTATTAAAGAAATTAATAATTACGAGGCCGCCCTGAAATTTAGCAGTTCTAAAGTCAATAATTTACAAAATTATGGCAATGAGTTTTTGGCTACTTTGCCCGATACCCTTCGAATGTTTGCTTATGATCAGCTAAAAATCAAATGGTCGCTTAGCAAAAACACCGAACTGGTAAATGTGTTGGTGGTAAACGACAAAAAAAATGTAATTCTTGATTTAGATGTTGCCGGCCAACAAATTAGTTTTAACAACATTTCATCCTATTTCCTTATTAATAAAAGTTTGAATCTTTCGCTTTATGAGCGAAAAAAAGATGGAAACAAGGTTCTTGGTGCCAAAACGGTGCTTTTGCCTGCGAATCTTGATAAGGCTAAAACAAAACAAGAATTCGAACTTGAGTTTAAGGACTTTGACGATTTAAGGCTCAATAAAATTTGCCAGGCCGTAAAATGGGAAATCAACCATTATGCCCTCACAGCTCTGGATATTTATAAAATATTATTGCTCGATTACCCCAACGACTCCATTGTAAAGAGCAGTTTTGCGGCTTTCACTTTACGAACCGGCTTAGAATGAATGCGTGGTGTAAACATATTATTGTAGCAAGCGTCGGCTATTTTGTAGCAATGTCAGGACTTTTGATAGCTCAACCCACTAACGAAAAACACAGTCTTGGAATCTCGACACTCAACATTTCGAATCTGTCTTCAGCTTATTTTTTAGAGTTTTGGCCCATAACAGCCAAGATTGGCGCTAACGCAGTTTACAAAAAGCGATTATATGAGCATGTGTCTTATAGATTCAGCCAGAGTTATTATGAGTATAAATTCAATAGTGGCCAAACGCATCAAATGCTTTTAAGGGAAATAAACACCAGTGGCGGTTTTGAGTATCGTTATTTTCAATCCAAAAAAAAGCGATTAAATTTATACACTTCGCTCGATATTACAGGCTTTGTCAATTATAGCACCTCAACTTTAGATTATGGATATGGCATTCAGAATTATGTATACAAACAGCGTAAAATTGGCTTGGGCTTGAGTCCAGGTATTGGTCTTACTATATACCCCTTTCGGCGTATGGTTTTATCAATAGAAAGTTCGGCTCTGGCAGGAATTTCCAAAAATCAACAGGCCGACGACGAATTAAGTGGATTCAAAGATTCAAGTATTCCTACCCAATCCATACAAGCGTATAGTCAAATTTTTTTAATCCGAACGGCTTCCATAGGGTGGATGTTTTAATTTTGGGGTTTTCTTGTAAATTTATTAAAATTAACCTTGGTTTGAAACACTTAAAACGAGCTTGATGATTTCGCAGCTAATTTTTTTAATCCTTTTTGGTTCAGCGCTTTATTTTTTTGTATTAAATATTAAAAAAATACGCCGAAATATTTTATTGGGAAAAGACAAAAACCTTAGCGATAAAAAACCTACCCGTTGGCGCAATATGGCCCTCATGGCTTTGGGGCAAAAACGAATGTTCGACCGTCCAGTTTCGGCATTTTTTCATATTCTAATTTATGTAGGATTTGTGCTAATTAATTTAGAAGTTTTAGAAATATTAATTGACGGCGCTCTTGGAACACATAGAATTTTTGAATCCTTTTTAGGCGATTTTTATTACGTTTTAATAGGCTTTTTTGAAATTTTGGCCGCGGGGGTATTGTTGGCCTGTGTGGTGTTTTTATTACGCCGTTACGTTACAAAAGTTCCCCGATTGCGCCATTCAGATTTAGAAGGATTTCCTATAAAAGATGCCACGGCCATACTGTGTATTGAAATTTTATTGATGGGCGCAGTTTTGTTGATGAATATTTCGGATACCGCGCTTCAAAATGCAGCATGGATGCCAGTGAGCATGTGGATTGCTCCTCTATTCAACTATTTGGATGCGCATACACTTCACCAAATTGAACGCAGCGCTTGGTGGGGCCATTTAATCGGCATTTTGCTTTTTCTTAATTATCTTCCGTTTTCGAAACACTTTCATATTATTACCGCTTTTCCTAATACATGGTACGCCAATTTAGAAAACACCGGAAAACTCGAAAACCTTCAATCGGTAGCGCAGGAAGTGAGCCTGATGATGGATGCTTCGGCTGTACCCCCTGATGGATATGAACCCCCGGCTCATTTTGGGGTAAAAGATATTAAGGACCTAAGCTGGAAAAATTTGTTGGATGCGTATTCTTGTACCGAATGCGGAAGGTGCACCTCGGTTTGCCCGGCAAATTTGACAGGCAAATTATTATCGCCCCGAAGGGTGGTTATGAAAGTGCGCGACCGAATGGAAGAAATTGGGCAAAATTTGGATAAGCATGGGCCTGACTTTGCCGACGAAAAAGATTTGCATAGCTACATTAGTGCCGAAGAACTTTGGGCATGCACCACATGCAATGCTTGTGTTGAAGCGTGTCCGGTACAAATAAATCCTATGGAAGTAATTTATACCATGCGCCAGTATTTGGTAATGGAAAAATCGGCGGCTCCTAACGAGCTTAATGCCATGTTTTCGAATTTAGAAAATAATGGCGCGCCTTGGCAGTTTTCGGCTATGGACCGAGCAAACTGGGCCAAGGAATCGTAAGCAAATATTATTCGATATTTACTTTTACCTCATAGGGAACAAAAACAAAACTTGCGCCTCCTTCCGAAATAATAAAAATACAGATATGGGTTGAGGGCGATTTATAACTCTCAATAAAAACCTTTTCCTTATCGTGTTCGACTAATTTGTTTTCTACAAATTCTTCTAATGTAGAGGCGCTAATGCTCCAACTCATGGCTAGTTCGGCGTGGTCGAGTATTAGTTCGCCAAAGGGTATTTTTTGCTGATGGGCAATAAAAATTGGATATTTTGATATCCCCTCCTTGATTATATCGACGGATACTTCTTTGATGGAGGGTTTAAATAAAATCAAATCGCCTTTTAAACTTTGAAGATCGGCTTGCAATATTTCGTTCATTCTCTAATTTATTTATTTATAAAATTTCGCTTAGCAAAAATTTATGCCCTTGCTTTTGGTAAAATTACCGGTAAACCAAATGGCAATATTTTGCTTGGCGCAAAGGTCTTCAAATTCCTTTGTATTATGGCTATCAATTGCCACCAATAATCCACCATTGGTTTGAGGATCGTTTACAATGGCAAATAAATCAGAAGGCAAATTAAACGTATGGGCTTCCATGGCATTCCAGTTTCTATAGGTATTGTCGGGCATAATAAACTGGGCTGAGAGTGTTTTTGCTTCCTCAACTATGGGTATGGCCGAGCACCTAATCTCGGCTCCCAAATTCGCACCTTTACACATTTCGGCCAAATGGCCTAAAAACCCAAAACCCGTTACATCGGTCATGGCATTAAGATAATCCAGTGTTCCGAACATAGCGCCTTCTTCATTCACTTTTGTAGTGATGGCCACCAAGTGTTCGAGCCCATTTGGGCTTAATAAACCTTTTTTTAAGGCCGACGCTAATATGCCGGTTCCTAAGGGTTTTGTTAGATAAATACTATCGCCCGCTTTTGCGCCGCTATTGGTTTTTAGATGCTCGGGTTTGCAAATTCCAGTGACCGATAATCCAAAAATGGGCTCTTTTATTTTTATACTGTGCCCTCCTGCTAAAGGAATATTAACCTGCTTGCAAATTTCAATGGCGCCTTTTAACACTTGGTTGGCCATATCGGTCGAGAGCACATCGGTGGGCCATCCCAAAAGGGCATTGGCCATTAATGGGTTTCCTCCCATAGCAAATATATCGCTAATGGCATTGGCGGCGGCTATTTTTCCAAACAAAAATGGATCATCAACAATGGGAGTGAAAAAATCGGAACTTTGAATTAATAAATCCCCATTCGATAATTTCATAACCGAAGCGTCATCCGCACTATCGTTTCCTACAATAAGGTTGGGAAAATTTAAACCTGTTTTAAGCCCTTTAAGAATTTCTTCAAGTTCAGTAGGATGAATTTTACACCCACATCCTGAGCTGCTGCTTAAGGCGCTTAGTTTTATGTTTTCACTCATATGGTGTTTATTAAAAGTTGAGCCATTTGTTTTGGATTAAGGGCCTCGCAAGATAGGTTTGAAATGGATTTTGAATTCTTATTTTCTAATCCATATTCATAAGATTTATCGTAGTATTTCAACGCTATAGAAGCCGCTTCTCCTAATTTATTTTGATCCAATAATTCAATGGCATTTTTGACGTGTTGGCCGCCTAATTTTCGCGTTATCCGAACAAAGGCCTCTTGGAGTTCCGCTATATTGTAGCTGCCATATTGACCAACCAAATTTTGAACCCTTTCGTCAAACGTCTTATTTAAAACAATAAGGGGCGCATTCCTGTAATTCAGATAAAACTCGGAAGGAATAAAAATGCTGCCAATGCTGTGGCTTTCATCTTCAATCCAAATGGTTTTTTGGATATCAAAACCGCTAAGTACCTGAAATAAATTATTTCCAAATTGTTCGGTTGTAGGTTGCGACAATTCGCCAATTCGCCCAAATGCCGAACCCTTGTGGTTTGCCAAAGCCTCAAGGTCTATAACTTGTTGGCCAAGTTTGCTTAATTCGGCCAGTACTTTTGTTTTGCCACTTCCTGTTTTGCCCCCAATTACTTGAAACTTCCAAGATTGCGAAAACTGAGAAAGTATATAGTTGCGGTATGCTTTATACCCTCCTTTTAGAAGCACACAATTAAGCCCAGCGGTTTGCAACACATAAGCCATACTTTGGCTTCGCATGCCGCCTCGCCAACAGTGTATGTATAAATTTGGCTCCTTAAAATCTAAGGCCTTTTCGACAAATTCTTTTAGTTTTGGCCCAACAAAGGCCAGGCCTTTTAAGATGGCCTCTGTTTTGCCGTTTCGCTTATACGCAGTGCCAACTATAACCCTTTCGTCGTCGCTCAAAAGTGGAAAGGAAATTGCACCAGGGATATGCCCATGATTAAACTCCGTTGGCGAACGAACATCCAAAATCAACCCTTTGGATGAAGCTTCAATAAATGGGGCAACCAATTCTGTTTTTAACATCGCAAAATTTTAAGGTTAAATGCCTGTTGGTTTTAAAAAAATGTTTAGCATAATGGAACTAAACTCTTCTTTTTATAGCCAAGCGGCATGGTCTGTTTAACAGTTGTCAAAGTTAGGGGTAATGGCGTGGCCTACAAACTGGGAATTGAAGTTTCAATATTTCAATTTTCGGGTTTTCAAAAGGCGCTTTAATAGGCTTATAATGCTTGTAGGATTAACTCTGACTATTTAAATATGAGTAAGCACCAAATCCATAAATTACAATTTTTGGGGTTTAGCGGGCTTTGAATTACTTTTGCACCCTGAAAAATAGAATGCAAATAGAAATATTAAAATCTAAACTTCACAACGTAAAGGTTACCCAAACCGAATTGCATTATGTGGGAAGTTTAACGCTTGACCAAGATCTTATGGATGCCGCCAATTTAATTGAAGGCGAAAAGGTGTTGGTTGTAAATAATAATAATGGGGAGCGTTTGGAAACTTATATTATAAGTGGCAAACGCGGGAGTAAAATTGTTTGCTTGAATGGAGCGGCCGCTCGCAAAGCGCAGGTAGGCGACATAATTATTGTGATTTCCTTTGCTCAAATGGATTTTGAGGAGGCCAAAAAATTTAAGCCGTTTCTTGCTTTTGTAAACCCCGATAATTCATTGCTTTAAATGGAATTTAACCTAAAAAATAGTCTGAAATTCATCCTTTTTCTCGGATTAGGTTTAGGACTTTTAGGTTGGGCGTTTAAAAATATGGACCTCCGTCAGATGTTTGACGAAATTAAGAATGCTAATTATTTATGGATTTTTATAGCCATGTGCTGTGGCATTTTGGCCCATGCCAGCCGTGCATTGCGATGGAATTTATTGCTAAATCCACTTGGATATAAAGCCAACAATTGGAACGCATTTTATGCTGTAATGATTGGGTATTTTTCGAATAATTTGGTGCCGCGATTGGGTGAAGTAACCCGATGTGCTGCCCTGGCCAAAACCGAAAATATACCGGTCGAAAAATTATTTGGGACCGTTTTTATCGAACGCATCATCGATTTAATTATAACCCTGATTGTCACCGTTTTTATATTTATTTCACAATACGAACTGTTAAATAATTTTTTACACAGCTCAATCTACCCCATGATGGGAACTGATACTGAAAATAATGGATACCTCCCCTTTATTTTATTGGGTTTGGTGTTGATTGGTGGATTGGTTATCTATCTGCTTCGTCATAAAATTAAAACACTTCCCCTTTATAAAAAGGCCTGCGCCATTGCCCAAGGGTTTATGGACGGAATCAAAAGTATTTTTAAGCTCGAAAAGCCTTATTTGTTTCTGTTTCACTCATTTTTTATTTGGAGCATGTATTTTGCCATGGCTTATTTTATTTTTTTTGCCTACGAACCTACCGCGCACTTAGGGTTTAAAGCCGGTTTAATTGTTTTGTTTTTGGGTACCATAGCCATTATTCTGCCAGTGCCAGGAGGCATAGGTGTATATCATAATTTGGTGGGTTTAGGAATGGTGCTTTTTGGCGTTTCGGAAAAAGAAGGCATAACCTATGCCACCATAAGTCACGCTACGCAATTGATTATGATATTTGTAATTGGCCTTATAAGCATGGTATTAATAAGTCGAAAACTGCGAAATCGCTCAAGAACTATCGATGTCCTATAAATCAAAAATAGTATCGCTCGAAGCTTTATTGACCCTTAGAAAAAAATGGGGCGATAACAAGGAAAGCGTCGTTTTTACCAATGGGTGTTTCGATATTTTACACCGTGGCCATGTCGATTATTTAAATAAAGCAGCCAAGTTGGGCAGTAAATTAATAGTAGCTGTAAATTCAGACGCATCTGTTAAAAGCATTAAAAGTGCGTCGCGGCCTATTCAAGATGAGGACTCGCGCGCCGAGATAATGGCAGCATTGAGCTTTGTGGATGCTGTTATTGTATTTAGCCACAACACCCCCGAAACGTTAATTGAAAGCGTTAATCCTGATATTTTGGTTAAGGGGTCCGATTATAAACTTAACGAAATAGTAGGGCATCAATTTGTAATGGCCAACGGTGGCCAAGTCATTACCATTGATTTTTTGCCAGGCTATTCAACGAGTTTGATTGAGAAAAAAATAAAAGGCGCTTAAGCTTGCCCTTATCCAATTAGCCATTTTATTTATAATTTTACAATTCGGGAGTTTACAATCTAAAATCTTAAATTTGCACCCTTTAGTATAAAAAATGTCCTATTTATTTACATCCGAATCCGTTTCCGAGGGTCATCCCGACAAAGTTGCTGATCAAATTTCTGACGCATTAATCGATAATTTTTTAGCCTGGGACCCTCAATCAAAAGTAGCTTGCGAAACGCTTGTAACAACAGGATTGGTGGTTTTGGCAGGTGAGGTAAAAACCAATACCTATTTGGATGTTCAAAAAATAGCGCGTGAAGTGGTTTGTAAAATTGGATATACCAAATCCGAATATATGTTCGAAGGCAATTCATGCGCTGTTATTTCGGCCATTCACGATCAATCGGCTGATATCAACCAAGGGGTTGACCGAGCTGCTCTAAATAATGATTTTGAAGCCAAGGCTAATGCACAAGGCGCTGGCGACCAAGGCATGATGTTTGGGTATGCCACCAATGAAACCGAAAATTATATGCCCCTTGCTTTAGATTTGGCGCATAACATATTAAAAGAATTATCCTATGTACGAAATTTTATGCCCGAGCTCATTGGGTATTTAAGGCCCGATGCCAAATCGCAAGTAACCATTGAGTATTCGGATGACAATGTTCCTCAGCGCATCGATTCGATTGTGGTATCCACCCAACACGATGATTTTGCAGAAGAATCCATCATGTTGGCAAAAATAAAAGAAGATATTATAAACCTTGTTATTCCTAGGGTAAAAGCCAAATTAAAGCCCGAGTTACAAGCTTTATTCAACGACAAAACCACTTACCATATCAACCCAACAGGCAAGTTTGTAATTGGAGGGCCGCATGGCGATACCGGACTTACGGGTCGTAAAATAATAGTAGATACTTATGGCGGAAAAGGCGCACACGGTGGAGGCGCATTTTCTGGCAAAGACCCCTCAAAGGTCGACCGTTCGGCTGCTTATGCCACACGGCATATTGCTAAAAATATGGTAGCTGCGGGATTGTGCGACGAAGTGTTGGTGCAAATTTCGTATGCCATTGGTGTAGCAAAACCCTGTGGATTGTACATAAATACAAATGGAACTTCAAAAGTAGAGATGAGCGATGGTGAAATTGCCAGCATTATCGAAGGCCTTTTTGATATGCGCCCTTATGCTATTGAGCATAGATTAAAACTGCGCAACCCTATTTATTCGGAAACTGCAGCCTATGGCCACATGGGTCGCGTCAACGAAATAGTTGAAAAAACGTATACAAGCCCCGATGGAAATCTTAAACACGTTAAGGTTGAATTATTTACTTGGGAAAAATTAGATTATATCGAAAAAATTAAAAATGCCTTCAATCTTTAATGCTTAATCGAAGTTTGTTATTTTTACACGTTTCAATTTTAGGTAAATCATGTGTGGAATAGTTGCTTATATTGGGCCTAATCAGGCCTACAATTTTCTGATTCAAGGATTAAAAAGACTTGAATACAGAGGATATGACAGTGCAGGCATCGCTTTGCTCGATGGCGATATGAAGATTTATAAAGAGCATGGCAAAGTTCAAGATTTAATCGATAGCATTGGCCAACAAAATGTTGAAGGCACTAGAGGCATAGGGCATACCCGATGGGCTACCCATGGCGAACCCAATCAAAAAAATGCGCATCCACATTGTTCGGGTTCCGAAAATTTGGCGGTTATACATAATGGAATTATCGAAAATTATGCCACCATCAAAGAGGCGCTTAGCCTTAGAGGGCATGTGTTTAAAAGCGACACCGATACCGAAGTACTTATTCATCTAATTGAAGAAATTAGCGACAACGAAAAATGCGGTTTATTTGAAGCCGTGCGCCTAGCGCTTAATGAAGTCGTTGGGGCTTATGCCATCGTTATCCTCTCGAAAAATGACCCGGATTTATTAATAGGGGCACGCAAAGGAAGTCCATTAGTAGTTGGTATTGGCAATGCGCCAGGCGAATATTATATGGCCAGCGATGCAACCCCCATTGTAGAATATACCCGTAAAGTTACCTACTTGGACGATGGTGAAATTGCCTTGGTTGCCAATGGCGAACTTACCATCAAAACCATCGACAATATTCAGAAAACACCCTATATCCAAAATTTGTCGATTACGCTCGAGGCTATAGAAAAAAGTGGTTATGAGCATTTTATGCTTAAAGAAATTTACGAACAACCTAAATCTATTCTCGATAGCTTTAGGGGCCGAATCGATTCAAATTTATTAAAAATTGAAATGAGGAGCCTGAATGAATTTGAAAATAAAATTAAAAACCTTAAACGCATAATTATTATCGGTTGTGGCACTTCGTGGCATGCCGGTTTGGTGGGCGAATATTTATTTGAAGATTTTGCCAGAATACCGGTAGAGGTAGAATATGCTTCCGAGTTCAGATATCGCAATCCTATTTTGTACCCCGACGATTTGGTGATTGCCATTTCTCAATCGGGTGAAACGGCCGATACCTTAGCCGCCATAGAACTTGCCAAAAAATCGGGTGCTACCATTTTTGGCGTTTGCAATGTGGTGGGATCGTCAATCCCTCGAATGACCGATGCCGGGGCCTATACCCATGCAGGACCCGAAATTGGCGTGGCCTCTACCAAAGCATTTACAGCTCAAGTAACGGTGCTTGCCATATTAGCCCTTGGTTTTGCCCAAAGGCGAGGCACTATTTCCGATTCAAAGTTAAGGGCCATCATGCAGGAAATTGAGCGAATACCGGCCAAGGTCGAAAAAGTACTTAAATCGTGCGAACAAAGTGTTTTAGAAATTGCTAAAAAATACTGCGATACCCCTAATTTTTTGTATTTGGGCAGGGGATACAATTTTCCGGTAGCCTTAGAAGGCGCCTTAAAATTGAAAGAGATATCGTATATTCATGCCGAAGGCTATCCGGCCGCCGAAATGAAACATGGGCCCATTGCCCTTATCGATACCGAAATGCCTGTGGTGGTAATTGCCACTCAAAATGATATTTACGAAAAAGTATTAAGCAATATTCAGGAAGTAAAAGCGCGCAAAGGCAAAATAATAGCCCTTGTTACTCAGGGCGATTTAAAAGTAAAAGCATTGGCCGAACATACCATCGAAATTCCTGAAACCGAAGATGCCTTAGTGCCCCTCTTAACCACCATCCCCCTCCAATTATTATCCTATCATATTGCCGTCATGCGCGGATGCAATGTAGATCAGCCTCGCAACTTGGCAAAATCCGTTACGGTGGAATAATCCCGATGCCGGGTTTTTGGTTTCGAATTATATTCCAAATTATAAACCCGACTCTAAATCCTAAATGTATTTAATGTGTTTTAGGGATCGCATCCTAACACATATTTGTTTGGTCAAGTATTGACCCTAATCTTTATTAATTAGTTACAGGTAAGTGCTTTAAAATTTTCGTAATGAACAATCTTTTTTTGTATTTTCGTGTATAAATATAGTGAGATGACTTACAAAATGGTTTGCACAGTTAAGGATAATCAAGTGGTTTTGACGCTACCTCCAGATTTAAGAAATAAAAAGGAAGTTACAATCTTTATTGATGACCAGGTGGATACAAGATTATTAAAACTTGAAGCACTCAAAATGGCATCAACTGACCAATTGTTTCTTGCGGATATTCAAGAAGTTCAGCTTGATTTTGATTCCATTGACCACGAGACTATATGACAATAAAACGCTGGTCTATATATAGAGCTAACTTGGATCCGGTTATTGGCTCCGAACAAGGTAAATCAAGACCAGTTCTTGTGATAAGTGAAGATGAAATTAATAGTTTGCTGAATATTGTGAATGTTATTCCAATTACTTCTCGTAAACCTCAAAGACAAGTTTACCCAAATGAAGTTTTGGTACTCGCAAATAATTTCGGCCTCAATAACGAATCAATTATTCTTTGTCATCAAATTAGAACCTTGGACAAGCAAAGACTTTCAACTTTGTATGGTGAAATAAGAGATACGGAGAAACAGGACGAAATAATAGAAGCCTTATGTTTTCAACTTGGTATAAGTCGTGGTTATTCACCTACCGGTAACAGCAGGCAATTGTGATGCTGGTTTTTCGGTTTGGAGCGTATCTGTTTCCAACTTACTTTTGTGTAAGGTGAAGCGTATCGGCTTCGAAATCTGCACCAAAGTTGCCCACAACCGTTATTAACAATTATAATAGAACAAATTATTAATGAAAAAAATTGAAAATAGTAAATTTGGAATTACTGTTGATTACCTAGTTCGGTTTTCAATTTTTTTGGACTATGAATTTAAAGTAATAGAAAGATGATGCAAATAATAGGTTTATACAAATATTAATACGGATTAGAAATAAAGTAATGGTAACTAAAAAAGAAAAAAAATATACTGTTTATTCTTTATTTACAGGAGCAGGCGGATTTGACATCGGTTTTGAAGAAGCTGGCTTTGAAATTATAGGAGCATCTGATATTTGGAAAGAAAGCGAAAAAACAATGAATCTTAACTTCCCAAATGTGCCTTTTATTTGTAAAGATATTAGGTTATTAACTTCAAAAGAAATTTTAGAAAGTACAAATGGGCAATATCCTGATGTAATTATAGGTGGGCCACCATGCCAAGGCTTTTCTGTTATGGGTGATAAAAATTCTGCAGATCCACGAAATTCATTATTTGAAAGCTATGCTCGATTAGTTGATGATTTAAAACCTAAATGTTTTGTATTTGAAAATGTAAAAGGGATTAAGACAATGTTTAATGGTAGATATCTCAATATGGTTGCCAACAGCTTTGCTGATTTAGGTTTCGACATTCATTTAAAAGTTTTAAATTCCAAAGATTATGGTGTAGCTCAATCAAGAGAACGAGTAATAATATTCGGGACAAGATTAGATTTTGATTATAACTATCCAAAAGTTAACCATAGTTCAATAGGTAGATTAAAGACTTATAAAAATGTAGGTGATGCGATTAAC
>CAMDXE010000014.1 GCA_945878925.1 Chitinophaga pinensis
GAATAAAAAAAGAATCAATTCGCAATAGAAGAATCGAATATCAAAACCTTAAAAAAAATAAATCAACCAATATTAAAAACTTAAATTTAACTTTGAATTAGTTTGAAACACTCCTTAACAAAAAGTCCACTTTGGTTTGACGACATACATTTAATATATTTGCCTAAACATGAAACTGGCTATTGTAAACTCTTTATTGGCTTGGTATTTTAAAAAAAGAATGCCCCAAATAGAGCATGCATTGAATAAGCCAATTGAAACACAGAGACAAATTTTTCACAATTTGATTGCCAAAGGAATTGATACCGAATTTGGGTTTCATCATGCTTTTAATAGCATTAAGAGCGTTAAAGATTATCAATTAAACGTACCTGTTCAGGATTACGAAACTCTAAAGCCATACATCAACCGAACCCTTAGAGGCGAGCAGCATTTACTTTGGCCGTCCGACATTCAATGGTTTGCAAAATCATCGGGCACAACCTCCGATAAAAGTAAATTCATTCCCGTAAGTTTCGAATCTTTAGAAGAATGTCAATTTAAGGGTGGTCGCGATGTGTTAAGTTTGTATTGCGAAAAATACCCAAATTCAAAAATTTTTCAGGGCAAAGGCTTATTAATTGGAGGCAGTCACGAAACCAATCCACTTTCCGAAAATATGTATTGTGGCGATTTGAGTGCGGTAATAATGAATAACCTGCCTTTTTGGGTTAACTTATTAAGCACACCAAAATCCGAAATAGCCTTAATGGCTAATTGGGAAGAAAAACTTGAATGCATAGCCCAAGCTACCGTTAACGAAGATGTAACGAATATTTCGGGAGTTCCAACCTGGACCTTATTACTGTTTAAAAGGCTGCTTGAATTGACAGGCAAAAAAAACATGTTGGAAATTTGGCCTAATCTGGAATTATACATGCACGGTGGAGTAAATTTTGCACCTTACCGCGAACAATTCAAACAATATATTCCTTCAGAACAAATGCATTATATGGAAACCTATAATGCCTCCGAAGGTTTTTTTGGAATTCAAGAGCACCCCAACAGCGAAGGCATGCTATTGATGATGGATTATGGAATCTTTTATGAATTTATGCCCATTGCAGAAATTGGCAAAACCAATCCCACCGTTATTACAATAGAAGACGTAGTAGTTGGGGTTAATTATGCGCTAATTATTAGTACCAACGCCGGGTTGTGGAGGTATATGATTGGCGATACTATAAAATTTACCGACACCAAGCCTTATCGTTTTTATATTACAGGACGAACCAAACTGTTTATCAATACATTTGGGGAAGAATTGATGATTGAAAATGCAGAAGCTGCCATTGCTATGGCCTGTGCCGAAACCGAATCTATCATGAATGATTTTACCGCTGCACCCATTTATTTACAAAAAGATAAGCCCGGAGGACACGAGTGGATCATTGAATTTGAGAAACAACCCTTCTGTTTAAAACAATTTGCTATACAATTGGATCTCAAATTGAAAAACTTAAACTCGGATTACGAAGCAAAACGCACCGGAAATATGGCCATTGCCTTGCCAATGGTGTATGCCTGCAAGCCTGGTGTTTTTTATAGATGGCTAAAAGAAAAAGGCAAATTAGGGGGTCAAAATAAAGTGCCTCGCCTTAGTAACGATAGAAAAATTATCGAAGAAATTTATCAATTCCTCTAAAACAATAACCCTATGAAATGCATCAGTATTTTTTTTATATCGTTTCTTTTTTTGGGCCTTTTTGGCTGTAAAGCAGGCGAGCAAGAATTCTTAAATCCAAAAGAGTTTCAATCAAAAATCGAAATCGAGAAGGTTCAATTGATTGATATACGTACGCCCCAAGAATTTGAACTTGGTTATATAGAGGGGGCCGTAAATATCGATTTTTACCACGCTGCCTTTATCGAATCCATGGCCAAACTCGACAAAGAAAAACCATTGGCGCTTTATTGCAAATCAGGCGGACGCACCAAGGATGCCTTACGCGCCTTGTCGAAAGAAGGATTTAAAACAATTTACGCACTCAACGGGGGCTTATTGTCGTGGGAAAAAGATGGATTTACATTAATTATACCAAAGCCTCCCGAACCGACAAAAACCACTGTTACAATCGAACAATTTGATCAAATAATTCGTTCCGAAAAACTTGTAATTATTGATTTTGGTGCCGTATGGTGTGGACCATGCAAAATGTTGAAACCGGTGTTAGACAAATTAAGCCTTGACTATGCTTCGAAAAATGTTAAAATAGTTGCCATTGATGTAGATGACAGTAAAGCCTTATCAACAGCCATGAAAGTGAATGAAATTCCCTTGATCTTATTTTACAAAAACGGTATTTTGGTCGAACGCATGATAGGGTTTAATCCCGAAGAAACCATTAAAGCCACTATTGCCAAATACACGAATTGATGAACAGACAACAATTTTTAAAAGGTGCTGCATTTATATTACCTGCTATGGCATCGGGTGTCACTTATGCCAATTTACAAGGTTGGCAAGTTCCCTCAAATGCCCTAAATGATGAATCGTTTTGGAAACTCGTTCGTTCACAATTTCCTTTAACTAAGGACATAAACTATTTAAATAATGGAACTATGGGCGTTTCGCCCTATTCGGTTTTAGATGCGGTTTACCAAAAAGCAATGGCCATTAATACCAAAGGGATTTATGGCGGCAGCGATCATGAAGCCTTGGATGCCATTGCAAGATTTGTGGGTGCCAATAGCGATGAAATTGCTTTTACGCATAATGTTACCGAAGGAAATAATATTGTAGCACAGGGGCTGCCCTTTAATAAAGGGGATGAGGTAATTATAAGTTCTCACGAACATGTGGGTGGAGCCTTGCCATGGTTAAACAGGGCGAAGCACGATGGAATTGTTTTGAAAGTAATAAACCTTGGCGCTACTGCCGACGAAACCCTTGCTATTATTGAGGGTGCCATTACCAAAAAAACCAAAGCTTTTGCTTTGCCCCATATTCCATGCACCATTGGGCAAGTATTGCCGGCAAAACAAATTGCAGCCTTAGCAAAATCAAAAAATATCTACTCTTTTTTTGATGGAGCACACGGACCAGGCATGCTCAATTTAGATCTTCACGATATCGACTGTGACTTTTATTCGTCGTGCTGCCACAAATGGATGCTTGGACCCAAAGGAACCGGGTTTTTGTATGTAAAAAAATCGGCACTTGATGTATTAAAACCTATAATGGTTGGGGCCTACAGCGACAGTGGCTGGGATATGCTGAGCAATCCCCCGATGATGAAAGGATATTCACCCTCTGCTCATCGTTTTTGCTATGGCACTCAAAGTGCCGAACTGTATGAAGGCATTATTGCCGCCATTAAATTTCACGAAACGATTGGAAAACAAATCATCGAAGATCGGGTAAAATATTTAACAAGCATGCTTCGCGATGGTTTAAAAACTCTAGGAAATAATGTGGAATTGGTAACCCCCGAAGAACCCATATCTCGAGGAGCCGTAACTGCCTTTAGGCTTAAAAACATGACGATGCAAAAATTTCAAGAAATGGCCCTTAAAGAAAATTTTACCATTCGCACAGTCCCCGAAAATAACCTAAATGTGATTCGATTAAGCACACATATTTACAACCAACCCGATGAAATTAATGCCATGCTCGATTTGGTAAAACGCTGTGTTTGATTCGTCAAGAACTAAAACCCCTAAAGATTCTTAGTCTTTTATAAATTTTTCTATTAATACGCCCGAATCCAATATGATCTTAAGGTAATAAATCCCTTTTTGAAGGCTTGATACATTAAGTTTGCTTTGTTTTTCTTCCAGTTTTCCCTCCATTAGTTTCTGCCCCAAAACATCTATAATTTCAAAATAAACCGAACTTTTATTTGGTTGATTTAATACAATTTTTATTTCGGCATTTACTGGATTGGGATAAAGGGTCAAGTCATTATTTTTTGTCAACTCCTTTGCAACGGCGCTTATGTTTACAACAATTAAATATTTTTTGCTTACCGCAGTGTCTTGCGACCTTACCTTTAACACTAAAGTATCTTGATAGTTGTTAGCCGTAAAATTGCTTATTTGTTTAAGCCCCTTAACAAACGCCGAAGCGCTGTCGCTCAAACTAAATTGAGCCACCAATTTCGAAATATCGGTTGCAAATGGAACGTCAATATTTACATATCCGCCAAAAGATGTAGGAATGATTACCCCCACTTGGCTTGGATTTACAATTTTATATGCCAATAAATCGGCTGCCGAATTTGGCTCAATTATCAGCGAAACTGTATACAATTTATAAAAGTTTGTATCCTCGGCAACCACTTTATATACCAGCGTAGTCGTAAAATTATTAACTGACAATCCGCTTTGCTGAGTTACGTTTCCAACCCAAACACTAGCATTTGGGCTGGCTGTAAACAGGGCGGTCAATTTTGTAATATCAGTTCCATAAGGCACCTTAAGGCTAATGGTTCCAGTATTGCCTGAGGTTGTTATTAAGCCTGTGGATGATGGCGCTTTAATAGCATAATTTAATAAATCGCACGCCTGGCTCTTGCCAAAACTGATGTTTATATAATATGTTTTATAAAACTGGTTATCCTGCGATTGTATGGTATAAATCAGTTGGGACGAAAAATTATTTTTTGTGGTATTGCTTATTTGTTTCGTTGCATTTACAAAACCCGATGCGCTGTCGCTCAAGGTAAATGCAGCAACAAGATTGGATACATCCGTGCCAAACGGAACCATTACCGACACCGTTCCGCCGCTGCTATTCTGAGAAACAATTCCGCCAGCCGAAGGATTAACAATGGAATAGGTAATTAATGAACATTCCTTATTTTTATTTACAACTACTTCAATGGCATAGGTTTTGGCCAAGGAGCTATCCTTTGAGAGTATATTAAAATAAACGATGGCCTTATAATCTAGCTTCGACTTGCTTGACCACTGAAGCGCTGTTCCAACAAAGGCAAGCGACGAGTCGCTTAAGGTAAAGGTTGCTTTTAGTGAATCTAAATTAGTACCAAATGGAACAGAACAAAAAATACGGCCTCCAGTAGGGGTTTGAATCATACTGTCTTTAACACTTAAGCCAGAAAATGTGAATGATTTTATTCCTAAGAAAAACTGTGTGGAATCGGATGCGGCAAGATTAAAATTTCCCGTTAAATCGCTAAAACCATTCGCATTTATACTTATGGATACAGTTCCATTATTTTTAGGAGCAACCAATGCCGAATAGGTTAGCGCATCAATTTGTTTGAAATTACTCAAGGTGGCATTGGTGGCTTTTATATCGCTTTCGTCAAACCCAAGTACTACTTCCGAAAGTTTAAATACAGAAGAAAAGCTATTGCTTATCGTCGGTTTTGGAATCATAATATTGACCATGGGTTTGCCTTTATCTATCCAAATTGAATAATCTTCACTTTGGCCATATCCCAATGCTCCGCAAGGATCGGTTACGGCATAAAAATCGCTAACAACCCTCATTCTAATAAATTTATTAAATACCGGAGGGTTGGTCAAAAGCGTTACATTACACGAACGGCGGCCCTTGCCGCTGCTAATGGTTCCTACTAGCTCATTGGCATCACCAAACGATCCATTGTTATTATAGTCAATATAAATTTTTGCATTTTCATTATTGGTTGATCCATTGGTAACCCATGCGGTATACGAACCCCCTGATTTAAGCATCGTATTGCTCTTGCATGCAAAATCTTCATAACTCGTATTTCCTGCTCCCGAAGATTTGTCGATGGTGTTCAATTCGAAACGATAAATGCCAATATCAAATCCCCCTAAAATATTAGTGCTCGTGGCGCAGTTGGCGGCTAAGGTTGTGTTTGAATAATTGTGATTGACTGTTTTTACATGTTGGCCCTTGTCATTTTTGGCAATTAGAGTAATGTAATAAGCCCCCGCTGTGTTAAATTGAATTTCGGCGCGTGAAGAAAACGAGTCGCTACCGTTGATGAAAGTCCACCCCTTTGAAGGTACTATCTGCCATTTAATAGAGGTAGGCGAATGGGTTGAATTATTAATAAGGATTGCAGTGTTGGCACACCATTGCGACGAAGTGGCTTGAATTGTAAAATCTGCAATAGGTGTTACAACATTGCTTTTATACAAATCGGATTGCCATATTCCTCGTCCATAAGTTGAAATGTGAAGCCGGCTTTTATCGGTGCCATCGCTCATTATTTCCATATCCGATATTTGAGCAACGGTGGGCATACCTTGCGAAAAATTAATCCAATTGGCCATTGTTTTATTTCTATAAAATATCCCAAAAGCAGTACAGGCATACATGCTTGAATCGTTATTTTTTTGGTCCAATAAAAATTTAATAATTGTGTTTCCCGGTAAATTTTTATTTAAAATGGTCCAGGATGTTCCCTTGTCTTTGGTTTTATAAATGCGCGATTGATTGGTTAGCACATAAAGAGTATTCGAATCGTAGTCGCAGGCTTCTAATTGTTTAATTTCTTCGCCGCTCTTAAACGGAAAATTTGTGATTTTGCTAAAAGTCGGTGTGCTGCTATTGGCATTTATAGTTTTATAAAGGCTCTGTGGTGTAAATGCAGCATAAAAAGTTCCTTTTGATGATTTACAATAGGCCATGCTTGCAGGATTTGTAAGCCCTGAAAATGTCGAAATCGAACTCCAAGAGACATTTGAATCGGGGATTGCGCGCAAATTTTTTGTAATAAATATATTGGTTGTGGCTTCAAACATGACATTGCTATCATTAGGATGTACCAAGTATATTCCATTTTTGCCACGAATATTCCCAGTTATGTGAGTAAGGATATTGCGTTTTATTCCACCATTTTCATAAAGCAATTTACTGTCGAAGGCATCAAATGCAAAATCGCCACTCCAATCGCCGCCTCTAACAGTCGAAAATTTCTTATTGGTGGCCACATCCATCCCATTATCCTGCAACCCGCCAATGATATAATCATTATTCAAACTGCTATTGCCCATTTTATAAAATTCAGAGGCGCTTAATCCATCCTCTAAAGTGGTCCAGGTAGTACCTCCATCCGTACTTCTATCCAATCCGCCATCATGGTAAATAAAGAGCTTATTGGCGTTGTATGGCGAAAAAAGTATGCCGTGTTTATCGGCATGCACCCCATAGGCCCAATGCGATTTTAAACTGAAACCAACTCCCTGATTTGTTGATTTCCAAAGATTTATTGCCGCTATATATAAGGTATTCGAATTGTTAGGATCGCAGGCAATGCCTAAATTATAGGCACCCTGCCCATCGGTGCTTTTGCCGGTTCCCGAATATCCTAATATATTAGGCGTATCGGCTTGCATGGTAAAAGTTGTCCCGTTGTTGGTCGATTTATAAATTCCTCCAAACGGACTCGTGGCTCCACTTTTCCAAACCACGCAATAAAGTTTTGAGGTGTCCTTGGGGCAAACGGCTATTTTAATTCCCGCACAAGTTATGGCGCTGTTTAGCGTCGATTGGGTCCATGTATTGCCATTGTCGTACGATCGGTAAAAAAAAGTATTGCTTGCTGCATATAAAATTTTAGAACTTGCTGGGCGATACATCAAATCGCGATAGCTGGTATTTACCGTCGATTTTTTGGTCCAAGATCCTCCCGCACTTGTGCTTTTATAAAGGCCATCCGAACAAGCCGCAATCAATGTATTGGTATCGTTTGGTGTGATAACAATGTACGACACCAACTTATTGCCAAGGCCAAAGGTAGACTGAAACCATGTGTTCCCGCCATCTGTTGTTTTCCAAACACCTAAGCCGCCTCCGTTATAATTTGCATCACCGGTTCCCAAGTACATCACCTTCGGATTTAATGGATTGATGGCTAAAGAAGCACAGGATGTTTGTGGAATAAAATCGCTTATGGGTTTCCATGTAGCGCCTTCATTGCAAGTTTTAAAAACACCCCCTGAAGCACTAACGGCAAACATAGTATTGCTGTCTTTTGGGTGATAAACTAAGTGTGAAACACGCCCCATACCGGTGGTTTGAACACTCGGATTATCCGGAAATTTTACAGGCCCAACTTGTGTGAAAGTGGCAGTTTGCGCAAAAACCAAAGTCGATAAAAAAATACTGAATGTAAAAATTACACATTTCATTTGTTTAAGGTATCGGCATTTGATTTTTTCCATTGTTCTATAATTTCTTCGGGTTTCATTATGGTGCCATCTGGCTTCACTAAATTTTTATTACGTTGTTGCCAATTCAAAAATTGCTTGTATTCATAAACATATTCAATTGAACGATTGGCCTCCTCGTTTTTTTCAGCCTGAGATTTTTCTTTACCAAAAATATCTCTGGCTTCGCCATCGTCTTCGGTTGGCTTTTCTCTATGTTCCCAATATTTTTCGAAGGCGTCCACAGCATCGTAATATTTTACATTCGGGTCATTCATCATTTCAATCCACAGGGGTTGAATGGAGCTCGAATCTTTACTATTTTTAGCTGATGAGATGGCTGCTTTTTTTGATTGGCAGCTGCCTAAAAAAAAGAATACGCCAATGGCAATTAAATATTTAATCGCAAAAGTTTGATTCCCATTCATGCCCTACAAAATAAAGTTAAAAATATAGTTTTTGAAAGGACGACTCTATAAGGAATGTTTTGGCAATTAATGACTTTTTTTTGTCCATTCCTTGGCCACATTATCCAATTCATCATACCAATCAACGCCCATTTTGCGAATTAAGGGTTCTTTTAAAAAACGATAAATAGGTTCGTTAAGCGCTTCGCCAAAGCTGCAAGCTGGGTTGCAAATGTCCCATTTATTGTAGTTAAGAACTGTGTATTCGCCATACTTTGCAGCTCTAATGGGGTACAAGTGGCATGACATTGGTTTTTTAAAATCTATTTTACCGGCCGCATTCGCCAATTCGATGGCACATTGTGTTATTCCATTTTCGTAAACAACAAACACACATGCCCCATCTGCTCGGCATGTAGTTACCATTTCGCTATCGGAAGGGTCTATTTCACTAAAATTAGATTTTTTTAATAGGGCAATGCCGTCTTCATCCATGAAAGGAATAATAGTGTCTATTTCCTTAGCGATTATCTCGATCTCATTATCAAGTAAGGGCGCTCCTCTATCGCCCGAAACGCAACAGGCTCCTTTACATTTTTCTAAATGACAAACAAATTTTTTTTCTAAAATATCTTCCGAAACAAGCGCTTCGCCTATGATCAACATGTTTATAAATTATAAATGGTAAGTGAGCACTTATTTTTGCAATAGCAATTTAAGGTGCAGATTATAATTGTTTTAGATATTCGGCAAACCCCTCTTTTTCTAAACGCGCCGCTTTAAGCTCTACATCTTCCAACAGTGTTTTTTTATAGTCAATCATTTTTGAGGCCAAGTCGGCATTGGCAGTAGCTAAAATTTGAACAGCAAGCAATCCTGCATTTTTGGCTCCATTTATAGCAACCGTCGCCACCGGAACGCCTGCTGGCATTTGAACTATTGACAATAACGAATCTTCTCCATTTAAGTTACTCGATTTTATGGGTACCCCAATTACTGGTAAATGGGTTAAGGAAGCCACCATGCCAGGTAGATGTGCAGCGCCTCCGGCTCCTGCTATAATTACTTTTATCCCTTTGGAATGGGCTTGGCTGGCATAATCAAACATTCGTTTTGGGGTACGATGCGCCGAAACTACCGTTAAGTCGTAGCTAATGCCAAAATTTTCTAAAATTAATGCGGCTTCTTTCATCACCGAAAGATCGCTGTCGCTACCCATTATTATTGCTATTTGCTTCATATTGCAGATATTTTTAATGTATTTTTAATTTTTAGCGCCTTATTTTTAGCGCCCAAAATCGAATCGTCAATTACCGTAAAATGTCCCATTTTGCGTCCAGGACGGGTTTCGTTTTTTTTATATAAATGTAAATAAAATCCGGGTTCGGTCATGCTATCCTCTAATCCTGTTATTTTATAATTTCCAGAAATATTATCGGGGCCAATTAAATTTATCATTACCGAGGGTTTAACCAAATCTGTATTGCCTAAAGGCAAATTTAGTAAAATGCGATTAAGTTGTTCGTATTGCGAAGTAATACAAGCCTCAATGGTATGATGGCCCGAATTATGAGGTCGAGGGGCAATTTCATTAATAAGTATTTCGCCATCGGAAGTTAATAACAGTTCGACTGCAAAAACCCCTTTTCCGTTTAAAGCCTTTACTGCCGCCACTGCAATATTGCATGCTTTATTTTCGGTGGCTTTATCCAAATTGGCAGGACTAAATAACAAATCAACCAAATGGAGGGTGGGGTCAAAATGCATTTCAACACATGGCCAAGTAAGGGTTTCAATTCCGTTGCTGCAAACCAAAACCGCTATTTCACGGCTTTCGCTTATAAATTCTTCAACTATACAGGGTCCGTTAAACGGAAATTTTCCTTTGAGAATTTCTGAACGATCCACGATAGCTACACCTTTGCCATCGTATCCGCCTTGACATAATTTAACGACAACTTTTTCGCCCTTAATCTGAGATAGGGCTTCTTCCCATTCTTCATTTTTTTGGACCAAGCTAAAATTAGCAGTAGGTAAATTATGGTCGAGGTAAAATTTTTTTTGAATGCCCTTGTCTTGTATTATTCTTAAAATTTTTGGAGATGGAATTATTACCTTTCCTTGTTGCTCCAATTCTAATAAGGCTTCGGTGTTGACATGCTCAATTTCATAAGTTAGGATATCGCTCAGTTCGGCCAATTTAAAAATGGCTTCTTTATCTTTAAGGTCGGCGTTTATAAATGTTTTGGCATAGGCTTTACACGATGCATTAGCGTCGGGGTCCAAAACATTGTATTGCACATTCCATGGAAGGGAGCTTTCTATAAGCATTTTTCCAAGCTGCCCTCCGCCAATAATTCCTATTACAGGATGAAAAGGTTGTTTCATCTTAGGCCACAAAGTTAAGCGATATCTTTAAGCGACCAAGTTATGTAACTTATTAATAACGCCTGCTGCCATTTCGAGTTGTTTATTAGATTTTTAACTCCGTAATTTGATATTTTATAAACTTATAATATGTCGCATAAACTTATTGCCTTCTTTTCGCTCATAGTCCTTTCAAAATTTGGTAATAGTCAATGTGCCATCGAATCGTGGAGTTTACAAAAACGCACGGAGCTTTCGTCTCTCATAGTTGAGGGAAAAGTTATTGAACAATATGCCTTTAGGGAAGTTGGGCGAAATGCAATTTACACTGCATCCCTTATCGAAGTATACAAAATATTTAAAGGCAGCGTAAGCCAACCGTTTTTAGTAGAAGTAATCACATTTGGAGGCCAAATAGGCTTAGAAAAACATCATGCCAACCCCGAACTTGAATTGCACCTTCAGGATGTTGGTGTATTTTTATTAACGCCTAATACCATCAACACCCCCGATTTTGTTAAAACAAATGGCAAACCAAAATATCAAGGCAGTGCCAGTGTTCAATCGTTTGTAAGTTATGATTTAGATGAAAATAAAGCTTTTGATGGTTCAGAAATTTTTTATGGCATTACAACTGATTTTTATGAACGCGTTCAAATTTATACCAAGCAAAAATTCGGAAATGGAAAATCGTTTGGCTATAATCCTGAGAGGTTAAAATATAGGCCAACTGCCGCTCCAGTTATTACCAATTTCAACGGCATCAATAATGGAAATGCTGGAACCGGAGATTTGATTACCATCAATGGTATAAATTTTGGAAACACAAGGGGCAAAGGGCGAGTTGAGTTTTTAGATGCCAATTATGGCGATGGAAGGCGAATGAAATCGCCTTATGCGGCCGATTATACCGTTTGGAACGACACTCAAATTAAAGTACGAATACCCTCGAGAGCCGGCACCGGAACGGTTAAAGTAGCAACCAACGACAGTGGTTCATCCATTAGTTTTACTGGATTTAAGATAAATTATTCGCATTTAAATGCCTCGTTTCAACCAAGTGGCTATGCCGAACAATATTATCCAACCGACCTAAGAAACGACAATAACAAAGGGGGCTACACTTTTCAGTTTAATACACGGTTTAAAGCGAATACACCCATGGTCAACGCATTTTTGCGCTCCCTAGAAACATGGCGTTGTGGTACATTAGTAAACTGGGATATTGGAAGAGACACTACCATTAAAGATATAACTGGCGACCAAGTGAATATTATTCGCCTCACCAAATTTGCCGATAGTAAACTGGCGGTATGTTACAGCTATTGGCAAGGTTGTTACATTAATGGGACAGAAATGGAATGGTATGTAAATGAAATGGATATTGAAGCCGACAGTACTCGCAATTGGTATTTTGGAACAGGAAGCATTGGAGGCTCGCAATATGATTTTCAATCGGTGCTTTCTCATGAATTAGGCCATGGCCATCAATTAGGTCATGTAATTTCCAGTTCCGAAATGATGCATTTTTCGATTAGTAATGGTCAAAAAAAATCGACCTTAAGCACAAATGACTTAGATGGTGGAAATTATGTAAAATCTAAAAGTATTAAAATGAATGTATGTTCGGGCAGCGCTATGAAAGCACTTGTGCAATCGGCTTGTGGCTATACCAAAGCCTTGTCGGGGTTTAAGGCCGATAAACTTGTAAGTTGCCCTAACTCAACTATCATTTTTAGCGATACTACTATTGGCGTAGTTAAATCCTATGCATGGAATTTTGGGGCAAATGCAAATCCAACTACTGCCACTGGCAAAGGCCCACATTCAATAAAATATAGTACCGAGGGGACCAAAACTATAAAACTTTTTGCAAGCAATGATTTTGGGACCGATTCGAGTATCAAAACAACTTACATTACTATTTTGCCAGCAAAACCAAAATCTCCAACAAATTTAGTGTTTGAAGATACGGCTTGCCTGGGTTTAGCCAAACTTGCCGTTGATAGTTTTAGCGACCCCTATACTCTAACATGGCAACTTCCTTCGCAAGCAACCGCTATAAGCAATACCAAGACTACAAAAAGTATAAATTGGAATTCGGTTGGTGGGCCGTTTACATTTTGGGTAAAATCGATTAATATTTGCGGGAGCAGCGATTCTATTATTGGCAAAGCTCTGGTCATTGGAAACCCCATAAGTGTATTTACAGCCGTAGCTAATGGCCGAACAGTAAGCTTTACAAATACAAGCCAAAATGCAATTTCGTATAAATGGTATTTTGGAGATGGCGATAGCAGCGCGCTCCAAAACCCAGTACATATCTATCCTATGGGCAAAACCTATAGCGCAAGTTTAAAAGCAATTAATAAGTGTAAAACAGTTACTTATACGAATCCTGTAAATCCAGTTCATCCAAGTTCTATCGAAATACTCGAACGCGAGCAAGCCTATATCTACCCAAATCCTACCCAAAACCTCGTTTATTTATCGCCCGAGATAATTAAATATACCTTAATGGATGCAAATGGAAAAGTCATATTAATGGGTCATGAAAATAAAATAGATTTATCATCGGCGCCAAAGGGTTTATATTTATTAAGCGCACATATATATAATGGGTCCACTCGTTATTTTAAAATTAGTAAAGAATAGAAACATCTCATATAGTTTCTAAAATAGCTTATTTTTTCTGTCATTTTCTTAGTCCATGCAAGCGTCAAGGCAAAATATAAAGGTTCAAAAAATAGTAGCCACCCTAGCTGTTATTTTATTTATGATAAAGCTTTTGGCTTGGTATCTTACTCACTCGGTAGCTATACTTACCGATGCATTGGAAAGCACCATTAATGTTATAACTGGGTTTATAGGTTTATACAGCCTTTACTTGTCGGCACAACCAAAAGACAGCAATCATCCCTATGGACACGGAAAAATAGAATTTGTTTCGGCGGCCATTGAGGGTACACTTATATTAATTGCCGGAATGGTCATAATTTATGAGTCCATTTTGAATATCTATTCGCCGCAAAAATTGCAAATGCTCCAGTCAGGACTATTCTTAATTTTTGTTTCGGCCATACTCAATTTAGGTGTAGGTATTTATGCTATAAAAATTGGCAAACGCAATCATTCGTTAGCTTTATTGGCAAGTGGCAAACACCTATTGTCGGATATGTATTCGTCGGTAGCCATAATTATAGGTTTAATCATTTTAAGAATTACAGATTACCTATGGATTGATAGTGCCATAGCGCTAATATTTGCAATTGTAATAATTGTTACCGCCGTTAAAATTTTACGTCAATCGATTGCGGGTATGATGGATGAGGCCGATCTAAAACTTTTGGATAATACAGTTACGTTTTTAAACACACACCGAAATTCAGATTGGATTGATCTTCACAATTTAAGAATCATAAAATATGGAAGTATTTTGCACTTAGATTGTCATTTAACTGTGCCGTGGTATTATAATATTAATGAATCGCATAGCACCATTGATGAACTTGAAACTAAAATTAAAACTCATTTTGGAGCAAGTGTCGAACTGTTTGTTCATACCGATGCTTGCCTAGAATTTTCATGCAAATTGTGTCAAATAGATACTTGTAGTCATCGAAAAAATCCATTTATTCAAAAAATAGATTGGACCGTTGAAAATATATCAACCAATAGCAAGCACCAACTCTCTTAATTTCAATCTATTTATTTTTCCATTTTCAAAATAAGGGATGGCATCGATCGCGAAAAGATGTTTGGGCCATTCATATTTAAATAAGGTGAGTTGTAGGTAGTCAAGCACTTGCTGCTCCGCAATGCTTAGAGGGCTATCAACGACCAAAACTATTTTGCTTCCCCATTTTGGGTGCGTTATTTCGGAAATGGCCAAATTTGTTTTCCAATTTTTATAAAGAAAAAGCATTTTTATTTTTTGCTCCAATGCCTCTGGAAAAATTTTGTTCCCCCCTGAGTTTATCATAAAATCAGATCGACCCATAAAATCAAATGAATTTGAATCGTGAATTTTTACAATATCCTTGGTATGAATCCATTCTTCGCCAGTTTGAAATCCCTTAATTGAGAGTTGTCCTTTATCATCCGTTTTTATATCAACATAAGCATTAACCTTAAAGCTAGGCCATGGCTCGTTGTTTAATTTCTTTAGGGCAATATGGCTGCAGGTTTCGGTCATACCATAGGTTAGGTGAACATCTGGAACTAAGGTTTGAATTTGGTCAATAATTTCATTCGATACGTTTGCGCCTCCCACCAAAACTGTTCGAAATCTGTTCAACTTTTTTAGACTCTCTTGCGATTCCATGATGCATACCAATTGAGCAGGCACCAATGAAATAAAGGTAAACTCATGTTCCGGATTAATTTTATGAAGTGGATCGGCCTTTGGTTCATTAATGCTTATATCGAATCCACCAGCCAAGGCTCTTACTACCATCATAAGGCCCCCAATTTTGTTGCAAGGCAAACAGCAAAGAATATTTTCGTTCCAAAGCGATAAAATATCAATGGTTTGCAAAGCACTTGTCTCCATCCATTTTCGTTTTAATGTGATGGATTTAGGCTCGCCAGTTGACCCCGAAGTTTCAATTTGAAACGCTTTGCTGCCTGAAATCCATGATGTTAAAAATTTAGATACAAAGCTATTTGAAGGAATATTCTCCGTTAAAACTATATTTTTAAATAAAAAATCTTCTAAATTGTATGCAATATCTTCGATTACAATTGTCATATTTATTTCAGTTTCAAGTAATTATATCGTTTTTTTATTTAATTTATTTTTTTTTATAAAAATTTCTTTTTATTAAAATTAGAACTATTATTGCTATTCAAAATAGCAAATAAAGTTTTATGAACAAAAAATTATACCTAACCATTTTTACATTCTTAACAATACTCTATTCAAATCGTACTGAGGCGCAAAATTACGCCCATCGATTGGGAATAGAAGCATATGGTGGAATTAATGAATATGGAGGCGACCGCGGTACCCGATACTTTTTTGCATCAAAGCCAACATATCAAGGAGGAGGAGCCGCTTTTGGTTACTATTTAACTCCCTCGTTTGATGGAATTTTGGGCGTTGATTTTGGAGATTTGGGTCACATGGACGAATCCTTTGAAAAAGAGGGATTTCAAGCGCATGTGTGGAGTGTAATGCCAGGCGTAAGATACAAACTGGCTAACAATAAAATTATTAGCGAGTCAGCAAAATTCAGACCATACTTACAAGCAAGTTGGGGGCTTTTGAATTATGTAACAAAAATTCGAAATGCGCCTTCGCCTGCTAAGCCGCAACAAAGCTTTAGCCGATTTGCTGTACAATGGGCTGTAGGTGGTGGTGTAAAATTTGCACTTAACGAGTCCATTGACATTATGGCGCAAGTACTTTATAATTATTCGTACGACGATAATTTAGATGGTCTTCCTTACGATCCATGGGTGCATACACGAAACAAGTTGATGGATGCCTACTTAACACATCGTATAGGATTTGCATACAATTTAGGAATAGCCACTGGTGCCCCACGAATTGGGCCAGCCGAAAATGAAGTTCCAAAAGAACTAAAAACTAAATTAGATTTATTTTCAAAACTAATTCAATTTGAAACCGCCAAATCAATTATACTTCCCGAATCGTATGCGGCTTTGGACTCTGTAATTATGTTAATGCTTGCTTATCCAACCGTTAATGCCCTTGTTGAAGGTCATACCGACAATGTTGGAGAACCCGAAAATAATTTAATACTTTCGCAAGCCAGAGCTGATGCTGTAATGCAGTATCTTGTTGACAAAAAGGTGGATGCTGCAAGACTAAATGCACAAGGCTTTGGAGAAACCCAGCCAATTAGCAGCAACGAAACTGAAGAAGGAAAAGCTTTAAACCGACGTTGTTTGGTTAAGGCCTATGTACGAAAATAAAGATTTTAATAAATAATAAAAAGGCCAATCTAGTAGATTGGCCTTTTTTATTGTCTCCTTTTTTTAGGATAAAAATAAATTATCGAGCAACCTAACGCCGAAATAATTTACCGCTATCAAAGCTATGGCCTCGCTGTTTTGATCTATTGTTTCTAAGGCGTTTAACGTTTTACGGTCGGCAATTTCAAGGTATTCTATTTTAACCCCTTCGCGATGAGACATTGATTTCTTGGCATTTTGGATGGCCAAGCTCAAAGGCAAGGTTCTAACATCCATATTTAATTGCAAAAGGCTTTCGTATAAAAAACCTGCATTTTTGAGCTGTTCATCAGTTAATCTGCTATTTCTTGAACTCATGGCCAATCCATTGGTTTCTCTGATAATTTCACAGATTACCAATTCCGAATCCAAGCTAAATTGTGTAAGAATCTGCTGTATAACCAAAATTTGCTGATAGTCTTTTTGGCCAAAATACGCTTTGGATGGATTGATATAATAAAATAACCTTTCGATAACCATAGCCACTCCACTAAAATGGCCAGGTCGAGCCAAACCCTCCATGACATTGTCCAATCCATTAAGATTAAGAAATGGTTGGCTATAGGAAGCTGGATAAATGCTTTCGTTGCCGGGCAAAAAAAGTATATCCACTCCCGCTTGTTCTAATAAAATAATATCTTTTTCAATAGGGCGCGGATACAGATCCAAATCCTTAGCTTCGTTGAATTGTTTAGGATTTACAAATATGCTGCAAACCGTGATATCATTTTCCGATTTGCATCGTTTTATTAAGGAAAGGTGCCCCTTGTGCAGAGCTCCCATAGTTGGCACAAAACCAATTGTATTTTTACGTTCTCTAAACGAGTTAAGCCGTTTATTTATCTCAATAGGCGATTTCAGTACTATCATTATATGTAAAAAAAGTTACCAAACAAGTACTTTTAAAAAAAATAATGCCGAAATTATGCTATAATTTTGTATTCCCTAACAATTTTTGTAAATACTCTATGGAAAATAATCGTAAAAAAGTTCTGTTTGTGTGTTCGGAGATGAACCCTTTTTTAAACACATCCAATATTTCTGATATTGCTCGTATGGTTCCTCAAGCCATTCAGGAGAATGACAATGAAGTTAGAATTATGGTGCCCCGCTTCGGTGTTATAAATGAACGACGCAATCGCTTGCATGAGGTAGTTAGATTATCGGGAATGAATATTTCGATTGACGACAATGATAACCCTTTAATAATTAAAGTGGCTTCTATTCCCGGCACCAAAATGCAGGTATACTTTTTGGACAATGAAGATTATTTTCATCGCAAACATGTTTTTACAAACGATAACGATGAATATTTTGCAGATAACGATGAACGTACAATTTTCTTTTGCAAAGGCGCTATCGAAACCGTAAAAAAATTAGGTTGGTATCCAGATATTATTCATTGCAAAGGATGGATGACCAGTTTAATACCTCTTTATTTAAAAACCATTTATAAAGACGAGCCCGTGTTTAGAGGTACCCGTGTAGTTTATTCAGTATTTAATAATGAAGTACATGGTGATTTAGGATCTGATTTTACTCGAAAAGCAAGTTTAAATTCTATTGCTGACGAAGATCTAGAAACATTTGGTGTTGGAGAGTTAACCAATTTACACATTAGTGCCATTAAACATGCCGATGCAGTGGTTCGTTGTGGCGAATCGCTCCATCCTCAAGTAGAAAAGCATTTAAGCGAATCGCCTGAAAAACCGGTTATGCAGCATGAAGAAGAAGAATTAGCTACTAAGTATATAAATTTTTATGACGCAGTACTGGCAGTCGAAAACTAAGCTATGGTTAAGGGCTAAGTCGGTTGGCTTTATTTATATTCTTATTTTATTAAGTGGGGTAGCCATTACTTCTTGCAAAAACACAGATTCAGATTTAGGTTTAAATTTAAGACCCGATAAAGGAGAATTATATTCAGCCGAAACCGATACCTTTACCGTCAATGCTTTTACAGTTAGAGAAGATTCTCTAAAAACCGACTCCTTGAGCACCAATTTATTAGGAGCCATGGTAGATCCTGAATTTGGATTGAGTTCGGCAGGTGTTGCCACACAACTTACTCTTACTCAGATAGATCTGAGTTTTGGGGCCACTCCTAAAATTGATTCTGCTAGGCTTTATATTCGTTGGGATAAAGATTATTTTTATGGCAATTTGAGTTCCAATCAATCCATGAAAATTTATTACCTTAAAGATTCAATATCCAGCGGAATGAAATATTATTCAAACATTAAACCGCTTTTGGGCGAAGAAATTGGCGAATGGGCGGGTTCATTTAATTTAAAAGACAGCATAACAGTAAAAGAAAACGGACGCACGGTTAAAAAAGCGCCTGGATTGCTAATAAAACTTAATAAAAAAGTGAGTGAAGATTTCGCAAAAGCCTCGGCATCGGTTTATGGTTCAGTTTCGGCTTTTAAAACGTTTGTACGTGGCATCGTTATCGTTCCTCAATCTTTAGGCATACCAAGCGGGCAAGGGGCTATCGCAGGTGTTGATTTTTTTACAGGCAATTCGCAATTGGTGGTTCATTATAACGATACCATGCAACATAGCTTTGTTATTAATAACAGTTGCGAGAATTATAACATGTATAATACCAATCACAGCAACCCTGATATTCTCAACCAAATAGCCAATCCTGGCAAACATTTTAACACCACTTATATTCAAACCATGGGTGGCTGTAAAACAAAAGTTGAAATTCCATACATATTGAACCTATGCAATTTGGCTATGCCCAATGAAAGGATTGTTATTAATGAGGCTGCTTTTGTATTTACCCCGCAAAACGGTAGCATAAGTACGTCATACGGCACGCCCATTCGATTATTTTTGCTTCAACCTGATAAAACCACAAATTTAAATTCACCCATACTTGACTTTTTGGATTATATCGATCCTAAAATGGGAGCTTTTTCGATTTATGGTGGAGGGTATAATTCTTTAACAAACGAATACACCATACGATTTACACGACATTTACAATATTTGTTGGATCAATATAAATTAAATGGTACAAACCTCAACCGAGGCTTTTTTGTAACCATTCCTAGCGACAAGCCAATTACCCCCACTCGTTTAATTTTAAACAATACCCGTTTGCCAAATTACAAAGCTTTAAAATTTAGGGTTACATATTCAAAAATTAAATTTTAACGTATCAGAATGGCCTTAAAGAATGCCTATCCGCTAGCAAAAAAAACTATTGAAAAGCCACAAACCATTGTGGAAGTCAACGGTATTGAGATAGGAGGTAAAGATTTGGCCATAATAGCAGGGCCTTGTGCTGTTGAATCGGAGGAACAACTCTTTACCATTGCAGCATTCCTGGCCGAAAAAGGCATAAAAATACTTAGAGGCGGAGCCTACAAACCACGCTCTTCGCCATATTCGTTTCAAGGATTAATGGAAGATGGCCTAAAGTTATTGAAGCGTGTTTCGCAAAAGTATGACCTGGCCATTGTTACCGAAGTTATGGACTTAAGCTTATTAGACACCGTTTATCCATATACCGATATTCTTCAAATTGGAGCACGCAATATGAAAAATTATCACTTTTTAAAAGAGCTAGGCAAAACCGATAAACCCATTTTACTCAAGCGTGGAATGGATGCTACCATTGAAGAATGGCTTTTGGCTGCCGAATATATTTTAATGGGAGGCAATCAACGGGTAATATTATGCGAAAGAGGCATAAGCACTTTCGATCACGCTACCCGCAATACCATGGATATTGCAGCCATTCCATTGATAAAACAATTAAGTCATTTACCCATAATTGCCGATCCTAGCCAAGCCACTGGCAACCGAGATCTAGTAAGTTCATTGTCGCTTGCAGCCACAGCTGCGGGTACAGATGGTCTTATGATTGAGGTGCACAATAATCCAGAGGCCGCATTAAGCGACGGGCCGCAATCCTTACGTTTCGATCAATTTTCGGATTTGTTGAACAAACTGAAATTAATGAGCGTAATTAATGACAAAAAGATTCCCGATTTTCAATTAAAAACACACTTCAATTAAAAAAATGTATACCGTTGCTGTAGTAGGCGCAACCGGTTTGGTTGGGCGCACCATGCTTAAAATATTGGATGAAAGAAATTTTCCAATCGATAAATTAATTCTCGTAGCAAGCGAAAATTCGGTAGGCAAAATAATTAACTTTCGAAATAAAGAATACACTCTCGTAAGCATGGCCAATGCCATAGCGCTTAAGCCACAAATTGCGCTATTTTCGGCAGGCGGAAATGTTTCATTACAATATGCACCCTTATTTGCTCAAGCTGGCACAACCGTTATCGATAACTCGTCGGCCTGGCGAATGGATTCTACTAAAAAACTAGTGGTACCCGAAGTTAATGCCCATGTTTTAGACAAAACCGATAAAATTATAGCAAACCCAAATTGCAGTACCATACAATTAGTGGTTGCCTTAAAGCCCTTACATGATGCTTTAAAAATTAAAAGAGTCGTGGTTTCGACGTATCAATCGGTAACCGGTACAGGAATAAATGCAGTGAACCAATTGCTAAACGAACGACAAGGCATAGAAGGAGAAATGGCCTATAAGTACAAAATCGACCTTAATGTTATCCCTCAAATAGATGTTTTTATGGAAAATGGCTATACCAAAGAGGAGATGAAAATGGTAAATGAAACCAAAAAAATTATGGGTGACAATGCCATAAAACTAACCTCAACTACGGTTCGTATTCCGGTAATGGGCGGGCATTCAGAATCGGTAAATATCGAATTTGAAAACGAATTTGAAATTTCTCAAATCCTAAGCCTTCTTCAAAATTTCCCCGGTATTACTGTACAGGACGATATAGACCAACAGATTTACCCAATGCCCATGACTGCCGAAGGAAAAGATGCCATATTTGTAGGTCGAATTAGACGAGACGAATCGCAAGCCAAAACCCTAAACATGTGGGTTGTGTCCGATAATCTGCGCAAGGGCGCTGCAACCAATGCCATACAAATTGCCGAATATTTAATATCTAAATCCTTGATTTAAATCGCTGATTCTTTAAGGGCTGATTTAAATAATCGATCTATTTGCACCAAATGAATATCAAATCTTTGAACGAATAGATAACCCAAGTGAATTTGGATTATTTTTGTAGGCCATGTCTTCTATGCTACGTGTTTATAATACCTTAACGGGTGAAATCGAAAATTTTATTCCCATAAATTCTCCTTTTGTAGGATTATACTTATGTGGCCCAACCGTATACGGTTACCCGCACTTAGGTCATGCGCGAGGTCCTATCATTTTTGATGTTATTTATCGCTATTTGCTTCACCTAAATTATAAAGTAAGATTTGTGCGCAACATTACGGATGTGGGCCATTTAGTAAACGATGCCGACGAAGGTGAGGATAAAATACAAAAAAGGGCAAAAATTGAACAGTTGGAGCCCATGGAAATAGCACAACATTATACCGATGCCTATCATGCTAATCTTGACAAGCTCAATGTAAAACGACCATCCATCGAACCACGTGCTTCGGGGCATATTATCGAGCAGATTGAAATGATCAATCAACTCATACAAAAAGGGTTTGCATACGAATCGAACGGTTCGGTATATTTTGATGTACTTAAATATGCCGAAACGCATGACTACGGTAAATTATCGGGTCGAATTCTAAGCGAATTGATGGCTGGAGCAGGCGAAGCCAGGCGCGAATTGGAAGGGCAAAGTGAAAAACTAAATGCCAATGATTTTGCCTTGTGGAAGAAAGCCTCCGACAGCCATATTATGCAATGGCCATCGCCTTGGAGCAATGGTTTTCCAGGATGGCATATCGAATGTAGTGCCATGAGTGCCAAATACTTGGGCAAATCTTTTGATATACATGGGGGAGGAATGGATTTATTATTTCCGCATCACGAAAGCGAAATTGCTCAAAGCACCGCTTGCCATAATGTAGCGCCGGCCAAATATTGGATTCATCACAATATGGTAACTATCAATGGACAAAAAATGGCTAAGTCGCTCAACAATGGCATTTTGCTTTCGGAGGTTTTCGAAGGCAAGCATGAGCTTCTCGAAAAGGCTTATAGCCCAATGACTTTACGATTTTTTATTCTCCAAGCGCATTATCGCAGCACCCTCGATTTTAGTAACGACGCCTTAAAGGCAGCCGAAAAAGGGTTGCAACGCCTAATGAATTCATTGACTATCCTAAATAAGTTAGAGCCGGGTAATCAATCCGATTTTAATATTTCTGTATTAAACGAAAATATTTTTAAGGCCTTGAATGAAGATTTTAATACGCCCATTGCCTTGGCTCATTTATTTGAAGCTGTAGGATGGATTAATAAAATTAACGATGGAAATGCCGCATTGACCAAGGTAGATTTGAGCACTTTAAAATCATTATTTCAATTGGTAGTTATTGATATTTTGGGGCTATTGGAGGAACAAAGTTCTGAAGGGCAAAATTTTATTGACCCCCTTCTCCAGCTAATTATTAGCTTGCGCAACGAAGCTAAAGACGCCAAAGATTTTAAAAAATCAGATGAAATTCGCCAAAAATTATTGTTGGCAGGTTTCGAACTCAAAGACGGAAAAGAGTGCACAACCTATAGTATAAAATAAAATTAAACCATGAGGAACCCTATAATTCTTTTACTTTTTAGTGCCATACTTAGCATTTTTTGCGCATGTAAAGGGCCTACGACCGACGAAGCCACCCAATCGTTGGCCGATTCGCTTAATCCGGTTAAAGCCCTGCTTCAAAATAATTTTAATTCAGATAGCGCCTATGCCTATGTTGCCAAACAAGTTAGTTTTGGCCCACGCGTTCCTAATACCGAGGCACACCGCCGCTGCGGCAATTGGATGGAAACCATGCTCAAGCAATGGGCCGATACCGTATATGTGCAAGCCTTTGATGCCAAAAGCAAAGCAGGAGTAATATGGAAAGCCAAAAATATTATTGGAGCCTTCAATCCTAAAAACCCAAACCGAATACTCCTATGCGCCCATTGGGACACAAGGCCTCAAGCCGACCAGGACACCAAAGATAAAACAACCCCGTCGGATGGGGCTAATGATGGAGGGAGTGGAGTTGGGGTTTTGCTCGAAATTGCGCGTCAACTGCATTTAGTAAAGCCAGAATTAGGCATCGATATTATGTTTTTTGATGTAGAAGATGGAGGAACCAATAGCAGCGAAGATCAGGACACTTGGTGCCTTGGATCGCAATATTGGACCAAACATAAGCATGTGGAAGATTACCGCGCCACCAATGGAATTTTATTGGATATGGTTGGGGCCAAAAATGCAACCTTTGCGCGTGAAGAAATGTCGGTAAGGTTCGACAATAATTTATTAGGTTTGGTTTGGCGAACAGCTGTAACCTTGGGCTATGGTAATTATTTTATCGATTATAATAAAGCAGGCATAACCGATGATCATGTGTATCTAAGTTTTTATGGTGGAGTTCCTACCATCGATATCATAGATTACAATTCAAAAACAGAATCGGGGTTTGGCACGTATTGGCATACTCATGACGATAATATGAGCATAATAGATCGGCAAACGCTAATGGCTGTGGGCAAAACCGTATTGCAAACGGTTTTAAAAAAGGAAGCCAACATCGAATAAATTAAGCAAGGCTAGCACGTGCATCCAAAACTAAATTCATTAGCCGCTCAACTTCAGCCTTTTTTGCCTTTGGACACTTCTATTCAAGTGGCCGAAATGATTATATCGTATCATATTCATTTAAAACTTACCAAACATCGCAGTACTAAATTGGGCGATTATCGCGCCCCCTTTAAAGATTTAGGGCATAGAATAACGGTAAATAAAAGCCTCAATAAGTTTTCATTTTTAATCACCTTTGTTCACGAAGTGGCTCATTTAACGTGTTGGAATCAACATAAAAACAGAGTATTGCCGCATGGCAAAGAATGGAAAGAACACTTCAAACAACTCATGAATCCTTTTATGAGTCAACATATTTTTCCAGAAAATGTGCTACTGGCTTTAAATAAATACATGAAAAACCCAGCGGCTTCGAGTTGTGCCGATATCGATTTGCTCAAAGCGCTTCAGGATCATCAACCCGACGATGGGCTGCTTCATTTAGAAGAATTGCCCGAAAATAAAGATTTTGTATTAGATGGAAACAAATTTTTTAGAAAGGGACCCTTGGAACGAAAACGTTTTCGATGCCTTAACTTAAGCAATAAAAGGTATTATTTTGTAAATGCCCTTGCGCGCGTAAAAGCTATAGACGTATAAAACCTCACAACCTTTTAATCATAAAATATAAATGCATAAAATATTACTATTTACTTTTATCCAGAGCCTTATTAGCCTAACGATGGCTCAAACCATCAGCCCATCCAAGTATACAATTCTAAAAAATATAGAGGCCACAACGGTAAAAAGCCAAGGCAATACGGGCACCTGTTGGAGTTTTAGCACAACTTCGTTTATCGAATCTGAAATTCTGCGCAAAACAGGCAAAAAAAAGGATTTATCCGAAATGTTTGTGGTTCGCAAAATTTATATGGAAAAAGCATGGCTTTACTTGCGCTATCATGGCCATGCTAGCTTTAGTCAGGGGGCGCTTTCGCACGATTTTTTTTACGTCCTCAAAAAATACGGCATGATGCCAGAAGAAATATACTCTGGGAAATTAAATGGAGCCACGCATAACCATGTTGAATTAGAAAAAACCTTAAAAAATTATTTAGACTCTTTGATTAGCAAAGCCGTCATACCATCGAATTGGGATACGAGGTTTGATCAAATTTTAGATTCATTTTTAGGTGCTTGTCCCCCTGTTTTTCAATTCGAAAATGCCATCTATAATGCCTCGACGTATGGCGCGGCCCTTGGCGTATATGCCGATGATTATTTAGGACTGACGAGTTATACCCATCACCCATTTTATACCCTATTTGACTTGGAAATTCCTGACAATTATTCGCATGGCACCTATCTTAATGTTCCTATGGATCAATTAATTGAAGCCATTGTTTTTTCATTGAATAATGGATACACTGTAGAATGGGATGGCGACGTAAGTGAGCCAGGATTTGCTCGAAAAAACGGAGCCGCTATGTTGTTTACAAGCACCAATAACCCTAACGATACCAACGCAATAGAGCTTGTGCCCACTCAAGAACTAAGGCAATCTACCTTTGATAGTCACGAAACCACCGACGATCATCTCATGCATATTACTGGTATTGCCACCGACCAAAAAGGTATTCGGTATTTTATTACAAAAAATTCTTGGGGCGATAAGGCCGGCATCAATGGATATGTATATATGTCCGAAAATTATGTCAAACTTAAAACACTTTCTATTTTCATTCATAAAAATCAAATTCCACAATCGATTAAGTCTCATATGGAAGTGTTAATATATACACCACCTCGTCCAAGTAAATAATTTTTTATTGTTTTATTGTAAGCCTCCCAAAAAATAGTATAGTTTAAAAGTAGACAAATAGATTGTAATTTTAAATTGTAAAAAAATGAAATCTTTTATCAACCTTACGATTTAACCGAAGTGAAAATAAAATTTGCGGCGTGAAACTTATGAAAAACAGGTAAAAAATATGGACAATCAAAACATAATTTTATTTGAAAACAGACAAGTACGCAGACATTATGATGCAGAAAAAGATATTTGGTATTTTTCGGTTGTAGACATTGTAGGAACACTTACTGAGTCCATTAATCCAACTGATTACTTAAAAAAGCTTCGAAAAAGAGATGTTGAATTGGGTACTTACCTAGGGACAAATTGTCCCCAGGTAGATATGTTGTCGAATGGTAAAAAACGCAAAACTTTAGCGGGCAATGTGCAGGCTATTTTCAGTCTAATCCAATCCATCCCATCGTCCAAGGCAGAACCTTTTAAGCAATGGCTGGCAAAAGTGGGTTACGAGCGTATGCAAGAAATAGCCGACCCAAGTCAAAGCATTGATAGGGCAAGGGAAAACTGGCAAAAACTGGGTCGTAGCGACAAATGGATTCAACAACGAATGACGGGGCAAGAAACTCGTAACAAACTAACAGATTATTGGAAAGAAGCAGTGCAAGTACATTTATAAACCTCCTTAAAACCACAGTGCTCTCTAATTTAAAACTACGAATCCTTTTAACCAATAAGCATATTTTATATGTGTGCCTATGGCTGGCAACCGCCTTGCTTTTTGAATTTCCAAAAATAATTTCGCTTCCACCGCTGTCCATTCATCAAGGCGCTCAGGTAGATAGAGCCTCCATTGCCTTAAATTATGCAAGGGTGAATATGAATTTTTTTGAACCTCGAGTGATGGAAACGGCTACTAAAGATGGAATAACGCCTTGCGAATTTCCAATTATCAATTATAGCGTTGCCATGCTTTACGTTCTTTTTGGGCCCAATACATTTTGGTACAGGTTGCTAATGTGGTGCCTTATGGGGGTGGGCTTATGGGCCATTTTCGATATACTTTGCCTTTGGTTAGGAAGTACTTATGCGGCTATGCTTCTTACCTTTACATGGTTTTTTAGCTCCATACTTGCTTTTTATACCCCAAATTTTTTGCCCGATACGGCATCGCTCGCCTTCATGCTTTTGGCGCTTAGGCAATGGTATTTTTACATTAATGATATACAAAAATTTAAAATACTTTGGTTTGGCTTATTTATAAGTTTGGCCTGCCTAATAAAAATAACATCTCTGGTATTTATTATAGCTATGGCGTGTTTGGAGGTATGGTTTTATTTTAAAAATCAAAAAAAATCAAAAATTTTGGGCCCTATCCTCCTTGCATTCGGATTGGTATTGGCCTGGTATTGGTATTGCAAGTGGCTCGAAACTAAAGTAGGTGGATCGTATTTTCTGCTCAACTTGGTAACCCCAAATTCGTGGAAGGAATTTGGCGAATGGTTTCACATATTTTTTGCCAATTGGTTTACACAAATTTATTCCATTCCACAATGGATATTAATAGCATCAGGGCTTTTAGCTGCGCCTTTTATAAACGAAAATAAACCCTTAAAATATTTTGCCTTTCTTTCGTTAATAGGGTCTTTAGGCATATATGGCTTAATGGCCGGACAGTTTCGCTATCACGATTATTATTGCATAACGCTTCTGCCTGTTTTTCTGTTTTTTATAGTATTTGGGTATAAAGGGCTTTGTCGTTTAAATCCTTGGTTGGCCTATGCGGTGCTTGCTTTTGTATGTATAGACGGCGCAATTAAAGCCAAAAATAATTTTAGATTGCGCTACACCAAGGGCAGTTATTATTACCAAACTTTTTTTGAGCCCTCCGATTTTAAGGGCGTTGATGGTTGGTTGACCAAAAACAAAGTTCTTAGAACCGATAAAATTCTTGCAGCCTTCGACCCCAATCCAAATGCCTTGCTTTATTTTTTAAATCGGCGGGGATGTCGAACGTTCGACCATAACCAAGCGTATGTAAATGAAAAATTAAACCTCTATCCAAATTTGGTTACCAACGATTCGTTGCGTTTCTTTAATCAATACCCGCAATGCCGCGCGCAATTAGCGCATAAGAGTACGTTTAAATCATGGATGCTTTTTGCCTTAAAACCATGAAATTAGATGTGCTTGAAAAAGAAGTTATTTCAAAATTAATATTTGAAGAGCACTTCGAAAATATTATAAACGAGTGTAAACCTTTGGCCTTGCCCACCATTATTGCTGATATTTTAAAATACCTAATCCATCACAAACTGGTAGTGGCAAAATATCCTATCGAACCCCATATTGGGCCAAGCAAAGCCAAATCGGGCTTTATGTTCGATAGCGATCGAATGCGGGATTATACCTATCAAATAACCGCAAAGGGGATTAAATCCTTGGTTTAGAATTTAGTGTGCCCTCAAAATATTACAAGGCTCTGTTTAACCATTTCATAAACAAATACATCTAACTCTTATATTTGCCTCTTTTATACAACTAAATGAAAAGAATATTTTTAACCCTTTTGCTCTTTAATTGTTCTTTTCAGATGATGGCTCAAACCATGCGTGGCATGTCGCAGAGCAATTATTCAGGAATAGCGGGTGTG
>CAMDXE010000015.1 GCA_945878925.1 Chitinophaga pinensis
TGCAGTTACATATGTTATTGCAGGATTGGGGTAGAGTGTGAGGTGTTTTGAAATCTTATTGCGTTTTATTATTTCGGGTAATACTTTTTCTTCCCATTGTTTTATAATCACTGCGTTTGCATTCGCTTGTCCGTATTCGCATGTTGGCCTGTATCTCGAAAATGCAACTCAAACCAATACGCTGAACTACCATCAAAATATTGGAAGTGTATACAGTGTGTATATGTTTCCATTAAAAAAATATAAAATTAAATTAGGCGGACGGGCCGAGCAAACCTGGATAAATGCCACGTTTATAAAAGAGGCTCCGCCTGTAATACACCAATATTTAAACTTTATTCCCACGGCGAGTATCTCCCGAAAAATTAAAAAAATTCATACCCTAAAGCTCAATTACAGTAAGCGCATACAACGCCCGTGGATGTTTTATCTAAACCCAAACGTCAACACTCAAAATCCACGAAGCATTTCGTACGGCAACCCCACACTATTGCCAGAAATTACACACAGCGCTAGCTTTTCATGGAATTATTTTTTTAAAAAAAATACATTGGATATTTCCCTTTCCAACTCGTTTACCGATGATGTTATTACCTCCTACACCTGGCTCGACGCAAAGGACGTTTCATATACCTCCTATTTTAATATAGCCAAGAGCAATTCCATAGGACTCAACATAAGTTTTTATGGCACTTTGTTCAAAAAAATGCAGGTTTGGGCAAGTTTTCGAACCTCGTATGTAGCCATTTCGCATAAACTTGATGCAACGCGAAACCGAAATGGGTTTAGTATGGGTGGGCATGGAAGTTCTACCTATAATTTCAAACATGGCGTTTCGGCTTCGATTACAGGATGGGTAAGCCGCGGTGCACCTTCCTTGCAAAGCATACGTCCTGTAAATTATAGTTATACCCTGTCGTTGCGAAAATCGGTATTCAATAAAAAACTCAATTTGGGCATAGTGGCTAATAATTTTTTGGAGGCTAAACAAAGCCTCACCACCATTACTCAGGATGTATCGTTTTATTCCGAATCCACCTTTGTTAATTCACTTTTTAGATATTATAGCGTAAGCATCAGTTATAATTTTGGCAAACTGCGTGAAAATATAAGCCGCAAAAAAGGCATCGTAAACGACGATATGAAAGGTGGAGAGTAATGAATATTATAGCTTTAAGAAATTACGGATTGTATAAAAAACTTTTTAGTTTGTAATACACTTGCTGCGTGCCGCCCAAATGGGGCTTAAATACTTGAATGGTTTTGTTTTTAATGGCATCGAGCATTTTTGGATGTTCTATGATGCTTTTAATGTGTTGGGTAAAATTAAATCCATTATGGATTTTGATGCCAATTTTATGATGCAAGAAATAGGCAGCCTCAGGAAATTTAGCATGCTTATATCCGAAAAATACCGGTATTCCATAAACAGCTGGCTCTATAATATTGTGTAAATTGCCCGAAAAACCGCCGCCAACCAAAGCAATTTGCCCATAGCGATAAAGCGTGCTAAGATGTCCAACGGTATCTACCAAAACAATTTGAGGGTTATCGTCGTCCTTCATTTTCGAAAATCGCTTTAGGCTATTTCCTTTAAATCGGGTTTCAATGTGTTTGAGGTGTTTTTCGCTCACATCATGAGGGGCAATAATTAGTTTTACCGCTGCACCTATTTCATCCACACATTGTTTTAGTATCCATTCTTCGGGGGCCCAAGTACTTCCGCCTATAATAACAAAGGCTTCCTTCAAAAAAGTGTCGAGCATGGGGAAGGCTTTCGTTACCTTTGAATTGGCCATCACCCTATCGTAGCGCAAATCGCCGGTAACTATGGTATTCAAAAATTGGCCATCCGAATTCAGAGATTGAAGCAACTTTTCGGAAGCTTTATTTTGCAAAAACAATACATCAAAATTTTTCAAACCTTCTCGAAATATACCACCACAGCATTTAAAAAAGACTTGATTTTTTCGAAAAACTCCGTTAATCAGCATCACCTTCGATCCGATACTTTTTAAGGCTTGGAGGTAATTTAACCAAAATTCGTATTTAACAAAAATGGCTGTGCTTGGTTTAAGAATTTCAACAAAATCGTTGGCATTTTTTTTGGTATCCAAAGGCAAATACATAACGCCTTGCACCAAATTAAAGTTTTTGCGAAGTTCGTATCCCGAGGGCGAAAAAAAACTAAGCAAAATACTCGTATCATCGAGGGAGTTCTGATTTAATTCATCAATTAAGGGGCGGGCCATTTCAAACTCACCCAATGACGCACAATGAATCCAAATTATTTTGCCTTGATTATTTTTTTTAAACGTTTTTAGATATGGTCTCCAGTTTCTGCGGCCATTAAAACCCTGATTTAATTTTTGGTTAAAAAACCGTCCAAAATAAAAAATAAGTTGAAGGAAAATTATCGCTAAATTATAAATCGTTTTCAATCGCTTTGGGCTAATTCTTATTCAAAAAACTCTTCTTCGCTGGCTTTTTTAAGATAGATAGGAACCGTTAAGGCCAATTTTAGACTATACAGCAAATCCAATCGCTGTTTTGTATCGGCTATTTGCGTATCAAAATTAAAAGATCGGCGGTTTTGGGTAAAGCCTTCAGTAAGTTCGAAACCAATGGAAAAATTAAGTCGTTTTTTAGGGTCCAAAAACCGATAGCCTATGTATTGTACGGCGGCCGGGCCATTGGTTAAACGATCGTAGCCCTTTTTGTACTCCTCGGTAAGCTGGGGAACGGTATTGGTTGAATAAATTCGAATTCGATGTTGCAAAAATCCTCCTCCTATACTCAGCATCAATCCCGAATTTTTGTTCGCACTTTTAAATGGAATTATTTTGCTAAGCATTGCCCCAAAATAAACACCCCTTTGGTCTAAACCTATCACCGCAAACTGTCCATTTTCATCTATAATTTCACCCGAAGGCCCTTTTAGCGAATCCAAAATGCCTTTTTCTTTAACGGTATTGCCAAACAAAAAATGTCCGCCAATCCCTATTACCCAATTGCTTGGCGTTTTATAACTTATATCCAAGCCCAACGACGCATCCTTTCCAAATCGTGTAAGCATATCGGCACCGTGATACTGCTGTTTTACAACAATATCAAAAAGAAGTATTTGATGAGGTTCGAATTTTCGTTTGAAGGTATTCTGTGCTTTAAGCCCCATCAAGGAGCATGTCAAAAGCAAAAGGAAGCCAAAGCGTTGCAGAATCATTTTATTGGGCAAAGTTATTAGAATCGGCTTATCAATGAAAGAATATTAAATTTGTGGCGTTATAATTTATAAACGGACTGATGCGCAGCATACAAATGGTTGACTTACAAAGTCAATATATAAAGATAAAAAGTGAAATAGACGAAGCTATTTTTGGAGTTTTAGAATCCACTCGTTTTATAAAAGGCCCACAAGTTGAAAGGTTTGCCGCAAATCTTGCCGAATATACAGGGGCTTCGTTTGTAGTGCCATGTGCCAATGGCACCGATGCTTTGCAAATAGCCATGATGGCCTTAAATTTAAAACCAGGCGACGAAGTAATTACGGCAACGTTTACCTACGCCGCCACTGCCGAAGTAATTGCGCTCTTAGGCCTTACTCCTGTTTTGGTAGATGTGGACCCAAACACCTTTTGCATCTGCCCCTTGGCCATGGAAGCGGCCATTACATCAAAAACTAAAGCCATTGTACCGGTTCACCTTTTTGGCCAATGTGCCGATATGGAACGCATAATGGACATAGCCAAGCGGCATAACTTATTTGTTATCGAAGATTTGGCCCAAGCCATTGGCTCAGAATATACGTTTAGTGATGGCACAAAAAAGCAAGCCGGAACCATAGGACACATTGGAACCACTTCTTTTTTTCCTTCAAAAAACCTAGGCTGTTACGGCGATGGAGGCGCATTGCTTACCAACAACGAAACGATTGCAAACACCATAAAAATGATTGCCAATCATGGGCAAAGGGTGCAATATTACCACGAAGTAATTGGGGTTAATTCAAGGCTCGACACCATCCAAGCCGCTGTTTTAGAAGTAAAATTAAAATATTTAGATACCTATTGTTCAGCCCGACAATACGTGGCCAATTACTACGACCAAGCTTTTAAGGATCATCCATATTTCAAAATTCCTGTGCGCGACCCCAAATCAACCCATGTATTTCATCAATACACCCTGCAAGTTTGTGGCTTAGATCGCGATAGTGTGCGAAAACATTTAGCCGAAAACGAAATTCCGAGCATGATTTATTATCCTTTGCCTTTGCATTTCCAAGAGGCATTTGGAGCATCAAATTATCACGAAGGGCAATTTCCCGTTTCCGAAACCTTGTGTAAATGCGTGCTTTCTTTGCCAATTAGCACCGAGATGGATGATGAGCAATTGCAATACATTGTGGAAGCCTTAAATAATATGGTTGCCATTTATAAAAATCAATTAAGCGCCTAAGCCACTGGCTCATTAAATTTTTAAAACAAAAAAATCTTATAAAAAAATAATCACCAACTTAATACAATGAAAATAGCAGTAATAGGAACAGGATATGTGGGATTGGTAACCGGAACATGTTTTGCCGAAGTGGGAATGGATGTGGTTTGCATCGACATTGATGTTACAAAAATTGAAAACCTAAAAAAAGGTATTCTTCCAATTTTTGAACCCGGTTTGCAGGAAATGGTACAACGAAATTTTGCAGATGGGCGATTAAAATTTAGTTCGAGTTTGGCCGATAGCATAAAAGATTGCGATGTGGCTTTTATAGCTGTGGGCACACCGCCTGGCGAAGATGGAAGTGCCGATTTGAAATATGTATTGGCCGTGGCCGCCCAAATTGGTGAAAATATGCAGGCCTATGGCGTTGTGGTTACTAAAAGTACCGTGCCCGTTGGGACCGCTAAAAAGGTAAAAATGGCCGTTCAAAATGCCCTAAACAAACGCGGCTTGGATCTAAAATTTGATGTAGCCTCCAATCCTGAATTTTTAAAAGAGGGCGCTGCCATTGATGATTTTTTGAAGCCCGACCGAATTGTAGTAGGCATCGAATCGCAAAAGGCCGAAGAAATAATGGGCAAATTATACAAGCCCTTTTTGTTAAATGGACATCCCATTATTTTTATGGACATTCCATCGGCCGAAATGACAAAATATGCCGCCAACGCTATGCTGGCCACCAAAATTAGTTTTATGAACGACATAGCTAACCTCTGCGAAATAATGGGAGCTGATGTAAATTTTGTACGCAAAGGAATTGGCAGCGACCCACGTATTGGAAATAAATTTATATATCCCGGAATAGGCTATGGTGGCTCTTGTTTTCCAAAAGATGTTAAAGCATTGGCCAAAACAGCTCATGAACATGGCTATAAAATGCAAATATTAGAAGCGGTTGAGTCTGTCAATGATTTTCAAAAATCGGTTCTATTTAATAAAATAAAGAAACATTTCGGCTCGTTGGCCGGCAAACATTTTGCCATGTGGGGTTTAGCATTTAAACCCAAAACCGACGACATGCGCGAAGCACCAAGTTTGGTAATTATTGAAAAACTATTAGCAGAAGGGGCCACTGTTACAGCTTATGATCCTGTAGCTATGCACGAGGCTCAAAAAACTTTAGGCAACTCTATAAATTATGCAGGCTCACAATATGAGGCTCTTAATAATGCCGATGCCTTGCTTGTTGTTACCGAATGGCCTGAGTTCCGTTCTCCTAAATTTGAAGAAATTGCCACACAATTAAAAAATAAAGTAATTTTTGATGGTCGAAATATTTATGACTACGAGCAACTTTTGGAATATGGATTTACCTACCATTGTATTGGCCGAAAGTTTAGCTAAAATACATAACTTTCTAAAACTAAGCTAACAGCCTTCGAACCAACTCGGCCACCAATTTCCCATCCGCTATGCCAGCAGTGGCTTTCATGGATGTAGGCATTACTTTTCCCAAATCTTTCATTCCGGCGGCTCCAGTTTGAGCAATTATTTCCTGAACTATAACCGTAATTTCGGCTTCACTTATTTGGGTAGGAAGCAATTCTTCAATTATTGCTAATTCTGCTTTTTCCTTGTTTGCCAAATCCGTTCTTCCTTCCTTTTCGAAAATTTCGATACTGTCGCGAATTTGCTTCGCCATTTTCTGAATGGCTTTTAAATAAGAATCTTCTGACAGCTCTTGGCCCGAGGATTGTAGGAGCAGAAAGGACGCTTTTACATTTCTAAAGGTTCGCAAGCGGTCCTCGTTTCTAGCCTTCATGGCTGTGGTTATTTCCTGATTTATTTTTTCGAATAAAAGCATAGGCAAAGGTATTTAAATAATGTTATTGAAATGGTACTTAATCGATACGGTTGACTTTAAATAACCAATATCCTTCAAAATATTCGACCCCTGGTTTGAAATAAGCCATGCAATAAAAACGATAGTGGTTAAAGACAAAAGCCCTGTGTATGGGGCGTTTTTCTTCCATATTTTTGAAATATTCGAACTGAGGAATGGGATGCGTGGCTATAAAAATAAGGGTATCGTTCATGGGGCCGCTTTCTAAGGCTTCCACCAAATCGAGGCTATCGGTAGAATTAAGCCGTTTTGTATCCCATTTTGTAAAACTGCCTAATTGCTTATGTTGAAGGGTATATATTTTGTTATCCAATTCGCCAGCAATGGGGCTTAGGGCAAAGTCAACCGTTCCTATCATGTAATTATCGGCATAGCCTTTGGCCTTTAGGTAGCGAGCAGCCTCTGCCCCTCGTGAAAATTTTCGATTCCAATCGGCCGAATATACCAACACTCCGCCCATGGCTTGACAAAACAAAATGCAGGATACGGCCATAAGGTTAACCATTCTATCACTATCTATAGGCGCATATAAATTTTGCATGAGCCACAAACACACAATCCACCACAAAAAAAAGTGACCATAGTAGCGCGCAAAATAAAATCCAGTATGGTATTGAAAAAACATTACGAGCCATACTCCACTTAGCCATAACATTAATATGGAAATGCGTTTTATAAATGGCAATGTTGCCACTATAAAAACTAATATAGAGTAAAACCAAAGGCAAATTCCATTGCTTGACATTAAAAAATTTGTGTTCCAAAAATGAACTTGGTTTATTTTTACGATGGGCACAAAAGCATTAAAAAATTGCGAACACGCCACTTGAAAACGATACATGTTAAAAGGCCATGTGATGCGATGTATAGGAAACGAGTTGTCGGGTTGAGGGCTAATCTGCAAAAACGCCAAGCCAATGCCTAAACCAACGAATAAGAGAATGGGCCATTTTCTTAGACATTTTATTTTCAAAGACTCTTGGTTGTAGGCCAAATCCATAAAAAACACCCATGCTGCCAAAACCGCACTCAGCATCATTCCATAAATGGAGGTATTGGCCAATAAAAAGAGAATAATGCCCAATTGCCAATTAAGCATTCCCTTGCTTGTGTATTTAAATGCAAACAGCATAAAAAACAATACCCCAAAGGCATAGCACCTGCTTATGACTGCGTATTCGAAAAGTAAAAAATAGCTCAAAAGCATCAGGCAGATTTGCCATAATTTAAAAGGGCTTTTATAAATTAAAAGAAAGGCAAAAGTTGCAACAATTAATCCATGAAAAATTTTCATAGCCAATGGATTGTGTGTAAAGCGTGTGATAACCCAAAGGCATCCCTGCCAAAGCATTGCATGGCCTTGACTCATGGTGTTTTCTAAGCCAAACAGACCTTTTGCATCGCGGGCTTGTAAATACTCTTCGTATTCATCTCTCCACATCTCGTGGTGATAAAGTCCAAGTATTAATAAAATAATATAGAGGCTATAAACGAATAGCTTGGATTCGGATAATTTCAAGTTTGCAAAAATAAGAGACTTATGCGATGATTAATCCTCAAAATTAATTTTGACTCTCCTCTTGTTTTTTAGAAGCCAACATCGTCGGGTTTGGGTTCTGATTGATCCTTCTTTTTAGGCTTTGGGGCTATTTGTTTTCCGAATCTATAATTAAATCCAAGGTATAAAATACGCGATTCCATTTTGCGCAAAAACTGTTGCTCGACTTGGGGCAAATACAATTCCATTCCAAATTGCCTTGTATTAAAAATATCAGAAAGGGTAAGAGTAAGGGTTCCTTTTGATTTAAGCACTAGCATAGTTGCTCCCATATCGAGCCATTGCATGGTTATGCCCTTGCCTTGTGGCGCCAAAAATGGCGATCGGTAAGTATAAGAAAATTGCAAATCGAGATGTCTTTTTAATTTAAAATTAACCGTTTGTTTTGCATTGCCCATAATATTCGATCTATCGTAGGTGAAGGTTCCCAATTGCCCTTTCATGTGATTGCGATACACATTAATACTCGTGAGTGTATTTACCCATTTGGCCAAATTAATGGTAGTTACCCAATCTAGTCCTATATTGTAGGATGTGCCAATATTTTCGAACGATACATAATTTACCCCTTCGTCAATGGTAATATACCTCCAAATTAAATTATTGGTTTGCTTATAATACAATCCAGGATTAGTCATAACTTTTTTGGTGGTATAGGTATAATCCAATTCGACGCTATTAATAAATTGTGGTTTTAAATCGGGGTTGCCACGTCGCACATTTCTTGGATCGCTTAAATCGCTAAACGGATTTAATTGCCCTGCAGATGGTCGTTCGATACGCCTTGTGTAATTCACCTTCCATTCGTGTATTTTTTTGATCTTTTTTAATACATAAAAACTTGGAAAAAAGTCGAGTCTTTGATATCCAACTTCTTTATTCGTGTATTTTAACTCTCCATCGGCAATAGTTTGTTCGATGCGCGTACCAGCTTGGTAAGCATAATTTTTATACATCCCCATAAAATTAAAATACCCAGCATTTATCATTTCGGCATATTTAAACCTATTGGACAAGGCGCTATCCAAATACCATTGATCGGTGGCGGCTTTAACTCTGCTTATTCTCATTTCGTTGTCGTAAGTTCTATACGCCACTTTTAAGCCTGCTTCTATTTTTTTATCCTTTTTAATTGGCAGAATGATATCGGTTTGTATCATCGAATTAAGGGTGATTGATTTGCTTCTGTTTTGTCGCTCGTCCGAAAGACTATCTTTTTGCAAATAATTTACCACCGTATAGCGGTTGCTTCCGTCAAGTAATATACTATCGGCGCTTTTGGTATGATTGGCCGACAGGGTAAATTCCTTCTGAGGTTTAGCAAATGTTTTTCGATACTGCGCATTCAGATTATAAAAACTGTTTTGGCTTTCGATATCGTTGAAGCGAGCAAACATAGCCGATGATTTTTTGGACGAGTCCATTTCCGTATAGTCTATCCATTCCGGTTTTTCATCCTCGCCCTTTGTGCCCGAAACAGAGAGCGAAAGGGTTTGAAATTTAGTAAGATAATAATCGGTACTTAAACTTAAAGCATGCGACAAGCTTTTGTTCCAACCCCTATTTTTGGTATTAAAATAAAAAAGTGTATCGCTTGGTCTTAAGGTTCGGTCTAAATAGCCATTCCATTGCATGGTATTAAATCGGAGGCCGTAGGTAGTGGTCACGCTTAATTTTCCTTTATTGTAACTTAGGCCACTGCTAGCATTATACTTATCGCCCGTTCCTGCCTGAAGGTTCACATTTCCATTTATTCCGCCTTTTTTATTTCTTTTCAATAAAATATTTATAATACCATTGCTTCCTTCGGCATCATATTTGGAAGAAGGATTGGTAATTAATTCGATTTTATCAATCGAATTGGCCGGTATCTGATTTAAAATAGTTTGCAAATTAGCTCCATTTATTCCGGTAGGTTTTCCATTTATCAGTATCAAAACACCTTCAGAACCCCTCACTTGTAAATTGCCATTTTCGTCGGTTGTAACATTTGGCAACTGTTGCAGGGCATCGGCTGCAGTGCCACTCTGACTAATAATACTCTTATCAACCTGAAAGGTTTTTTTATCAATGCTATTTTCTAGCAATTTGCGTTCGGCGTCAATATCAATTTGTTTTAAATCGTTGCCCGATTCTATTAAAATAATATTACCTAATTCGGCTTTTGGATTCAATGCACTTAAACTAAGGGTTCGCTCTTGGTTGGCAAAACCTATAGAATGAGCCTTTAAAGTATAATCGCCATAGCCTAAATTCTCAATCAAAAAATTACCCATTTCATTGGTTATAGCACCCATAACATGGCTGCTATCGCTCGCCTTGGCCAAATAAATGGATACAAAAGCAATGGGACTGCCTTTGCTGTCGAGCACGGCCCCCTTGATAAAATTATTTTGCCCTAAAGCACTAATAAAACTGTTGAAAATAAAAAATATAAAAAGGACGCGGTTCATGAATTTTAACAAGTCGCAAAGGTAGTTTCATTGATCCTACTTAATCAAATTTTCTGTCTATTTCAATGCGGTCTTTGTAGATATTAACTATTAAAAACAGGCTGACTATTTTTGATTATTTGCAATTAAGTAGGCAACTGCATAATATTGTACTTCAAACTCTAAATAAATAGCTATGAATTTATCAGAAATTAATTGGTTTGGTGTATTGTTAGGATCTCTTTCAGGTTTCATTTTAGGAGCCTTATGGTATGGTCCCTTGTTTGGCAAATCGTGGATGGCCGCTTTGGGCATAACCAAGGAGGATGCTAAAAAACGTCCATGGGATGGCTGTTGGCCAAATCGGGTGTAACGTATCTGGCACTAGGGGCAATCATTGCCATTTTTGTTAAGATGATTCCATCGTGTTGCGCCGAAGACTGCTGTTGGTTGCAGGGGGCTATTATCGGGAGCTTAATTGGTTTGGCCAACATCTCCAACCTAGTTAATAATGCCTTGTTTGAAATGAAATCACCAAAACTTATGCTCATTAACGGTGCTTATGCCTTATTAAATGGAGCGCTTATTGGAGGAATTATTGGAGGCTTTTAAAAAAAAATAAAGCCTTGAACTGTGTTCAAGGCTTTATCAATATTTTTAATACTCTCTTTCTTATTTGTTTGATACCTTTTGTATGGGTTGAATACCCATAGCAGGGGCGAAACGCTCTTCCGAGTATTTTGATACAGTACCATCTAACAACACTTCGTCGGCTCTATTGGCCACTACTGTCCAGCTAAACTTAACATTCGAATTCCCTTTCACTAACTCTATCACATCAAATCCGTTTCCTGATTTATTGGTAACAAATACCCCGTTGCAATCTCCCTCGAGCTGAACAAAAACACGCAATGGATGTTTTTCGTTTACAATAATATTTTTTACAAAATTTGGATCTAATTCAATATGTGTTTTTCCGTTTTGCAATTGTCCAGCGCCAAAATCTGTAAATATATTCTCAGGCGTTTCAATGGCTGAAAGTAAAATTTTCTTTCCTTCAACAGAGGTCACTACTGTATTTACGGTCCCGTTGCCTTCAATTTTTCGAGAAGTTCCTGCATTAGTTATAGCCCCAACAAGCGCATACGAACCGCTTCCGTTGTCTTGAAAATATCCACCTGCCCTATAAATACCGGTAGTGGTGCTTGTGGCCAAACCAAATACTCCATAATTTGTACCTGTGAATGCAGCTCCAGAACCTGAGGTGAGTTTGAAAGGCGTAAGTGCATTTCCAGATCCAATAATCCCTGTGCCATCCGAGGCTTTATTTATACCATAAACGCCAAACCCTGAAGCACCGTCGGCTTCTCCGAAAATTGCATTATAATTTCCTGTGGTTATTCCATTTATGGCACTAAGACTAGCTCCCGTTGTGTTTACCGAAAATTTATGATTTGCGTTTGGGGTTTTTGTGCCAATGGAAACCAAGTTACTCGAATCGTAAATTAAGGAATTAGCACCAGCCGTTGAACTGGTGAATTTTATTAAATAATTTTTTGCACCATTAATATTGGCCGATCCCGAGGCTCCTGTTGCGCCATCTTTTCCGGCGGCCCCATCCTTGCCTGCTACTCCATCTTGTCCATTAACTCCATCTTTTCCGGCAGCTCCTGCAGCACCTGCCGCTCCCGCAGTACCTGCAGCTCCAGCAGTACCTGCATCGCCTTTATCCCCTTTGGGTCCTGGATTTAAGGAATATAAAGCATACGGAACCGACTGAAATTTTACATTGCTACCATAGGATTGGTAGCCTGTTCCGTTCACATTTACTTCCACTTTAAGGTAACGATCGCCCGCTCCCCAGTTTATACCCGAAAACGTTCCCGATTGAACACTACCTGTTCCAATAACGGTGTTAATTCCACCGTTCAATTCGGTGTACTTGCTAAAGGTTTCTTGGTATAAAATATTGTTAGACCCATCTAAAATAGTTAACTTCAAATCCACAGATTTGTTGGCAATAGGCCCTTTCGAATCTTGTAGAATAGCTTGATAATTCATACCTTGAGGAACGTTTTGTGCCTGAATTGAATTTAAGGCAAACAAACTCATAGCAATTAAATAGATTAATTTTTTCATGACGATAATGGATTGATTATTTTATAATGATTAAGGGTAAATTTTTTATAAATAAAGTTCCAGCTTGACTGGATGACACCTGAACAAAATAAGAACCTGCGGCCAAAGAACTTATATCAATTAATTGTTCGATTGCGCCACTTTGAATAGTTTGGGAGTTTAATACCAATCCTATTTGCCCTAAGCTATTGCTAATGGTGTAAGTTAAAACGCCTGGTATTGAAGTGAATGTATTTATTTTTAAAGTATTTACAGCTGGATTGGGCATTAATTCTACCGTGTTTTTTGTAGCCGAACTAAGGTTACGTATGCCTATATTTCCCGATAGGCTGTCGCTTTGTTGATAGCCTTGGCTTAGTTTATAAGTTGGGCTGCCGCTTGACGATACATTTGTGATAACTAAATCGCCAACTGTATAATGCAGAACAAGTCCATTTACGGTTGCCGAATTGCCGCAAGCGCTCACAGCACGACGGGCAATAGTTTGCGCATTAAGCACTGTACAAATGCCAATACAAAAAAGTACAAAAACGATTTTTTTCATGGTTAGAATATTGATTTAAAGGCTCGAAAAAACCTCTTAGCTGCAAACATAGATAGTTTTGTTTTAAAAAAAAATTTATACGAAAATTTTTTAATCCCTTTCCTAAATGAACCGATTGATTAGAGAATTGGAAATGGTTTACCCATTCATACTGCTCAGAAATTCGTTGTTATCGCGCGTTCCTTCCATGTGTTTAAGCATCATATTCATACCCTCTTCGGTGTTCATATCGGCCATATAATTTCTCAAAACCCACATTTTTTGCAGGGTTCCTTTATCAAGCAACAAATCTTCGCGTCGGGTGCTTGATGACGTAATGTCGATGGCTGGATAAATGCGCTTATTACTTAGCTTACGGTCCAACTGCAATTCCATGTTACCTGTTCCTTTAAATTCTTCAAAAATCACCTCGTCCATTTTTGAGCCAGTTTCGGTAAGTGCTGTAGCTATAATAGTAAGCGATCCGCCATCTTCAATTTTTCGAGCGGCTCCAAAAAATCGTTTTGGTTTTTGTAAAGCATTGGCATCTACACCTCCTGATAAAATTTTGCCAGATGCTGGTTGTACGGTATTATAGGCGCGGGCCAAACGGGTTATTGAATCGAGCAGAATTACCACATCATGCCCACACTCGGTTAGGCGTTTGGCTTTATCCAACACAATATTTGCTAATTTTACGTGTTTTTCGGCAGGTTCATCAAAGGTACTTGCCACCACTTCGGCCTTCACACTACGGGCCATATCGGTAACCTCTTCGGGCCGTTCATCAATTAATAAAATAATCATAAACACCTCGGGATGGTTGGTGGCTATGGCATTGGCTAAACCTTTTAAAAGGGTTGTTTTTCCTGTTTTTGGTTGCGCAACAATCAGGCCTCTTTGGCCTTTTCCTATGGGCGAAATCAAATCGATAATTCGGTTAGAGAAATGCTTTGGGCTGTCGCATAAATTTAATTTTTCTTCAGGAAAAAGAGGCGTTAGATGTTCGAACGACACTCTATCGCGCACCAATTCTGGGCTTTTGCCATTTATACTTTCCACTTTTATTAAGGCAAAATACTTTTCGCCTTCTTTGGGTGGCCTAATTGTGCCTTTTACGGTATCGCCCGTTCTCAGTCCATTTTGTTTTATTTGGGTGGGCGAAATATAAACATCATCGGGCGAAGGCATATAGTTGTAATCTGACGATCGCAAAAAGCCATACCCATCTGGAATCGTTTCTAAAACACCTTGCGTGGTAACATTGCCATCGGTTTCTAAAAAATTAATAAGGGCGTCGTCAAACAGTCGCTGCGAGCGTTGTTGCTCATGGCGTTGATTGTCGTGGCGGGGTTGTGGGTGGTTTTTTTCTTTGGTATGAACAGGTTTATCGGCTTGAACCTCTGGGCGATTCTCATTTGCAGTTTCAACCGGCTCGGTTATTTCGATTTGTGCCACTGGTGCAGCAACATCCTCAGGTTGAATTTCTTCGTTCCAGCTTGAATTTTCATTTTCACCAACGGCATCCCCTTCATTTTCATCAAAAAAAGTATGTTGCAGTTTTGGTTCTTCGTTTTTTATTGGTTTTTTGGTTCGCTCTCGTTTTCCTGCATCTCTTCGTGGCTGCGGTCCTTGGTCAATTGGATTTCCCTTGGAGCGTTTTGGCACTTCAATTGGATTATCGGTTGGCGTTGTTTCAGCTTCGGTTTCCTGCACTGCTTGCTTAACCTCGGCTGTTTTTTTAGCACGCTTAGGTTTTGCAGAAATGGTTTCGTCTGATGCAGGCACATCCTCCTGATTCATAAATTGCTCTTGTTGTTTCAATATTGAATTTATTAAACTTTCTTTATTTTGATTTCCTGCATCGAAGCCCAATGCTGATGCAATTTCGGATAATTCAGGCATCGACATTAAATCGAGCGCTACACGTTTAAACATGAATTATAATAGGAATAAAAATTATGACTTAAATACTGTTTCGAATTTGTCACTTTTGGAAAATGATCTTTTCCAAAGACAGCACAAAAGTGAAACATTTATTTGAATAATGCAATAGGCAAAATTTCTAAGTATTATTAACGCACATTATTCAAAATAGCTGCGGCTATTCCCGGGCTGTCCAATCCATGCTTTTCGAATAATTCGCTGGGCGTGCCGTGCTCAATCACTTGATCCGAAAACCCCATACATGTAATACTTGCTCGGCTGCCATTTGCTGCATTAAATTCGCAAATCATTCCCCCAAATCCTCCTATTTTCGATCCATCTTCGATGGTTATAAACGATTTATACTTTTTGAAAAGCTCGTGCAAAGTACTTTGATCCATGGGTTTGGCAACCTTTACATCGTAAAGCGAAGGATAAATGCCTTGTTTATTTACCATCTTAAGGGCTTCGAAACTTGAAGTGAGCATGGCTCCAAATGACAAAACGGCCAAGGTTTTGCCTTCGATACATTGAGTTATTTTGGGATCGAAACTATTGGCAATCGGCCATTTCCAATTGATTTCTAATTCAGGAATCGCCCCTTTTGGGTATCGAATAGCTACAGGTCCTTTTGCATTTTCCGAATAGTAATGCATCATGTTTCTTAATTGGCTGCCAGACGATGGAGCGGCAATGGTAATATTTGGGATGGAATGCAATAAAGCAATATCATACATACCATGGTGAGTGGGGCCATCCTCTCCTGTATTTCCTGCTCGGTCGATACAAAAAATAATGGGTAAATTTTGAATACACACGTCATGAATGACTTGGTCGAAGGCCCTTTGCAAAAAAGTACTATACAAACTACAAAACACAATTTTGCCTTCTTTGGCCATTCCTGCAGCAAAGGTTACTGCATGTTGTTCGGCAATACCCACATCAAAAAATCGGTCAGGAAATGCTTCCATCGCTTTCAGCATTCCGCTTCCGGTTGGCATAGCTGGTGTAACTCCCGTAATGTTTTTATTTTGAGCAGCCAATTCTAGAAGGGTATTGCCAAACACATCCTGGTATTTTACAATTGGCCCCTTCAAATTATCTTGAAGTTTTATTTTTTCGGTAGGTTCTTCAATTTTTATATATTTCGATGTGCTATGCCATTTAGTTTGTGCTTTTTCGGCCTCGTCAAAGCCCTTACCTTTAATGGTTTTGATATGCAAAACACAAGGCGTTTTTTGATTGATTAAGGCTTCGAATTGTGCTACTAATTCTAAAACATTGTGCCCATCTATTGGCCCTATATAACGAAGACCAAGATTGGTAAATAAATTATTTTGCGGATGTATGGTATTTAAATGGCGATTTATAGCGCCAGTATTCGGATCAATTCCAATATTATTATCATTCAAAATTAGAAGCGAATTGGTATTCGAAGCAGCCAAATTATTCAATCCTTCGAAAGCTTGACCAGCCGTTAATGCACCATCGCCAACTACCGCAATATGCTTGCGCGATACATTTCCATCCAGTTTGGCCGCTATGGCCATTCCTAAAATTGCCGAAATTGCTGTTGACGAATGCCCGGTGCCAAAAGCATCGTACTCGCTCTCCTCAATTTTTGGAAACCCACTGAGCCCTCCAAGCTTTCGATTGGTAAAAAATTTTTCACGTCTTCCGGTTAAAATTTTATGACCATAAGCCTGATGGCCTACATCCCAAACTAACCTATCGATAGGCGTATTAAATACATAATGCAGAGCCACTGTTAATTCGACCACGCCTAAATTGGCAGCAAAATGCCCTCCATAGGTCAATACCGTTTCTATGATAAAATTTCTTAGCTCTGCACAAACCTCGGGCAACCGATTGGGTGCAAGTTTGCGTAAGTCTTCGGGAAAATTGATAGTTTCTAAAAGAAGATACTTAGTACTCAATGCTGCAAAGTTGCATGATTTATTGCTGAATAGCAATGTTAAACTACTGCTCGATTATGCCGTTTCGGGCTTTACAATCTTTATGATATGCAATTTATCGAATAAGAGTATGATGGGATATACAGGGTCGATTTCCCACCACTTGGCTGCAAAATTTGGACGCATACCGTTGTGGTGGTGATTGTTTTGAAACAATTCGCCCAAGAGTAAAAAGTCGATGGCAAAGGTATTTCTTGATTTATCGGGTTCGTCAAAATTGCGATAGCCGTATTTATGACCTGCCCAATTGACAATAGCTCCGTGAACCGGACCCATCAAAAAATGAATAGGCAACAACAAAAACATCCACCAATGGTTTGCAAATACTATATAAAATGCAATGTAGGCTAAGGCAAATGCAATTCTTACCATCCAATTATCTCCAATCCGATCTATCTTCGGATATACGGGATAATTATTTTCGAATTGTTCGTCAGGTTTAATGGTTCCTTTAAGCAATCCATTGTAAATTCGGCCGGTATGCACCATCATGCTAAACACTTCTTTGAAAAAATGTGGCGTGTGCGGATCTTGTTCGGTATCGCTGTAGGCATGATGCATGCGATGAAGTATGGCATAGGCTCTGGCATTTAAATACGACGACCCTTGAGCAACCCAAGAAAAAATATAAAAGAACTTTTCCCAAAACTTGTTCATTGTAAACATTTTATGAGCCGCATAACGGTGCAAATAAAAGGTTTGACCAAAAAGCGAAAGGTACCAGTGAAGGATAAAGAACAGTAATATTATCATGATTTAAATAGGCTGCAAAAATAGAATTAAGAGTTTGAATTTATTGACTTTTCTTTTATTAGAATGAAGTTTTAAATTTCGCTTAAATCTTTAGGTTTTGCAGCCTATTTTCATGCTGTATTTGTTAAATTTATCAGCTAAGGGTTTTGGACATAAGATCAACACTTTACATCGTCGCGCCTTTTGATAGAATCTTCAATTATTTGATGACTAAATTAAATTTTATGGCTTGTTTTTTAATTATCTTTTCAATTTCCGATTCTAGGGTTGCTTGTGCAGTTCCTTGAGTGGTTTTTAATTTTTCGGCCACAATAAAGTCTTGGCGTTTTTTTGTGATATCTGCAATGTTATTTTGAATAGAAGTGCGTTCCTCTTTTTTAAGGGTTACAATGGCTTTTATTTCTGCTTCACTCTTGTTTTTCATGCTTTCGGGCAACGTTTTTTTATCAATCTTTGTTACTACATCTTTATCCTCTGTACTAGCATCGACGAGGTCCCAAGTCGAATTTTTATAGATTTCTTTGCTCCCCTTAACTGAAACTCTTTTTAAGGCCGATGATTTATTTTTACTATAATTCAGTTGATCAACTTCCGATTGCTTTTGCCAATTAGCAGCACCCATGTTGCCATACGTAATATACGTTCCATTCAATTTGGTATTCAGATCAAACAAGCTGCTGTCGTAAGGTGTTGCAATATCAGCCACCGTAACATTTTGATTTATATTGGTAAAACTGCCATTGCCGCACTCACCAGCCAAATTCCAATGTTCGCGAATGCCTTCATTCTTATCGCCGCAATAAATTGTATTTACAATTACGCCTTTTTTTCGGGCCAAGGCGCAGGCCTTTGTATAACTTGTGCCTCCTTGATAAAAATCTTCATTTCCTGCAATAAATACAACCTTATAATTTTGGGTGGACGTATCCCAATTAAGGTCATTTAAAGCGGTATAAATTACATGCCCGCAATATTCATCTCCTCCATCAATAGTTAGCCCAAATAAATTTTTGGATACTTGATCCAAATCACTCGTAAACCCATTAATTCGTTTTATGTAACCATTATTTACTCCATTGCTTGGCCGTCCATATTCGTATAAAGCAATTTCGATTTGTGGTGCAATGTCCTGATTTTTTGCTCTTCCCATCACGCTAACCATGTTCCATAATTGGTCCTTGGCTTGATCGATCAATCCGGTCATACTTCCCGAAACGTCTAAACAAATAAGTACTTGAATTTTTGTTGGAGATGGATTTACACCAATGGGGTGATCGGTTGGTTGTGCATTGCAGGATAAAAATCCTAAGGCAAGCATAGATGCGGCTAGATTCTTTAAATTTTTCATGGCTTGATTTTTTATTTTTCAATTCAAAGATGAATCATGTCCTTGTTTTTAAAAACACCAATAAGTGAATGGCATTAGCAAATGAGTGAAGGTATTATTTGGATGTGTGAAGCGGAATATTCAAACGAAATAAAATGCAAATTTTTGTTTGCATCCTTTTTTAGAGCCTATCTTTGTTTTACAATCGATGCAAAAAACGAGTTTTATCCTCCTATTTTTAATTTCATTCCAGGCGTTTTCTCAAAGCAAAACCGACGACAAAACAAATGAACTCGCACACCTTGGTGTACCTATTGATTTGTTAAACCAAGCCAATAAGTTGGCCAAAAGCAATCCACAAAAAAGCATGCAATTGGCTAGCACAGCTTTAGAACGAAGCATTAGCAACAAAGATAAAACCACCGAGTATTTTGCATACATCACCTTAGGTTCGTTATATTATAATATTGAGAATTATTCGAAAGCCAGCGAATATTTCACCAAGGCCAATGCAGGATTTAATGCCATTAAGGATGAAAAAGGGCGCAAATATTCCGAGAAGTACTTGACCTTATGCCTTGAAAAACAAAAAAAGTATTCGGAGGTATTAAAAATGAACGAGGCCACTCTAAAGCGTTCGTCAAACAGCAGCCAAGGCGAAATTAACAAAACAAAATATAATAAGGCCCGCATTAAATCGAAGGCAGGCAAAACGGATGAGGCCATTGACGAACTCGAATCGTTATCGCAAGAAGACAAAATAGCACCCGATACTAAAATTGATATTTACAACGAATTAGGTGAATTATATCAATCCAAAAGCGATACAGTAAAAGCCTATAATGCTTGGTATAAGGTATTAGAACTCGACCATTCGCCCGAAATTCGCCAATCCATTTCACAAACCAATAAGGAAGGTTACATTGATGCCGCCAATAAAGTTTCGGATATGAACTTGAAAGGAAATAGAGTAGCCGAAAATTTTGCTATTCAAAATCAATTGTTGACGGATGGTTTAAAAAGCAAAAATTTAGACTTAATACAAAGCGCCAATTTTAATATTGGAAGCACCTACCTTCAGCAAAAAAAAGAAGTCAAAGCTATTCCTTACTTTTCCGAAAGCGCAAAACTTGCTAAGAAAACTGGCAATAAAATGGAAGAACAAAAAAGCATAAAGGCCTTAGCTACAGCCTACGAAAATTTAGGACAATTTGACAATGCGTTGAAAGTTTACAAACGTTATATACAAATATCCGATTCGTTCAAATCTATTTCTGCTCAAAGCAATGAAGCAAATTTGGCCTTAAACACCGAATTTATAAAACAAGAACAACGCATAAAAGGACTGATGCAATCGCAAAAGGAAAAAGAATTGCGCTTGAGCAAGCAAAAAAATTTGGTATGGACCTTGTCGGCCATCCTAATCGTTTTTGCAATGCTTACTTGGGCCCTGTTTAGGAATATTGAACAAAAGAAAAAAGCGAATATGGTTATTAAACTTCAGTCGCTTCGCACCCAAATGAATCCACATTTTATTTTTAATTCATTGAATAGCGTTAATAATTTTATCGCAAAAAATGATGAACGCAGCGCCAACAAATACATTTCCGATTTTAGTAAACTGATGCGCACCGTATTAAAAAACAGCGATCAAGATTTTGTAGGTTTAGATTCGGAAATCGAAACGCTTAAAATATATTTAGAACTCGAGCATTTTAGGTTTGGCGATAAGTTTGACTATAGTTTAATTGTAGATCCAAATGTGGAACCCGAAAACGTCCAAATCCCCCCCATGTTAATTCAACCCTATATCGAAAACGCTATCTGGCATGGGTTGAGGTATAAGGATGAAAAAGGCCAATTGGACGTTAAGTTTTTTCTTAACACCACTAAGCTTTATTGCACCGTTGCCGACAATGGGATAGGCCGCGAGAAATCATCAGCACTCAAAACAAAACATCAAAAATCGTATCAAAGCACGGGAATAAAAAACACCAAAGAACGCATCGAATTGCTAAATAAATTACACCGCACCTCGCTTGGAATTTCAATTACCGATTTAGAAGAAAACGGCGCCCCATCTGGTACATTAGTAAAAATATCGTTGCCCTACATCATGCAAAACGTATAAGTCCGAACGAGATAAGTATATAAATGAGCATTCAAACACAAATCATACGAACCATTTTGGTTGACGACGAGTTGGCCGCCAGAGAAACCCTGCGCACCTATCTTTTAAAATATTGCAAGGGGATTGAAATTGTTGGCGAAGCATGTGATGTGCCATCGGCCATTGCTATCATTAAAGAATTAAAACCTGCCCTTGTTTTTTTGGATGTAGAAATGCCTTTTGGCAATGCTTTTGATGTATTAGAGCAAAGCTCTGAGCAAAGATTTGAAACCATTTTCGTTACAGCCTTTACCGAATATGCCATTAAAGCTTTTAATTTTAGTGCCTCCTATTACATATTAAAACCGGTTGATATTCAGGAATTGACCAAAGCGGTAGATAAAGTAAAGACATTAATTAACCACCAATCGAGCCCAAATGTTTCGAATATTCTTTATGAAAACTTCAAATTTCCAGAAAACAAAAAATTAGTTTTGCCAACTACAAATGGATTCGAGGTCATTTTAGTCAACACCATCATTCGCCTTTGTGGAAGCAGTAATTATACCGAAATATACCTAATGGATGGAAAGAAGAAAGTGGTGAGTCGTGTTCTTAAATTTTTTGAAGACCTGCTAAGCGATCAAGGGTTTATGCGCATCCATAAAAGTCATATTATTAATTTGGAACAAGTGAAACGTTATCACAAAGGCAAAGGCGGGTCAATCGAACTATCAGATGGATCGGAAGTGGAGGTGTCTCCAACAAAAAAACAAGAACTTTTAGCGCGCTTTAAATAAGATGGATTTACTAAAACCTGATCCAAATATCTTACTCGACCTTTTAAAAACTAAGATGCCTTATGGCAAATACAAGGGTGTGGTATTGTATAAAATTCCGGTTCATTATTTAGAATGGTATCACCGTAAAGGATTGCCAAAGGGTAAGCTGGGTATGCAACTTGCTACGCTCTACGAAATAAAACTTAACGGCTGTGAAGATTTATTAATCCCATTGAAATAGTGTGAAAATTGTAAAATTCGGAGAATAAACCTAATTACTATTTCATAAGAACTAAATGTTAGTATATTTGGGTTTTAAAAATCAGGTAATTAATGCTAAAACTAATACTAAGTATAGCCTTATACTTCACAACTATTTTAAGCTTTGCGCAAGTATTTACAGGCTATGGCGGCTCGATTAAAGACAACGGTTCTCAAAATTTTTATAAGCAAACTGTAAGCGGCATAGCAGGCAGCATCGACTCAAAATTTGGAGTTATGGCCGTAACCGTCAACATTAAGCACGCTTACGATGGCGATTTAAATATTTTCTTAATAGCCCCCAATAATATTGTAATTGAATTGAGCACCAACAATGGTGGATCGGGCAAAAATTTTGACAACTGTCTTTTCAATAACAATTCGAGTACAAAAATTAGTGTTGGAAAAGCGCCCTTTTCTGGCAGTTTTAAGCCCGAAGGATCCTTGGGATTATTAAACAGTATAGGGCTAAACCCAAACGGCGATTGGCGTTTGATGATCGTTGATACCAAACGCAATAAAGATACCGGAACCTTAGTGAATTGGAATATTATTTTCACATCAACTCCATCCAAAGTCGAAAGTTTTATAAATTCAAATTTACCCTTAATCGTCATCAACACCCATGGAAAAGCCATTAATGACGAGCCTCGGATTTGGGCCGAAATGAGAATTATAAACAATAGCAGCACCAATAATGCGTTGAGCGATTCGGTCAAATTTTTTAAGTATGGCATAACCATCGAAACACGCGGATCGACTTCTCAATCGTTTCCTAAAAAACCCTATGGATTTACCACTGTAAATAAAGCGATGGCCGATAGCAATGTATCGCTGCTGGGCTACCCCGACGAACACGATTGGATATTAAATGCCACTTACAACGATAAATCCTTAATGCGCGACGTACTAGCCTACGAAATGGCTCGTCGAACGGGTCGTTATGCCACACGGCATCGCTACTGCGAGTTGTTTATCAACGGCAATTATGAAGGGATCTATGTGTTATTGGAGAAAGTAAAACGCGATAAATTTAGGGTAAACATTAGCAAACTCGAGCCCAAAGACTCCATTGGCAATGCGCTTACTGGGGGCTATATATTAAAAATTGACAAAACTACGGGAAACAATAATGGAGGCTTTACTTCTAATGGCGTTTATTTTCAATACGATTATCCAAACGGTAGCGATTTGGTTAAGCAACAAGTGGCCTATATTCAAAATTATGTAAACAGTTTCGAAACAGCCCTCGCTGGCTCTAATTTTCAAAATCCTACAACTGGATTTAGACAATATGCTGATGCAAGCACGTTTATTGATCTATCGATCATTAATGAAATAAGCAAAAATGTGGATGGCTACCGTTTAAGCACTTATTTATTTAAAGAGCGCGATAGCAGGGGTGGCAAATTAAGGATGGGCCCCGTTTGGGATTTTAACCTTGCTTGGAACAATGCCGACTACAACAATAGCTCGAGCCCACAAGGATGGGAAATTGACCTTTCGGGAGGAGCCCCGTTTTGGTGGAAACGTTTCAGGCAAGATACTACCTACGTCAAAGACTATTATTGCCGATGGAACCAGCTCCGGCAGTCGACGTTGAGTTTATATTCAATCGAAAACTTTATCGATTCAACGTATACACTTTTAGAAGATGCCTCCTACCGAAACTTTTCGCGTTGGCCAGTAATGGGTATTTACATTTGGCCTAATCCTAGCCCCTTGAGTTATTCGATGAAGGAGGAAGTGGATTCATTAAAAAGTTGGATACGAAAACGATTTGAGTGGATGGACAGCGAATTGGCGGTAGATTGCAAAAAAGTAAATACATGCAAGCCACGCGTTGTAATTTTTTCGGACAAAAATTCAATTTGCAAATACCAATCCACAGCCTTATTTGCCGACGGTGTAGGCAACAGTTTTAAATGGTCGCCCTCAACAGGCTTAAACACTACAACAGGCCATGAAGTAATAGCTTCGCCAATTGTTACTATGAATTATAAGGTAGTAATGCAAACCAAATCGGGCTGCAAGGATAGCACCAATTTTACCTTAAAAGTATTGCCATTGCCTGCCAAAACTATTTCGGGAAATTCATCGTTTTGCGAAGGTTCATTCACCACATTATCGGTGTCGACTGGAGCAAAAACCTATAAATGGACCCCAAACACAGGCTTAGATACAACACTTGGACCAAAAGTAAAAGCCAAACCAACCTTTAATATTACATACAAAGTAAATATTACCGATTCGATGGGATGCAAAGATTCGAATACGGTATTGGTTAAAGTAAATAAAAAACCAGACGTAAGCATTAGCTGCGCTAAAGACACCCTTTGCAAAAACGATTCGATACTGCTTACGGCTAATGGTGCCCTAACTTATAAATGGCTAGCCGCCACCGGGCTTAAACAATACACTGGCACAAGCGTGACCGTTTACCCTCAAAATACCAGCTATACCGTTATTGGCACTTCAGATTTTGGTTGCCTCGATACAAACCAACGCTCTATTTTTGAATTTCCAAATGCTCCTTTATCCATTAGCGCCACAGCTTCGCAATTATGCTATGGCAGCCCATCGTGGCTAAGCGCCGAAAAAGGCAGTAATTATTGGTGGGCCAAAACGATAGATTTTAATGGATCAAGTTCCTCCATAATTCAAGTGTTTCCAAAACAAAATACAAACTATAAAGTTTTTGGTTTAAATAAATATGGATGCAGCGATTCGGCTAATTTCACCCTATCGGTGTTTCCTGAAATGAATTTTTCGCTAAGCGGCGATTCAATGCTTTGCATTGGCGAATCTACAACCCTAAAGGCAAGTGGAGCTTATGCCTATAATTGGAGCCCTTCAACCGGACTAAACCAAACCAAAATGCCTACGGTAATTGCAAAGCCACAAACATCGATAACGTATAAAGTTGTGGCCACTGCTAATTTAATTTGTACCGATACCAATACTATCACCCTAATTGTAAATAAATTGCCCGATATATACATTTCGCCATTGGCCGATACCATTGTCGAAGGTCAAAACACGACCATTCGTTTTAGCGGCGCAAAAGATTACAGTTGGGCTCCAAATACCTGGTTACAATTTTCGGCCGATAGTGTTATTGCCTCTCCACCCCAAAGCACCAACTACCTCGTAACGGGCACCGACTCCAATCTTTGCAGCCAATCGGCTAATGTGATAATTACGGTGACCGAAAAAGTGGGTATTGCCCATAAATTCAATGCAAACGGTGTGGCGCTTTACCCAAACCCAATTGCTAATTATGCCATAATCGAAAACTCAAACCCGTACGATTTAATAATTTATAGCAGCACTGGTCAAGAAATTTTGCGAAGCAGCCTCACTCAAAAAAGCAACCTAATTAATACAAGCAGGTTAACGCCGGGTGTTTATATTTTTTATATTCACAATCCTAAAGGCTCAACTTATTTTAAAGTCATTAAAAATTAGGCGCGTTTCACTTAGCTTGCCTTACTTGGGCTTGGCACCACAAAAATAAAATAAACGCCTACTCCCATTGCCATAATTGCGGTCAATAAAAACGTGGCTGAAGAGCCATAATAATACCAAATTAACCCTGCAATGCTACTTGCCAGCATAGTACAAATGCTCTGAAATCCAGAAAACGTGCCTATAGCAGTAGCTAAATCTTTCGAATCGGTAATATTGCTTATCCACGCTTTGCTTATGCCTTCGGTGGCGGCAGCATATAAGCCATAGCCAAAAAACAGTAAAAAATAAAGGGCTGTACTTGGTTGCATGGCCATTCCTAAATATACCGAGGCAAATACAATTAATCCGAAAATAAATATTTTCTTCAATCCCAATTTATCAGCCAAAATGCCAAGTGGAAATGCAAAAATTGCATACATAAGATTGTAAAAAACATAAGCCCCAATAACATATGCATCGCTTAACCCTGCTTGCTTTAGTTGAAGAAGCAAGAAAATATCTGAACTGTTAAACAACGCAAATATTAACAAACCCCTCACTAGTTTTCGATACGCGGCAGGACTCGATTTCCAATACGTTAAAAATGAAAAAAAGGAAGATTGAGATTGAGGTTGAGGTTGAGGTTGAGGTTGAGATTGAGGTTTTGAAGGATAAAGGTTAAAGGTTAAAGGATAAAGTTGAGGTTGAGGTTGAGGTTTTGAAGGATAAAGGTTAAAGGATAAAGGATCAGGTTGAGGTTTTTCTTTTAATAATAAGGATGCAAAAATTGAGAGTAGGCCAGGGATGAAGGCAATAAAAAATAAGGTTTTATAATTTTCGGGATAAAAATACAAATAAAGCAAGGCAAATAATGGCCCTATAACTGCCCCCAAAGTATCCATAGCACGATGAAATCCAAACACTTTTCCTTTTGTTTGCGGGGTAGCTTCGGCCGATAGCATCGCATCGCGCGCACCGGTTCGTATTCCTTTGCCAAACCTGTCGAGGCTTCGGGCAAATAAAACCCAAAGGGGATGAATAAAAAAAGCCATAAATGGTTTTGAAACAGAACTAAGTATATACCCCAGTTGTACAAATGGCACCCTTCTGCCCGTTTGATCCGACATTTTGCCAAAATAGCCTTTGCTAAGCCCAGCAATGGCCTCTGCCAAACCCTCCAAAATACCAATATAAATAATCGAAAACCCTATGCTTTTTAAATATATGGGCATTATTGGATAAAGCATTTCACTAGCTATGTCCGTAAAAAGGCTAATAAACGAAAGTATCCAAATGGTGCGAGTAATAAAGTTCACGTAAAGCAAACTTATTTATTTATTCTAAATTTTTCTACGCTTTTTTATTGAACATGCTAAACAAATTGCCTGGGTAAACTTTTCATTTATGCCAAAATGCAAACAGATAACTTATATGGTAAACTTATTTAAGCCACTAAAATTTATTAATTTTGATTAAAATTTAAAGCGTTTATGAAAATTTTTTATCTATGCATCCTTCTGTTTGTTTCCAAAATTAGCACGGCAGGCACCCCTGCCATGAACGACACAACCATACTTTATGGAATAGCGCTTTTGCTTTTGGCTATACTTATTGGGGTACCGTATTTGATCAAATTTTTTAAAAATAAATACCGTTTATTCAAAGAAAAAAAAGAGCAGGGCTCCTAATATCCTGTTGGGCAAATAAATTCTTAATAAGCCATAGTTTTTTTTGAATAAACACTCCAATAGCTTGGCAAAAGCCTTTCGAGTTGCCTTGTTTTTACGCTTGTTTTTTTTTAACATCCCTAAAGTAATGCCTTGGGCAAAAATCTATTCTATAAATTAATTCGTTTGGTACTTCAAAAAACAAGGCTATGAAAATTACTGCCAATTCTAAAAAAAGTAATAAAAAATAAAAATAAAAGCCTTACATTCGTTGTACTAAGCTTGAATAAATACGATGAAAAGTCTGTGATTTTTTTCCTTTTTTTGAGGTAAATATCAGAAGCTTCTCTTGAATTTTAGGTATTCGGTATTTTTTTTAGCGATTAGGCAAATACGATGCTAAATCTTAAAGTAATTATTAATCAATTACCTTCATCTAGTTTGAAGCAGTTGGAAGAGCAATTCATCCAATCGAAGGCCGACAATTATTTAGTTTTATTGCGGGCCTATCGAGCCAATGATTTAAGCGACGCAGCCATTATCGAAGCGCTTCATTCAAACACCACTTCTTTTCATACGCTTAAGTCGAGGCTTTATACAAAAATTCAGCAGCATTTACTCGAAAATGTATCCGACAGCAAGTCCGATATTATTCATCAATTGGCCAAAATGAATACGTATTGTTACGAAACTTCGCGCGAAACGACCGATGCAATTTTAACAAAATTGGTAAACGACCTAAAAGCTTACGATATGCCAGGCGACGCGCTTATTGTATACAGTGCTTTAAAGAAAATCTACCAACATACCCCCAAATATTTCGAATACTCGCAATTATTTAATAAACATCTCGACAAAATGCTGGAACTTGAAAAAGCCGAAGAGCTTTTGGGAAGTTTTATGCAGAGCTTGGCTCAATATGACCTATCGAAATTGCCGGAGATTATAGAAATTTTGACCTTAATTCAAAACGAAATACAAAATATATACCAACTCAACCCATCGAATAATATTTTAATAATTAAGAATATTATAGCGGTGCATCTTCATCTTTTCACACCATCACCCCATAATAATGTAGAATCGACCGACGATCTTTTAGCTCAAATCGAGAGAATTGTGCTAAATTATCCAAACAATTCTACGTTTCAAATTTATAGTTCGGTTGCTAATTTTTTAAGGCATGAATATTACATGCGTATTGATGAGCACAAAAAAGCGCAATTGTATTTCGAAAAAGTAAATGCCGAAATTAAATATTGGCTTTTACGCAATAATCTATGTTTGAGCTATCAATTTTTATATTCTAAAACAATAGTGTCCTAAACGTTTTTTATTCAGAGTCAAAGGTATTGGTTTTTCTGTGTTAACGGCATCCAGTTTGTTATTTTCAAAAAAGAACCCCCTGTTTGATAAATTGGGGTGGTGGTTCAATGTGTTCTTCGAATGGCCTATCCAT
>CAMDXE010000016.1 GCA_945878925.1 Chitinophaga pinensis
GATAGGCCATTCGAAGAACACATTGAACCACCACCCCAATTTATCAAACAGGGGGTTCTTTTTTGAAAATAACAAACTGGATGCCGTTAACACAGAAAAACCAATACCTTTGACTCTGAATAAAAAACGTTTAGGACACTATTGATTTAATTAAGGTCATAATTTAATTAAGGTCGCCAAGCATTGGCCGAATGAGTATTTCTTCGACCACTACATTGCTTGAAGTGCTATAAAATTCGAAGAGTAAATGCGCTATTTCGCTAGGATTCATAAATCGTGATGATGGCAAATTGCTTCCAGCCCAGCTTGAGGTGTCGGTTGGGCCTGGCAAAACAGCACTTACTCTAATGCCATATTCTTTTAACTCTTCGCGCAAAACTTTTGAAAATCCAAGCAATCCAAATTTACTGATACAATACGATCCTCCATTGGTATAGGCTTTGATGCTTGCGGTGCTGCATAAATTGAAAATGTAACCAGCTTTTTGCTCAATCATAATGGGCACAATAACTCGAGTAAGGTGGTATGCCGAGGCTAAATTAACATTAATTAAATTTTCAAAATCACCATCGGCCTCGCTCATTATCGAGCCAGGCACAAATTGGCCAGCATTGTTAATTAAAACATCTATAGGCCCAAGTGAGGCTATCGCTTGTTGCCCAAATGCAATAAGCTGTTTTTTATTTCCAACATCGCATGTTATAGCTAGGCATTTTACCTTTGGAAATGCTTTATTAATCTCAGCAGATAATTGAAGTAGATCGCTTTCGTTGCGGGCACATGTGGCTATATTAAAGCCATGGCTTGCAAATTTAAGGATTAAACTTTTCCCAATTCCTCGTGTTCCTCCTGTTATAATAGCTGTTGGCATAAAGCTTCAAAAATACGCGTTGAATATTCATATACACACAAACTCTTTTTAAAAAACAATAAGCAGCATACTTTAAACACCAAACTGTTATTGTTGGTTTCTTATTAAAAGTTTATCCTTTAATATTGCACTAACATTTCTATGAGCATTTTTTATCATTTTGGGCGATATTTATTGTTTTTGCGGAGCATGTTTTCGAGGCCCGAAAAAACTAAGGTGTATGTAAAACGCCTATTTGCCGAAATGGTAGCTATTGGCATTGGGTCATTGCCAATTGTAATATTGATATCTATTTTTCAAGGAGCTGTAACGACGGTTCAAACTGCTTATCAACTCATTACGCCAATGATTGCAAAATCGACCATTGGGATTATAGTGAGCGACTCTACCATGCTCGAATTAGCCCCAACCATTACGTCTTTGGTTTTGGCCGGAAAAATAGGCTCGCACATAGCCTCCGAAATAGGAACGATGCGAATTAATGAAGAAATAGATGCTTTGGAAGTAATGGGTATTAATTCGGCAGCCTTTTTAGGTTTACCAAAAATATTAGCTGGTATTATTATGGTACCCATCCTGGTTATTATTTCAATATTTTTGAGTGAAGCAGGAGGTATAGCGGCCGGGCATTTTTCAGGGGCCTTATCGGCCAGCGAGTTTATACAAGGAGCCCGTTCGACCTTTAAATTATTTACCCTCCAATTTTCATTGATAAAAGCATTTACCTTTGGGTTTATCATTACGTCTATTTCATGCTTTCATGGCTTTTTTACAAAAGGAGGCGCCATCGAAGTGGGCGAAAGCAGCACCAAAGCTGTGGTTTATAGTTCAATTATGATATTGGTTGCCGATTATATACTAGCCCAAATTCTATTAGTTTAACCAATGATTGTACTTAAAGATGTATGGAAGTCGTTCGAAGAAAAGGTTGTTTTGCAAGACATTTCAACGGTATTTGAAACCGGAAAAATAAATTTGGTAATTGGGGCAAGTGGGCACGGCAAAAGCGTGTTGATGCGTTCGATGGTCGGTTTGATTGATATTGATAAAGGATCAATTTCTTACGATAACCGTGAATTGGATTTTGAAAATTATGATCAAACCCGAGAAATACGAAGGGATATTGGTATGTTATTTCAAGGCGCTGCCCTTTTTAATTCGCTGAGTGTTCAGGATAATGTTGAATTTCCTTTAAAAATGTTCACAACCCTTACCAAGGAAGAACGATTAGAACGCATAAATTTTTGTTTGAAACACGTAAATTTAGAAAATGCAAATCGAAAATTTCCGGCCGAATTAAGTGGGGGCATGCGAAAAAGAGTGGGTATAGCAAGGGCTATAGCCTTAGATATAAAATATTTGTTTTGCGACGAACCTAATTCGGGGCTCGATCCGATAACCTCACGTGTCATTGATAATTTAATTAAAGATATTACCGAAGAGTTCAACATCACAACCATTATTAATACCCATGATATGAAAACCGTTTTTGACATTGGCGATAATATTGTGTTTATTTACAATGGATTAAAATGGTGGGAAGGTTCGAAAAACGATGTAAAAACGTCGAACAATACCGAATTGCAAAATTTTTTAAACGCCTCGTATTTAATTTAAAAATGGCCTATCAACGAAAACCTTAAGATTATTCAGTATTGAAAATCAAATGATATTAGTCAAATAAAAAAATCCAAACTATATCCGAAATGAAATTTATAAATTATATCCTAAAACTCTCAACCTCAACCTCAACCTCTACCTCAACCTCAACCTCAACCTCAACCTTAGCCTTAATCTTAACCTTATCCTTAACCCTCCTTTCTTTTAAACCAAAAACGCCCGACGAGGGCATGTACCTTCTTAGTCAGATTTCGGGTTTGAATTTGCACCAACAGGGGCTAAAAATACCCTTGAGCGAAGTGTTTAATCCAGAGGGGGTGAGCTTAATAGATGCTCTGGTTAGGCTCGACGGGTGTACCGGATCGTTTGTGAGCAATGAAGGATTAATTATAACCAACCATCATTGCGCCTTTGGAGCGGCGGCGGCCATAAGTACCAAAGAAAACAACTATATCGAAAATGGGTTTTATGCCTCCACCTACGAAAAGGAGGTGAAAACAAGCATGACGTGCAAAATAACTCAATCGTATAGCGATGTGAGCGAAAAAGTTTTAAAGGACGTGGATAAGGCTTTGGATTTCGAAAAAAGAAATGAACGTATTGCCGCCAATATTAAAGATATTGTAACTGAAGAATCGGCCCTATATCCAAACTTAAAAATTGAAATTTCGCAAATGTCCATTGGGCGTTTATATACCCTGTTTCGTTACAAGGTTTTAAGCGACATTCGCTTGGTGTATGTACCTCCGCGTTGTGTGGGCGAATTTGGCGGCGAAAGCGATAATTGGGTTTGGCCGCGTCACAACGCCGATTTTTCTTATGTTAGGGCTTATGAAAATGACAAGCCATTTGTACCAAAAAAGTTTCTAAAACTAAATCCAAATGGAACCAAAGAAAATGATTTTGTCTTTATTTTAGGGTATCCTGGGCGCACCTTTAGGCATCAACCCTATAAATTTTTAGAATATCAGCGCGATCAAGTTTTGCCATTTATTGCCAATTGGTATGAGTTTAAGATAGATGCTATGCAAAACTGGGCCTCAAACAATCCAAGCAGAGAAATTGCGGTAGCGAGTTATATTAAATCGCTGGCAAATACTTCTAAAAATTTTAGAGGCAAAATTCAAGGATTAAGACGAACGCAGGTTATATCTGAGAAAAATCAAGAAAATGAAAAATTGAAAACTTTTGTGGCCTCATCGCCACTAATGAAAGAGAAGTATTCGGGAGTAATTGAAAAAATTGATGCGCTTTACACACAAAATTGTGATTTGGCAAAACGCGATTTATTGTGTGCCGAATTATCACAAAGTGTGGCCATATTTTATGCAGCCATGTGTATAAACCAAGCCAAAATGGAAATAAACAAAGTGCCCAAAAAATCGAGGGCAGCGTTTGTAGAAACCTATAAAACAGAATTAAAAAAGTCGCTACAACAATACTATCGCCTCTACGACCCCGAATTGGATAAAGCCTATTTAACCAAAATATTAAAGGATTTAAACAATTTGCCCGAAATGCAGAAGCTTGAATTCATGAATCAATTTAGGGATCAAGCGAATTCGGATGAAGCTATCATTCGTTTTGTAAATGCTCTTTATTCAAAATCAACCTTAAAGGATACCAAAAAAACCTGGGATTTGTTTGAGAAAAATCCTGCGAAGTTTATACAGCAAAATGAAGCTATTGTGAAATTTGCCGCCAATATAAAAGATGAATTAGCAAGGTATCAAAAATCGTTGGCCGACCGAAACGCTCAAATTGCGGCCTTAATGCCAAAATTCATTGAAATTAAAATGGCGTTTAACGAGGCTACATTTGTGCCCGATGCAAATGGAACCCTGCGATTTACCTATGGCCACATTAAGGGCTATAGCCCAGAGGATGGGGTATATAATAAACCCTATACCTTTTTGACCGGCATACTCGAAAAAGCAAAAGCGGATGGAGATTATTATTTAGAGTCATCCATTTTAAATACCTATAAAGCCGTTCAAGCTGCCGACAATACAGGCGAATACCGCAAAAGCGATGTGGCTGTAGCTATGCTCTATAATTTGGATACAACTGGAGGAAACTCAGGAAGCCCTGTTTTGGATGCCAATGGCGATTTGATTGGCGTAAATTTCGACAGAGCTTTTACGGCCACCATCAACGATTATGCATGGAACGAGCAATATAGCCGATCTATAGGTGTCGACATTCGATTTGTATTGTATGTAATGAAAAATGTAGGCAAAACCCAAAGGCTGCTCGATGAACTGAACGCAAACTAAAAGGCTTAGCTGTAAATATTCAAAAATTTAATAGATGCGGTTGATTCTATTTATAGAATGAACTAAAATTTGAATAAATGGCTATTTCAAGCCATTTACAAAATCTTCGATGGGCATTTTGCGTTTGCCCTCAGGCTGCACGAGGGTAGGGCAATACCATCCGTCTAATCCCGCTATTTTAAAAGGTTCAGGACTGTTTATTAAAACGGTACCCGGTATCAGTCCATAGTCTTGTTGATAATAGCCTTTATAAATTTTTAATATTTTGGTTTGATAATGAGTAAACGCACCGGGATACGGCGACAATCCCCTTATGAGGTTATGAATCTTTAAGAGCGCTTGATTCCAATTAATTTCACAATGTGGAGTAAATATTTTTGGAGCATGCTTGTGCTCAGTTAAAACAACTTGAGGGGTAGTGACGTAATGGGATGCTTCTATTTTTTTTAGGGATTTGATGACTAAATCAGAACCTACATTCATAAGGTTATCATGCAAAATACCAACATCGTCATCCTTTAATATTTCAACCTCCTGTTGCATCAAAATATTTCCGGTATCAATAAGGTGTTTTAAGAAGAAAGTAGTCACTCCAGTGATGGTTTCACCGTTTATAATAGCCCAGTTTATGGGCGCTGCTCCTCGATAATTGGGCAATAAGGATGCATGTAAATTTAAAGTTCCTAAAGGAGGGAGGCTCCAAACCGGCTCAGGCAACATTCGAAATGCAATGATAATTTGCAAGTCGGGTTTCAAACTTTTCAACTCCTCCATAAATTGAGGAGATTTTAAGTTAGTTGGCTGAAGTACTCGTAAATTGTGAGCAAGTGCAAACGTTTTAACATCCGATTGATGAAGATGCATGCCTCGTCCTGCAGGTCTGTCGGGCGCCGTTACTACAGCAACCACATTAAATCCTTGGTCTATAATTTTTTGGAGCGAAGCTACCGCAAACTCTGGTGTGCCATAAAATACGATTCTCATGGCGCTGTACTTTATTTAATACCCATAAAAATTCGATTCCAACGAACGCCTTTGAATGATTTGGTTTCAATTTGTTGGCCATCCATTTTGGTAATGTGTTGCAAATCGTATTTAAGCGATAGCCATACAAATAGGGCCTTCCCAACGATATGATCTTCGGGAACAAATCCAAAAAAACGAGAATCTTCACTGTTATGACGGTTGTCGCCCATCATAAAGTAGTAGTTCATTTTAAAGGTATAGTCTTTTATAGGGGCTCCGTTTAGGGTAAATTCAGATCCGTTTTGCTCTAGCTTGCCAGCATGCTCATATTGCTCAATTGGTAATTTATACAACCAATAGTTTTTTTCGTTCATTGGGATTTTTACTCCTGCTTTTGGTACATAAAGCGGACCGAAATAATCGCGCGACCAATCTATGCCCTGCCATTGAGGATAGGTTTCGCCAGGTGTTGGTCGTGGCTTAATTAAGGTATCCATAAATTTAACGTTCGATTCTTTCTTTAACTTCTCACGCGTTTGATCGGTCATCCAATAGGTGTTCGACATGAGGTCTTTATCGGTAATATCCAATTCGTACAACAATTTTTTATTAAAACCAGTGCCATCAGTCGTCACATTATATGAATATTCGCGGTTTGGAGGATCGCCAAATACCTTGTCGTTGATATACACGTTGCCATTAATCAGTTTAATTTCATCGCCAGGTATTGCGATGCATCGTTTAATATAATTTGTTTTTTTATCTACCGGATTATCATATTCGCAAGGGAAATTGAAAACCACTACATCGCCATTTTTAATTTTCTGAAATCCAGGAAGTCTGTAATAAGGCAATTGCAAAGAACCCGAATAGGCCTTCATTTCGAGAATGGGTAAGGTTTGGTGGGCAAATGGAACCGAAAGCGGTGTCATGGGCAATCGCGCACCATAATTAACTTTACTTACAAACAGAAAATCGCCTACGAGCAATGTTTTTTCCATCGAGGGCGTAGGTATTTGATAAGCTTCGATAAATAAGGATCGGATGAAAGTAGCAGCTAATATCGCAAACATGATGGCATCGGCCCATTCGCCATACTTTCTTCCTTTTTTGATATAGTAACGGTAATAATAATAAAAGGTAACCGCTCCTTGCCACATCACAAAAAATAGCAAGGCTATAAAGATATTTGCTGAAGCACCAAGGATATAAAGAAGCAGAATTAAAACATTTATAATAGACCAAATGGCAAAATAGATTTTTGTATTCTTTGGGAATCCTTTAATTTTTGTAATCAAATTATTAATAAATTTCATAGGGGTATTGGCTTTTATTTTCTTTATTGTGTAATTATTTGGGGTTAGTGTTGGCTTTGGTTTTTGATCGAAATATTATTTTAGTTATTATAACCTAACAAATCAGCCATCGTATAAACGCCTATTTTGCCTTTGGTCCATTCGGCAGCCTTAACGGCTCCCATGGCAAAGCCCATTCTATTATAGGCTTGGTGGGTAATGCTTATTTCATCAATATCGCTTTTATAAGTTATGCTGTGGGTGCCAGGAACATCGTGTTCTCGTTTCGAAATAATTTCTAACTCAAACGGGGTACTGTTAAAATTATTGGCCAACTCACGATTAACCCACGATTTTTTTCTATCAAGATTCGAAATTAATCCCTCGGCCAAGGTAATGGCTGTTCCGCTTGGGGCATCCTTTTTTTGTATATGGTGGATTTCCTCCATGCTTGGATGGTACATCGCATGTGGATTTAGTAAAGTGGCAAGCTGTTTGTTTAATTCAAAAAACACATTCACGCCTAAGCTAAAATTTGTGGCATAAAATAAGGTATGGCCTTGGGTTTGAGCCAAGTTTTTAAGTTCGTCGAAATGAGCGTACCAGCCTGTTGTGCCAACAACAACGGGCACCTTAGCTTCGAAACATTGTAGGATATTTGATTTTGCCGAATCGGGATTTGTGAATTCTATAGCTACATCAGCGCCTTGTAAACCTTCATGCAGATTGTCGTTGGCATGAATACGGCTATGGATGGTATGCCCTTCCTTTAAAGCCACATTTTCAATAGCTTGACCCATTTTTCCATATCCTATTAGGGCTATCCTCATTTGTGTGCAAAACTACATTACTTCACGCGCTTTTTTTGTGTTTTGCTTATGGCTAATTTTACACATTAATTTTATGATCTTGAAATATAAAGGATTAATCGGAGCATGTGCATTTATTTTAATAATTTTTGGAGCTATACACTGGCTATTCAATACCAATAACACCTGCAAATCAGATATTTATATTAAATCAAACGGAACGATCGACCAACTGTTAGACCAGCTCGAGGCTACTAAAAGTGTGCATAGCCTATTTTCGTTTAAGGTGGCTAAATATCTTATGGGGTTCGAATCGGTTAAAGCTGGGAAATACAGTATTTCGGAAGGTATGAGCAACCGCGAACTCATCAATATGTTTAAATACAATCATCAAAAACTAATAGATTTTAGATTTGGCAATTCCATTCTGCCACATGAATTGTATGGCGCTCTTGGTCGGAAATTTGAAGCCGATTCTTCCGAATTTAAACAAGCCATCCTCAACAAAACGCAATTAGAGGCCTTGGGATTAGACAGTACTACTGTTTTGGCATTGTTTTGGGCCGATACCTATTATTTTCCATGGGCCATTTCGCCCGAAAAAATGATACGATTTTTTGTAAATGAAAAACAAATTTATTGGAGCCCCGAAAAATTTAATATGTTGACACAAACTGGTCTCAAATCGGCAAAAGACGCCTATATTTTAGCTTCAATTATCGAAAAAGAAGCGGTCAAAACTGAAGAGTTGCCGATAATGGCTGGCGTTTATCTAAATAGGCTAAATATAGATATGCCGCTACAAGCCGACCCCACCTTAAAATATGCCATTGGCAATACAAGTATGCGGCGAGTTACCGGAATATTAAATACAGAATCGCCATATAATACCTACAACCATAAAGGATTGCCACCAGGGCCTATTGGAATTGCCTCGAAAAAAGGGGTGGAGGCAGTATTGAATTTCAAGCAACACCAATTCCTTTATTTTTGCGCCAAAGACGATTTTTCGAATACCCATTATTTTACTAAAAGCTATGCCGAGCATATCAAAAATGCAAGAAAATACAGGGCTGCCTTAGATGCTAGAGGAATAAAATGATGATTTAAAAACGGATCGTGAATTGTTCCTTTTGTTCACGAGGGTTTAAGAAAACCAAACCCATAAAAAATAAGTCGATGGTTATAAACACTTTGGGGTGTTTTTTTAGTTCAATCCATGTCTGGCGCATTTCGTCCGACCAATTAATATCGTCGAAAATAAATAATGCATTTTTTGAGGCTTTTGCCAAACATTGTTCGAAATATTGAAGGGTGGGTGCTTTTTTATGATTTCCATCAAAAAATACCCAATCTACTTGCGGTAAGTTAGCCAATAGTTTAGGAAGTTCATGGTTGAAATTGCCTGTAACAATATTAACATGCTTAATATTTATTGCTTTCATGGCGTTTTCGGCTTTTAGTGCAATGCCAGGGTGACCTTCGATGGTAGTAAATTGAGTATTTTCTGAAAAGCCTGTGGCCTGATACATGGCGCTTATGCCCAGCGAAGTGCCAAGCTCTATTGCGTAATCTGGATTATGCCATTTTGCTAAGCGAAACAATAACTGAGCGTATTTTTTTGATTTTGCCGACCTATAACATACCCTGCTTATGGTATTTTGGCCGGTTCCGAATTTGCTCGCAGCACCATAATCCAAATTGTCAATTGGGCTAAAATCTTTTTTGTAAGCTTGGCGAATGCTTTCTATGGCATCGAATGCTTTTGGCTTCGAATATTTAGAGTATATAATATCTTTAACTAAGCTGTATACAAATGGCGAATGTATACCATGCAAATTTTTACTATAAACCAGATAGCGAAGGTAGCGAAGCAAAAAATTCAAATGTGTAGTTTTAAATGTTGATTTTTAATAGCCTAGCAAAATTGCAAATGGCACAGTGTGCTAAAAATGCAAAATCAGTTATACTTTTTCGGATTTAGCCGACCTTAAAACTATCAATTCATTATTCATGCTCTCAATTTGGCCATTTACTTTGGCAATTTTATCTTCAATGTCTTTTCTGAATTTTTCAGCATTTTTACTCTTTGCAAAAAATTCAATATTGTTCTCCCAAGTTTCTATTTCTGATTTTAACCCTTTAATTTTTTCCTTAATTCGTCGCTCATCATCGCCCAACTTTTTATCGCCACCGGGTTGATTGGCTATTTGGTTATAATGCTCATTTAAATGGGCTCTTTTGTCGCCGTCTTTATTCTTTCTGAATTTGGCATATAGCTTGTCGAGTTGTTCGTGATACGCATCGCTAATTGCTTTTTTGTTTTTTAGCGGAACGTAACCCACCTCGTTCCATTTCAATTGTATGTCTTTTATTACATTCAAAGGATCATTCGTGTTTTCTTCGTTGAGCAAGGCAATCATTTGATTGAGTATGTCTTGCTTTTTGGTTAAGTTTTCGCCTTCGGCAAGTTTTCGGCCTTCAAAAAGAGTTTGTTTTCGGCTAAAAAACTCATCGCACGTTTTTCTAAATTTCTTCCAAAGCTGTTTAGCAACTGCTTCGGGAATAAAGGCGCTTGTTTTCCATTCTTCTTGGAGTTTTATAAATTCCTTGGTGGCAAAATTCAGGTCTTCATGGTTCATCAACTCTTCGGCGCGCTTGCATATATCTTCACGAATCGAAATATTTACTTTTCGCTCCGAATTCATTTTTTTGTAGTGTTCGTTTCGGTTTTTCGAAAAAACTACAAATTGATCTCTAAAGCTATGCCAAATTGTATCATTTTGAGTTTTTGGCACTTGCCCAATGGCTTTCCATTCGGTCATCAGTTTACTTAACTCGTCAAAATTGGTTTTCCACTCTGAGCCCTTCTGTGGTATAAAGTTCGAAATTAAACGAGCTTTTTCAACCAATACTTCTTTTAGTTTGAGGTTCTCAACTCGTTTTGACTGAACTTCGTCAAATTGCTCTTTTCGTTGTTTGTATATTTCGTCGACAACGGCTTTAAATCGGCTCCATATTTCTTCGCTGAATTCTTTTGGAACAGGCCCTGTATTTTTAAATTCTTCTTGATATTTGGCCAACAATATGAAGGCTTTTTTTAAGGAAGTTATTTTTTTAATTGAGTCAACCTTATTGCATAAATCTATTTTTACCCCTAAGTTTTTTTGGCGATCCAATTCCTTCAGTTCGCGGTTGATGGCCAAATTATCATAAAATTTGTCCAAATAAAAATGATAGCGGTCGTATAATTCCTGCACGTTGGGCTTAGGAATAACGCGAATGGTTTTCCACTCGTTTTGCAATAATTTTATTTCGTTTAGGCTATCAACAGTTTCGTCGGATTCGGTTAATTCTTTAATCCTATTAATAATGGATTGTTTTTTTTCGAGGTTTTTAAGCTTTTCACTTTCAATCCGTTTTCTTTCTTCGGCTCGGTCTTCCTGCGCTAATTTAAACGATTCATAAAATTTTTGTTTTGCCCCATCGTCTACAAATACAAATTGATCCTCCTCGTGGCCATCTTCCAAAAACTTGTGTAATTGTTCGTGGTGTTCAGCTTTTATTAAGCTATCAAAAAATGGCCTTAGGTTTTGAATTTTTTTTACAGCCTCTCGCGAAACTAATTTTTTAGGCGCCTCCAAGGCCAAATTCAAGAGCTGTTCCTTGGTATAGTTCGAATAATCTACTTGAACGGTTTCGCTTTCTTCAATTAAGTTAGATTCCTCATCGTCCAATTCGTCCTCTATTGGTGCACTTGAATTTTCGGCTTCCACATTGTTGTTCAAGGTTTTGTCCTCAATGCTTGGCTGTTCAGTAAGTGTTTCAATGGCTGGTTCCTGCAAAAAACTTTGGATTGGTAAAGCATCAGATGCCTGCTCTGATTCATTTGTTATTGAGTCATCAACTGAATCAATTTCAGTGCTTTGGTTAGGGTTAATGGGGGCATCGGCACCTTCCATTATCGTTTCATTTACAACCGCATCCTCGCTTATGTTCGAAATTACTGGGTTGTTTTCATCCTTCAACATGGTATTCTATAATTGCTGTATTAATTTATGACTTAATAAAAGGCAAAAATGGTAATTTTGACCCCAATATACAAGTGTATTTATGAAGGTTAAATTAATTGAGTGCCCAAGAGATGCTATGCAGGGCAGGATAAACCTTATAGATACCGATACTAAAGTCAATTATCTCAACGCATTACTGCAAGTAGGATTTGATGCTTTGGACTGTGGAAGTTTTGTAAGTGGCCAATTAATTCCTCAAATGGCCGATACTGCAGAGGTTATAAAACGGCTAAAAATGACACAAACCAAACTTTCGGTGGTGGTAGCCAATGCCCGAGGAGCCCAAAAAGCGGTAGAATTTGATGAAATTTCCTACATAGGATTTCCTTTTTCCATTTCCGAAACTTTTCAAAAACGCAATACCAATGCTTCGATAGTCGAATCGGTCGAAACAGTGAAACACATATTGGACTTGTGCCAAACGCATTCTAAAAAATTTACCTGTTATATTTCCATGGGATTTGGCAATCCATATAACGATCCTTGGGATGAGAATCTTGTGGTTGAATGGCTATCGAAATTGAAAGCCCTTGGCGTAAATTATTTTTCATTGTCCGATACTGTTGGAATTTCGAATGCTTTTGGCATTAAATCGCTTATCGAGCGTATTACAAGCAATTTGCCTGGCACTAATTTTGGATGTCATTTTCATACGCGCCCCGATAATTGGGAAGAGAAAATTGAAGCGGCATATATGGCAGGATGCAGGCGATTTGATGGGGCTTTGAAAGGAATTGGAGGATGCCCTATGGCCGATGATGAATTAATTGGAAATATGCCCACCGAAAATCTAGTGGCTTATTTCGAAAAAAAGAATATCAAGCTGGGATTAGATAAATTAAAACTTAACGAAGCCCTGCAAATGGCTCAACACGTATTTGCTTAAATGGCAGCATAACGGCTCTTTTAAAAAAGTTTAATAAATCCACAATAAAATTGGTTTAGTACTAGAATCTAAATAGGGCTCAAGTTTATGAAACACTTCAGGTGCCAAGGTTGGGCAACCCAAACTTTGGCAAATAGATACGGGAACAGGTGTAGCGGGCACACATGAATGCGCATGTAAAACCACAAAACGATCGAAGGCATTTGAGTTGGTGTTTGAAAGGCCAATGAGTTTATATGAATTGCCAAAATTGCCTACATATTTTGAGGTAATTTTGTAAAAGCCTTTTGATGAATAATTGCTTCCTACCTCATTCGAAAATCTTGTTTTTTCGCTAAATCTTGCTTTTCCACTTCCATGACAACACAATCCTTTTAGGAGAATTTTATTGCTGTCGAGATCGATCAAATAAAACCGATAACCGCCACTGTGTGCCTTAAGATTTATAAATATTCCTAAATGTTTATTGCACTCCTCAATTTCGGCGCGTTTAATCAAGCTATCAATTTGAGAATGTTTAACAACCGCCGAATGGGAGCTAGGCGTGACTTTAAAATTGAAGATGCTCAAATGATTGGCTAAAATGGCTGCGCTAAAGCAAAAAACAAGTAACCCTATACTCCAAAATTTTAGCCTCATAAAAATAGTAACGAAGAACGATTTCATTTAATTGCATAAAAAAAAGAGATGGCACTTGCGGCCATCTCTTTTTTATTAACAAGCGAGTATGTTTTATATTTTTTGCAATTTAATATGTCTTACCCCGGTTGATGATTTAACACTTAATAGATAAAATCCAGCTTGATAAATGCCTAAATCAAACGATTCTTCTAAAGTATTGCTACATGTTTTGGTGTGCAATAGTTTTCCGCTTAGATCCGTAATTGAATAGGCTTGAATTGAGAAGTTTCCATTCAAACTTTGTAAGGTGTACTGCCCGTTTGAGGGATTAGGATACACCCCAAACGATGTAGAATTATGTACTTCTTGTATTCCAATAGTCGATACGCTAATATAATTGCTCTTGTATGAATTGCCAACCCCGAACGCATTAACAACGTTGAGATTAATATGGTAAAAGCCTGTAGCATTAAATTTAATATCTAATTGAGGCGAACTTGTGCTTCCGCTCATTATCTGGTACGTTATGGGCGTAATGGTCCATTTAAGGGAGGTAGATGGCTGGCCAGTGGATTGATTTTTTAAGGTAATTACGTCCACATCTACCACAGCAGTTCTTTTGCTTGCCGAAAAATCAACCGTAGGGGCTAGGTCATTAATGGTTACCTTTTTAATGACATTGTATTCATGGTCGGTTACGTATAAACTAATTTTACCGTCATAAGCCATCCCTACTAGATTTGTAAATCTGGCATCTGTTCCGGTTCCATCTTGGTTTCCGGTAGCCATCATGCTTCCGGCAAAGGTCGATACCGTTTTGGCATTTAAGTCGATTACCCTAATAATATTAAGGTCGCAAACGTAAATCTTGCCCGCTACTACGGCTATGCCTTTAGGGTTTCGAAACCGAGCAGTAGCAAAACTGCCATCCACATGGTTTTGGTCGCTCGAATTTCCGCAGATTGTAACCACTTCACCTGTAGTCATGTGCACTTTGCGAATACTGTAATTATCGTGATCGCTTACCACAAGCCAATTGGCATCTAATTGAGCAATGCCATAGGGGCCTCCAAATTCGGCACCTGTAGCTGTACCGTCCTTAGTGCCCGATACGCCAATATTTCCTGCTAAGGTGGTTACAACGTTGGTTGAAGTTATTTTTCGGATGGTATAATTCCAAAATTCGGTAACATACATATTGCCATCGGCATCGCGCACCATGCCTTTTGGGGTGTCGAAACGCGCATTTGTTCCTGAGCCATTTGCGGTTCCAGGCTGACCTTGATTGCCTGTTATTGGTAGGGATCCCGCCAAGGTGGTAACTTTTTGTTGTTGGCTTGTCAACGAAAATGCATCCATTTGTCGGATTGCATGATTTTCTGAATCTACAATGTAAAGCACGCCGTTGTCGTCGCTAACGATGGCGGTGGGTTTGTAAAAACCAGCCCCGGTTCCCGATCCACCAATGCCTGTTCCGTTCTGATAACTTTGCGACATGTCGCCGTCGCCCAAAAATCCGGCTCTATTATAAAAGCGTTTATTATAATACAATCGAATTTTGTTTTTTTCGGTAATCCACATATTTCCCTTTTTGTCCCAATGTATGCCCTCGGGGTTATAAAAAAATTCTTCGGCGCTATCGCAAGTTGCATTGTTATAATAAAGGTGAGCATCATTTTCCATGTTAATTTTGCCGGCAAAATGCTTAACCGTTTGGCCAATGGATGCTGAATACCAAACCACAAAGAGTAAAAATAAACCTGTTTTTAATTTCATAAATTTTTTATTTGAATTGCAAATATGTCTAATTGTCAAAATAGTTTATGATAAAACTATTCACAGATGTTTCAATTGTTTCTGAAATATTGGAATATGACCGTTTGATGAACGTTTTTCCGGTTATATGCTCATATAATTCGATGTAACGTTGACTAATAGTATTGATAAATTCGTCGGACATGTGTGGAATTAATTGGCCATCAAGTCCTTGAAACCCATTTTCGATAAGCCATTGTCTTACAAATTCTTTGGAGAGCTGTCGTTGTTGCTGATCCTTGCTCTGAATGCTTTCGTAGCTATCTTTATAAAAATAGCGAGACGAATCGGGCGTATGAATTTCATCAATCAGCATGAATTTGCCTTGATGAATCCCAAATTCATATTTTGTATCCACCAAAATAAGGTTTTGTGACGCTGCGTGATCGCTTCCAGCCTTAAACAAGGTTTGAGCGTAATGCTCTAATTGTTCAAGCTCCGATTTTTGTAAAATATTTTGATTGATTAATTCAAGTTTCGAGATATCCATATCATGTCCACTCAAAGCTTTGGTAGTTGGGGTAAGTATAGGAAATGGAAGGGGGTCGTTTTCCCTTAATCCATCAGGCAATGTTTCGCCACAAAGGGTTCGCAATCCCGAATTATAAGTTCTCCAGGCATGGCCAGCCAAGTAGCCTCTAATCACAAATTCAACCGGCAGGGGTGTACATTTTGTTCCAATAGTTACATGAGGGTCGGGTTCAGCAATTTTCCAATTGGGTACCAAATCTTTTGTTAAATCTAGATAGAACGATGCAATCTGGTTTAAAACCTGACCTTTATAAGGTATGGGTTTAGGCAAAACCTGATCGAAAGCCGATATTCTATCGCTGGCCACCAAAACCAACAATTGGTCGTTAATATTGTAGATGTCCCTTACTTTGCCACGGCTAAAGTCTTTTTGTTTTTTTAGAAATAAGTTTGTTGAAATAAGGGCATTCATTTTATGAATTATTAAGTAATAGTTTGTAAATAAACGTTTAATCTAATTTTGTAACAAGTAAATTTATATAATATCCTCACTACAATTCATTTAAAAATTTCATGGTATTCACTTTGTCGGCATAGTCGTTCAAGGCTGTATTTTGCGATTGGCCAAAAGCAAGACAATCGAGTCCGAAAATTTCATCACCCACAGAAATTTGTATATCCTCCTTATTATTTTGCAAGTATTCTATAGCGCCGTCAGTAGTTGAAAAGCGTTCATAAAATAAACATCCTAGTGGTGAGGCCAACTTATCGTCTTCCTTTAAAATCAAAAATCCATTATCGAGGTGGGGGGTAAGGTTCATCAAAAATATAGCCTTGTGATAGGTATAATTATTGTAATACTTATGGTGATGTATGCAGTGATTATAGGGTTCGATGGCCTCAAAAAATAAGTCAAAGTTGTAGGATTCGGGCACCAATAGTTTTGAGATATTGCGGCAACCTAGGCCGAAATACATAAAAATATCGCTGCCCAAATCTTGTAATTGATTTAAGCTTTCGTTGCCCGTTAAAATGGCCACCGAATTTCTATTTTTTCGCAATATTTTCGGTTTATCCTTAAAATAGTAATTAAAATGCCGGGCACTGTTGTTGCTTCCTGTAGCAATAAGCGCTTCAATTGTATTTAATTTTTCAGTTTGCTTAATTCTTTCGCCCAGTCGTTTGTCAATGCCACAAAGGGTTTCGATTATCCAAGGTGTTAAAATACTATCGTCGGATGATGGTTTAATCAGGGCATAATGGCCCGACACTAAAACGCAAATCATATCATGTAAGCCCACAAGCGGAATGTTTCCAGCCATGATAATCCCTACGCTTTTAGGGGTATCGGAAAAACTATACGCAGAGGCCCATTCTAACAATTTTGCTTCGGTAAGCTGTATGGCCCAATTTTTGAAAGCGGCCATTTGCATCTCGGGCGTAAACCACTTATTATGAATATGAGCCTTATTTATTAAGTCATCTTCGGGCTTACAAGATTCAAACAGGGTTCCTAATTGGTGTAATGCCTTTATTATTTCGTTTTGTGTCAATGGCCCAGATTAATTTAAGTTGGGCGCAAAATTCTAAATTTTAAGCCATTTAATTGCAATTGTGTAAATGATTTAGCAAAAATAATCGATGTTTGATACCATATTTGTAATATGGCTTGGCGAAAGTTATCCGGCGAATCCCTAAAACTTCCTATTTTGGATGAAGTTAGAAATAAATTGATAGAGGAGCGCCTTAATAAGCTAAAGGTGTGTATTGGTACCGATTCGCAAATGAAAGGCTCTATAATTGAGTTTGCTACGGCCATTGTTTTTATTAGGTTGGGCAAGGGTGGTTTTATTTTTCATAATACCTATCAAACCGAAAGGCAAATGACGATAAAGGAGAGGATGATTCAGGAGGTTTCCGATTCAATTCAAATAGCTTATACCGTTTGTCCGGTATTGGACGAATTTAATATTGAGCTTGAGGTGCATGCAGATATCAACACCGATCCACAATTTAAGTCAAATGTAGCTTTCAAAGAAGCCATGGGGTATATACTCGGTATGGGCTATACATTTAAGGCCAAACCCGATGCCTATGCAAGTACTTACTGTGCAAACAAAGTTGTTAAATAATGAATAAATACTACCTTTGTTTTCTGTTTTATAATGAAGCTAATTAAAACCTGTTTTTTTGCCATTTTTCCCGTCTTATTGTTTTCGTCCTTCAGCTACAAAACAAAGGAATGCGTGGTGCTATACCATGATGAAAAACCTTTCATCATTGTGGGCGAGATGCCCGAATTTCCTGGAGGAAAAAAAGCGATGGACCATTATATTAGCAAACACCTTATGTACCCTTTCGAAGCCATAAAACATAAAATTCAAGGAAAAGTAAATGTTGAATTTATTGTAGAAAAAAATGGCTCGCTAAGCGAAATAAAAACGGTTGGAAAAAAACTAGGCTACGGCCTTGAAGAGCAAGCCATAAAAATATTTCATTCTATGCCTAAATGGACTCCTGGCAAACAAGACGGCAAAATTGTGCTTGTTTACATGATGGTTCCGGTTATTTATCACTATTAATGGGGAGAATAATTGCCCTCGATTTTGGAACTAAGCGTGTTGGGATAGCCGTTACCGATCCCCTTAAAATAATTGCCAATGCTTTAACCACGATTCATCCAAATGAGGTGAACGCCTACTTAATAAATTATTGTTTAAAAGAAGCGGTCGAAAAAATAGTGGTTGGCTTGCCAATGCAAATGAATGGACAGGCCTCGGAAAGTGAAATACACATCAAACCCTTTATTAAAAAATTAGAAGCCGCATTGCCTGCTATTCCAATAGTTAGGTATGATGAGCGATTTACAACTAAAATGGCCTTACAATCAATGATTGAGGGTGGATATAAAAAAAAAGACCGACAAGATAAAAAACGTTTGGATTCCATTAGCGCAACTCTAATTTTGCAGGGATATTTACTTTCGGTTCAATGATATTAGCAATTAGGGCATTTGGCGACCCCATTTTACGACAAACAACACAGGCAATTGGGCCTGATTATCCAGAACTTAAACAGCTCATTGCAAACATGTATGAAACCATGTACGAGAGCAATGGCGTTGGGTTGGCTGCGCCGCAAATTGGCAAAAACATCCGCTTATTTATTATAGATACCAATGCTTTTTCGGATAAAAAAATTAAAGGTGTGAAGCAAACCTTTATCAATCCCCAACTCATATCCGAATCGGGTAATCTTTGGGATTTTGAGGAGGGCTGCCTAAGCATTCCTAAAATTCGTGAAAACATAAAACGACATTCTAATTTGCTTCTCAAATATCAAGACGAAAATTTCGAATGGCAAGAAATGGCCTGCGATGATATGGTTGCTAGAGTAATCCAACACGAATACGATCATTTAGAGGGTGTGCTTTTTGTGGATTTACTTTCGCCTTTGAAAAAACAATTAATTAAAGGTAAGCTTATTAATATTTCGAAAGGCAAAATTGATGTGGATTATAAAATGAAATTTTACCTAAAAAAATAGAATGCATGTTCTAAAAGCCATTCGCCCGCTTAACCTTCTCATTCTTTTTATTACCCAAATTTGTGCAGTTTATTTTTTAGGCTTTGATAATTCGTGGAAGGATGTTGTGGACGTCCACCATATTAATTTATTATCAATTACCCAACTCTGCGCCGTTTTTGGGTATTTACTCAACGATGTAATGGATAAAAAGGCTGACGAGGTAAATAGGCCTTATGCCATGCACCTTTCTAATAGTAACGATACAAAATTGGCTTTTTTAATTTCGATTATAGCAGCTGGCGCGGCTCTGCTCTTGGCATTTTTATGGTCTTATTTTTTGGGAGTAATCATTTCGGCAGTGGTTTCCCTTTTGTTTTTTTACAATTGTTTTTTTAAACGTTTGCCAATAATTGGCAATATAATTGTGGCCTTGCTTGGGGCATTTTCAATTTTCATATTCAAACTATTCGACCCAAAAATTAACGCAGGCCTTATTTTAATGTTTTCGTTCAATGCTTTTGGCATTCATCTGATTAGAGAAATAATAAAAGATGCTGAAGATAGCCATGGCGACGCGCAAGCTGGCTATAAAACATTCACAGTTGTTGCAGGTTTTAAAGCTACTCGATATTTAATAATGGGTGTAACGTTTCTGTTTATTTTAGGCTACTCAACCTGCTTGCGAATAATCATGGCACGTTATTTTACACCGCCACTCACCTATGTTTTTTTGACTTATAATATACTTTGTGTGGCCTTGCCCTTATTTCATTTATTGGCTAGTGTGCAGCTTGCCTCCCAAAAATCGGATTATACTTACTTATCGAAGGTGGCTTTATATATTATGATCACTGGAACCTTATCCATGTTGTTTTTTTAAACCCTTAATATAAAAAACATGGAGGTATTATTAGGTTCAAAATCGCCACGAAGAGCCGAATTGTTGAAGGCTGTTGGAATAAAATTTACATTAATTAGCCTTGATGTTAACGAAGATTATCCAGAAACCATAAACTTAGAAGACGTGGCTGAATATTTGGCCTGTAAAAAGTCGGAGGGCTATACCCAAAGTTTACATAATAAAATATTATTGACCGCCGATACCACAGTGCTTTTGAATGGTGAAATAATTAATAAGCCAAAGAGTTTGAGCGATGCGGCCGACATGTTAAAAAAAATATCGGGCAAAATGCACACCGTTTTAACGGGGGTTTGCCTGCGCAGTGAAACCACAAAAATTGCGTTTACCGATAAAACAAACGTTTATTTTAAGACTTTGACCGACGAGCAAATAAACTTTTATGTCCAAAATTATAGTCCACTTGATAAAGCCGGTGCCTATGGAATTCAAGAATGGATAGGGTATATAGGAGTAGAAAAAATAGATGGCGATTTTTATAATGTTATGGGTTTGCCAATTAACCGGGTTTATGAGGCGTTGCTCAAAATGAATTGTAAATTTATTTGATAATCTTAATAAGCAATCTGTAGGCTTATTAATCGGCTTCTAATTTTTGAATAGGCAGGTATTTCATACGTAGATTAGGCCAATTTTCGGAATACAGGGCTAAACATTCCTTGATGCGATGGGCATGTTTGTTGATTGAATCGGTGAGGGCAGGAGCGCTTATTGGCGGAACACAAAATTGAGCAATATTTTTGCCCATTATAGGGAGTTTAGCGTTTGTAAGGCTCGTCACAGCGTTTTCGTATCGGTCGAGTAAGTTCATCGTTTTCTGCAATTTTGTAAGGGTGGTTTTAGGCTTTTGGCCAAGATTAGCCTTTGTACGACCTGTTTTAGGGCTTTTGGCAATAGGCAGTGGTGGACTAATAGGAGCAGAATTGGATTGCTTTTCCTTAATTTCTGGCAAAAAATAACGTTTTATACGAAGGTCGGTAGAGTAGGGGCTAAGTTCATTGGCGGTGTGATAAGCCTCAATGGCAATTTTTTCAAGCGTTTCTAAATCAAAATTTGATTCATTTAAATAGCTAGTTGTAGAATCGCTCAAAGAAATGATTTGATTGGCCGAACGAATATCTTTTAATATGTAGTTAAAAAGTGAATTGAGGTGAGTTTCGGCATGACGTTTAACAACCATCAACTCATCATTCAATTGATTAAGCTTAAATAACTGATTTTTAGAAACTTGAAAATATTTATCAAATTGCTCTTTTTCAGTTTGCCCAGAATTGACCAATTTTGTCAAATAAATAATTAAGCATTTTTCAATTAAGTGTTTTTGATCTCGACCATAAAACATATCGTCGCTAATCGAATATTGCTTAAGTTTAAATAGATAAAAGCTATCGTCGCCTCCTATTTTCACTATAAGTACAGGCTCATTAGAGTGGCCAAGTAAATCTAATTGTTTGGGGTAATTTAGGGCCAAAGGCGTGATTTCGCCATAATCTAACCATAGAGGTATTTTTTGATGTTTATTAAGTAATTTTTGAAGCCTGGCGGCGTCTATTGGGATCTCAAATTTAATAGTATCTGTCTCAGCTTTTTTAATCTCAACAGCATACTCTATAAAGCTTAGCTCTGATTTTAACTCTAAAGTATTCATAAAAATAAATTAAGCAAAAATAGGCTAGAGTAACCAAAAGTTTAAAAAATATAATTAAGCTAAATTAATTAAATTTCCTGACCACTAAAATGCCTAATAAAATTAAGCATAATGATGCTATTTGAATGAGCCCAATGGGTTCGTGGTAGTAGATGCCCCACAAGGTAGAAACAACCGGCATAAGATAGGTGACCGTTGAAGCGAATAGGCCATTTGTGATTTGAATGAGTCGGTTAAAGAGAATCAAACTCAGCCCAGTTCCTGCAATGCCCAATGTTGCTATAGCTATCGTGCTATTTATAAAGCTTGCGTTTAGGGCCTGTTCGAATGGGAAGCGAAATACAATTAAGCATATTAAACTTGGAAAAAAAATTAAGCTTAATGGTATTGATGCTATATACAGTGGTTTATATTTACTTAATTTATTTTCAATCACATTTACATTTATTCCGTAGAATAAAGTTGATATTAGAATTATCAGTCCATATTCGTAATGGGTTTCGATGCGGCCGCCTGCTTTATTAATAATTAAGGACAAGGCGCCAATTAAGCCAAGTACAATTCCAATAATCTTGTATTTATTAAATGTTTTTGAAAATAAAACGATTCCAGCAATTAAGGTAAAGAATGGGGTTAGCGCGTTTAAAGCTCCTGCTGTTGAGCTTTGGAGGTAGGTTTGGGCGTAAGCAAAACAGAATGCCGGTATAAAATTGCCCATGACTCCCGAAAGTGCAAACCACTTAATATCTGATTTATCAACTTTAAAAATATTTATTAATCCAAAAGGTAAAAATAATAAACCAGCTATACCAATTCTAAAGGCCGCCAATTGAGTAGATGAGTACATCTTTAAGCCTTCGAACATAAGCACAAACGAGCTCCCCCAAATGATGGATAAAACAAGCAATAACAACCAGGCCAGTGGCCTATTAGACGCGTTGTTCATTAATGAAAGATATTATATTTTAATATGCACCAAAGCGCTCTGAATCCATCCTTCCAATTTATTTTTTTACCTTCGGCGTAGGTGCGGCCGTAATACGAAATACCTATTTCGTAAATTTTGATTTCTTTGATTTTTGCAAGTTTTGCTGTCACTTCGGGCTCAAAACCAAAGCGTTTTTCTTGCAATTTAATTCCTTGAATTACTTCGCGCCTAAACATTTTGTAGCAAGTTTCCATATCGGTTAGGTTTAAGTTAGTAAGGCTGTTCGACAGCATCGTTAAAACCTTATTTCCTATGGTATGCCAAAAAAACAAAATACGATGAGGGTTTCCTCCCATAAAACGCGAACCATATACAACATCGGCATTGGCCATAAAAAACGGCTTTAGTAAATCGTTGTATTCCTCTGGATCGTATTCTAAATCGGCATCTTGTATAACGATTAAATCGCCATTGGCTTTTGCTATTCCTGTATGCAATGCGGCGCCTTTGCCTTTATTGGTCAAATGCTTAAAAAAAAGTATCTTTAGATCTTTATGATTTTCAATATAGGTTTGAATAGCCTCGTCTGTCTTGTCTTTCGAACAATCGTCAACAATTATGATCTCTTTTTGTATGCCATCCCTTAAGGTAACAGCATTTATTTTATCGAGAATGAGGTGAATAGTTCTTTCTTCATTATATGCTGGAATAATAATAGAAAGGGTGTTGATTTGCATGCTGCAAATTTGAATTTTTATGAGTAATAATAAAAGTGAATTGAAAGTTATAAAAACTAAGGATGGAACGTTTTCAATTTACAATTCAGAATTGAACGAAACCTACCATTCTGTGAATGGAGCCCTACAGGAATCGCTGCACGTATATATTCAAAATGGGTTTAATCAGATAAATACCAACCCGGTTCATATACTCGAAATTGGATTGGGTACCGGTTTGAATGCCGCTCTTACAATTTTAGAAGCTAATAAAACTAAAAGAAATGTGGTATATGAGGCTTTGGAACCCTATCCATTATCCAAGTCCATCGTCCAACAATTTGCCTTGGGGTATCCCAGAGACGTGTCCGAATTGCTACACAAAATTGCAGGTATTCAAGAAGGGTTAACTTACAAAATTTCTCCAAACGGAGTGTTTAATTGGCATTTAACAAACATTCAAACGTTTAATTCTATAGCTAAATACGATTTAATATATTTCGATGCCTTTGCTCCTGAGAAGCAAATGGATATTTGGACTCTAGATATTTTTCATAAATTATATGAACTATTAAACCCAAACGGCCGCTTAACTACGTATTGCGCCAAAGGGATTGTAAAGCGAATGTTGAAACAGGCTGGTTTTTTGGTACAAGCTATACCTGGACCTCCCGGAAAACGTGAAATGACCATTGCCCTAAAGCAGAGCTAGTGGCGTTAAGCGTTCCTTTTATTAATGAACTCTATCGCCTCGGTATTCTATAGTTTGAATCAACTCGGCCTCAAAAATAAGGAATTCTTCCCATCGTTTTTTTACATAGTCGTGCTCGATATATAATTTTGCTAAATCTAGAAACATGGTATAATGGCCAGCTTCTGAAACCATAAATTCGTGATAAAATTTCTTTAATTCGGGATCGTTAATATGCAGTGATAATAAACGAAAACGTTCGCAGCTTCGAGCCTCAATCATAGCAGCAATAAGCAACTCGTCAATAAATCCTTTTAACCTAGAATCGCCTTTGATTTTAAATTCTCTAAGTTTTACTACATAGTTGTCGTTGCGGTTGCGCCCTAATTTGTAGCCTCGCTTTTTTAACTCCTTTAACACTTTTCGAAAATGACCCCATTCTTCGGCGGCAACAGCGGTAACTTCATCTACCATTTGCTCGAATTCGGGGTATCTAACGACTAAAGTAATGCAATTGGAGGTGGCCTTTTGTTCGCAATAGGCATGATCCGTAAGAATTTCGTCAATAGATTTTTCGGCAATATTGACCCATCTTGGATCGGTGGCAAGTTTTAATCCTAACATTTTACAAAATTAAAAATTTTAAAAAATGTTTGTCACAAAATTATTTTAGCCTGCGTCTAAGGGGTATATGAATGAACGGAATCTTTATTTTTTCAATTTTTTATTCTCAACTTTAATTTTAACTTTGCTTAACTAAACTAACTATTATGGATTCAATTACACCTAAACCCACTAAACACTCGATTAAAATGGATGCTAAAATTATTATTGGCGCAATTCTTGTCAATTTCATTTTTATAATCGCGCTGTTGTATCTATTTTAATACAACCGTGTTTTTGTGGATGAAATAAATTGAGGAAGACTGCGTTTTTCAGTAAAATTGCAGTCTTAAAAAAAATGGAAATTCATCTACCTCGGCCTCATAAAGCCTATATCCTTTTATTTCTAATAGCCCTTGCTTTTGAGGGCTTGGCTCAAACTGTTAAATTTTCAGAATTAAAGAAAAATACAGATGGCTTATATTTATACAAGGAGCAGGTATTTACAGGCAAAACCATACTCAACCATGCTAATAATAGAAAGTGGCAGGAAACCGACTGGAAGGCCGGTAAGATTGACGGGCTTTACCGATGTTATTACGACAATGGGCTCAAAGAATTAGAAATAGAATACAGCAATGGCAAACGCAATGGCCAATACAGTGCATGGTACCCAAATGGTAAACCTGAATTATTATGCAATTACAAGGATGGCGAGCTGGATAAAAATTATAAAAGCTTTTATCAGACCGGTTCACCCAAAAAAGAAACAAATTATAAATTAGGAATTGAGGAAGGGGCTGTTGATTTATGGTTTGAAAATGGAAAGAAACAACAAGAAGGCTATTTTGTAAATGGAATTCCCGATGGCAAGGTTGTTTCGTATGCTGCGGATGGGAAAATCAGAAAAGATATAGACTACAAAAAAGGACTAAGAGATGGTGCATCGGTTATTCATCACAATAATGGTCAAATTGGCGAAATAGGTTCATACAAAGATGGCTTGCCGCATGGAAAATTTATTAAGTTTGATCAAACGGGCAAAAAAATAAATGAAGAGTCATACAAATTAGGCCAAAAGGACGGAAAATGGATTTACTACGATTTTATAGGACTTAAGCTAAAGGAACTAAATTTTAACAATAATCAACTTGATGGCCATTATTGCGAATGGGTTAATGGGGTTGTAAATGAAGAAGGAACCTATGTATTGGGTAAAAAAAATGGCTTATGGGTTGAAAAATCAGCCAATCCCTATACGCGATGCGATGGCTCATATAACAATGGATTGCGAGATGGGGCTTGGATGTTTGGTGTAAGTAAGATTTATGGACGCTGTAATGGAAGTTTTAAAAATGGGAAAAAAACCGGCGATTGGTATTATTACAACCATAAAGGCAAGCGAATACGATCCGAAAAATGGACTGACGGCGAATTAATCGAAACAAAAAACCGATAAAAAATGAAGGTAATTTATGAGAAAACCTTTGAAAAAGCGGGCATAGATGAAATTGCCATCGAAGTATTGAAGTGTAGTGACGTAAAAATTTTTTGTTTTAAGGGAGATTTGGGAATGGGCAAAACCGCCTTGGTTTCAGCCATTAGCAAAGGTTTAGGTTGCCAAGATTTAGTACATAGTCCTACATTTTCAATCGTAAACGAATACATATACCCAAAAGGTAAAATATTTCATTTCGATTTATATCGCCTCAAAACTATTGAAGAAGTTATGGATATAGGTTTTGAAGAGTATATTTATTCAGATCAATATTGTTTCATCGAATGGCCAGAAATAATCCTAAATCAACTTCCAAAATCACAGTTTGTGACATGCCAATTAAGTTATGTAAGCCTGAATGAACGAAAAATTAGCTTATGGGCCAACTAAATTTTTTAATAAGGTGTAGTTTAATAGGGGCCTTCTTTATTTTTTCGAAGGCAACATTCGCGCAGGTTTATCAAAAAAATATAGCAGACTATATCCTAAAAGTTGAAAACCCTTATGTTTTCTTGCAACGCATCGAAAAATTAGGAATTAAAGAGGTAGGTACCAAAAGTTTGGATTCAACGCAAAAATGGTTGGTAAAATCGGTTGAACAGTTAGGCTATACATGTTATAGTCAACCTTTTGCTTATAATCTTGATACTTTACGGAACATTGAATTTGTAAAACGAGGCGATAGCGATTCTTGTATTATTATTGGTGCACATTATGATGGTATAAATGGGCCAGGCGTAAATGATAATGGTTCAGGAAATTTTGCATTGTATCAGATGGCCAAATGGATCAAAAACCTTAAATCAAAATACACACTGCGTTTTGTTTACTTTTCGGGAGAAGAAATTGGTTATTTAGGAAGCAAACATTATGTAAAAAGCCTGAATAAAGACTCTATAAAAATAAAATTTATGTTAAACCTCGATCAATTAGGAGGTACAATAGGCGAGGACAATAGCGGAATTAAATGTGAACGTGACGAATTTTCAAACAAAAAAGTGCTAAGCGCTAGTTT